>JANYBN010000096.1 GCA_025360785.1 Geobacter sp.
CGAGAAACTCCCGGTGTTGGGATGGGCTGGAATTGCCCTTGTCATTACGGGTATCTCTATCGGTATTTTTCCAATTAATTTTAAAAATGGGCACTCGTCGCCACGCGGCTTAGTACTTGGACTTATCTCTATTATTTTGATGTCGATCGCTGCTATTTTGACTAAAGAAGGATTACAGGGAGAGATATCAACACTTTATGCTACTTTTATCCGAACGTTGGCGGGAACCTTTGGGATTCTGTTGGTAGGAGTCGCAACTCGACGTCTTGGTGGCTGGATAACTCCGTTCCGTGATGCGCGTCTGAAATGGAAATTTACGCTATCTGTTTGTATCATTACATTTGGTGGCTTCTGGCTTGCGATTGTAGCTTTTAAATACACGAATGTGGCGGTGGCCAGCAGTTTGATCGCCACTGAACCAATTTTTGCCCTTCTCGCATCTGCACTTTTTTTCAACAACAAGATAACTCTCCAGTCAGTTGCCGGAGCGTTCATTGCAATGGCTGGAATCCTCATCCTTTGTATTGGAAGTCTCTCTTCGCTGACATAACTCCGGACTTTTTTACGCCTGTGAAAATCACCGTCCGGTTATGGCCCCGGATACATTACCCTGAACCCCAGGTCAAAGGCCCGGTCGTCCGGATATCCGTTGCTGCGCCAGGACGCGCGTGACTGTTTTGATCCGTAGTGCCAACTGCCCCCTCTTCGCACTCTTGTCGAGCCTGATCCGGGGCCTGATGGATCCAGTTGTTTAATCAAGGGGTACTCGCTGTTCCAGTCTTGTACCCACTCCCAGACATTGCCGCTCATGTCGTACAATCCCAATCCATTTGGCTTCTTCTGACCGACAGGATGTGTCCTAGCCGCAATGCCTATGTCATGCCATGCCACCGTATCGATCTCGTTACCGCCGCAGTAGGTCTCATCCCTGCCGCCGCTTCTGCATGCGTATTCCCACTCGGCCTCGGTAGGAAGATAATATTTCTTGCCGGTCATGTTGTTGAGTGAACTGATAAACTCCTGCGCATCATTCCAGCCAACCTGCTCAACGGGGCAGTCATCACCGCAGGAGCTGAATCTGGAGGGGGTGTTCCCCATGACTCTGCGCCATTGTCCTTGAGTGACTTCATATTTTCCCATGAAAAAGTCGGAAACACAAACTTCATGTACCGGCTTTTCGTCACCATTACCCGTTTCGGACCCCATTCGGAAACAGCCGCCCGGAACAAACACGAACTCCATACCTGTCAGCGGATTCCGCGAACTCACGGGGTGCGGTTGCAATGCCGACAAGACCTCAGTTTTTCCTGTTCCGGGTATGCTCATATTTGCGGTGCTTAGCGGTTCAGCAAGGGCCGCGTTAACCGAAAAAACGGCAACAGCAATGGCACAGGCGCGTATTGACATGGTGTTTCTCCCAATGCGATTACTATTGATTTGCCGGCGAAACCAGCCGAAAACCTAAAAAAAGGATGTGAAAATCCGGATCAAAGCCGTTGCGGTCCGACACCCGGACACATTCTGAAGCATTGCCCCATCCTCCACCACGTGGTACGCGGAGCGAACCGCTCTTGGGCCCCGGTGGATTTTTTTTGGGACTGTTGAAATAATATTCGGCATCGTACCAGTCGTTTGTCCACTCCCAGGCATTACCCATCATATCGTGCAGTCCGTACGCGTTTGCTTTAAAATTTCCGACAGGTGCCGAGACCTTGAAACCATCGTTGCAGTTGGTGGTTGTCCAGGCAGGCCACTGACTTTTTGCCGTCAAGTCGGCTCCGTTTGCAGAGTTGCAAGCACCGGCCGGATCATCATCCCAGAAATTTCTCCCTTTTGTACCGCCTCGCGCGGCATATTCCCATTCCGCTTCAGTTGGCAGGCGGTAGAGACGCCCTGATTTTTGTGAAAGCCACCGGGCATATTCACGAGCTTCGTACCAGGATACGTTTGCCACTGGTTGAGTATCACCGTTCAGAGAATTGCCTTCGTAGGAACCGCTGGTATGTTCAGGTTTAAACATTCGGTATTGAGCATTGGTAACTTCATATTTACCCATGAAGAAGCTATCCAGGCAAACCTCATGCACCGGTTTTTCATCCCCTTGGCCATCACCATAGGTATCACCCATCAAAAAGCACCCTCCTGTCACAGGCTCAAACTTCATGGCGCTTGCTGAATTGGTAAAGGCAATAACAGATTGAGGCTCGTTCTGCCGGGCAAAGCTGGTCAAGGTCGCGTCATTAGAGGGATTTGCTTCGGCAGCAGTTCCTGTGCCGGTTGTTATGACAAACATTGCTGCGGCCGCCATGAAGGCGGGTATAATCCGGTTTACCATGGTGTCAGTTCTTTCCATTGGCCGTCCTGTTTTTTGGACGAAGATGCCGATGACTTGCCAAATTGCTTCACATGACAGCCAACCACCTTGTTTTTTGAAGCATCATTGAGTGCGGCCGAACTCTGTTTACTATCAGAACCATTCACATTTGAGTAAGGAAGCCAGGCCAGGCCGCTATTTTCACGCAGACCGGATGGACCGTCTTGAAAACAGTTTGTCTGCATCAACCGTGGGAGACCGGAGCTGTGCGACTGGTGGCACTTGGAGCAAGGGAAAGAATGCTCCTTGTTGGCTCCCCAACCTTTAACCGCCCGGTGGATAAGAGCAGTTTTTGAGTTTCCGGCAAAATTTTCTTTTGCATGGCATTTCAGGCAAATGCCGCCAAAGGTAGCGTCATTCTCGGTAATTCGGTTTTTACCACCAAAAGTATTGCGATCAACACTGTATTTCATACCTTGCATCGGTTCTCGTGGAGCACCACTGACCATTTTGCCAAAATTAGAGTTGTCTTCGCGATTCGTAGTATTGAAATCACTTTTGCGGGGGGAAGAACTGTCTCCTTTACCGAAGTTGGCTCCGACGTCGCGGTTGACGCTGTTGTAGTCACCGGGGCGTGGTGCGCCGCTGTCGCCTTTACCGAAGTTGGCGTTGCCGTCTCTATTGGTTGTGTTGTAATCGGTTTTACGCGGTGCGCCGCTGTCGCCTTTGCCGAAGTTGGCGCCGGCGTCGCGGTTGACGCTGTTGTAGTCAGCGGAGCGTGGTGCGCCGCTGCCGGGTTTGCCCTGTACTGCGGCAGGTGGGCCATCTTCCCGGTAAGGTGAAGTCAGCCATGTGCCCTTCAGCAGAGGCACGGCATATGGCATGTTATCGCCCAGGGTTTGGCTGATTCCATGGGGGTCATGGCAGGGAGTACACAGGCCGTTAATCTTGCCATGAGTTGAATAATTGAGATAACTGCCTGCTTTCAGATGGCTGCTGGCAACATCGGCACGACTCTGCCGGTTTATGAAGCGGGACGTTGAGCCTTTTACACCTGAATTAAACCGTAATGAATCCTTATAGCCTATGATCGGTTGTCCGGCGCCAAAAGTAGTGTTGTAACCCCATGGTGTGGCGCCTGCTTTTGCAGTCTCATGGCAATCAAAACAGAGCCCGGCACCGGCATTATACGGGTTTTTACTCTTCAAGCCGGGGTTGGCTGAAGGTTTGTACGTCGTACGGTAGCCACCTTTTCCGGCAACAGTTTCCTTGAGAATGCCGCCATTGGAAGTACCGTTAAAGGTGCGGTAGCTGGTAGTAGTACCGGAAACTTTTGAGCCGTGGGAGTTGTGGCAGTCGAAACATTCAACATTTTTTGCGTTAGCACCACCCCGGGTAATGGTGGTAGCTCCGTCATAGCCGCTTGCAGCGCTCCACCCCCCTTGGTTTGCCGCCGAATTGCCGTGTGCTGAGTATGCCTTGATAATCTTGCTCTTCTTGTTGGTGGAAGCTGTTGAGTATTTGCCCCAGATGGTAGCACCTTTTGCGGCATAACGGGAGCCTACGCTCTGGCCGTCCCAAGCGTATTTGAGCGGCACTCCGTCATCCCCGGCAAACGGTCGCGCCTCATTTGCGGCGTCATTATGGCATCCGAGGCAGTGAGTGGTTACCTTTGCGATTGCTTTCCGTTCGGAAGATGACCCGATGGATGATGTGCTGAAAGTGACTGCGGTGCTGCCCTGCTTGTAACTGTCCGGTCGTACGCCGTTCTCCCAGACAACCAGGTCCACCACGCTACTCTTGGTCTTTACTGTTCTCTTGGCGGATGTTGTCTTATGATACTGAGCGTTTATCCGGCCGTCAGCTGTGGCCTCCCAGTGGCAGGCATAGCAATGGCTGCCGGTAAGCCCGGTGCCCTGTACATGGTGTGAATTACTCCTGAATTGTTTGAGGATGTCAGAGTGACAATCAATGCACTCTTTGGCAAATGCCGGATTTGAGGCCAGAAGAACTGTACAGAAAAATACAAACAAGGGTATTGTATTCCGTAGTCCATGGTTATTCATATACTCTCCATTGAAGGTAAGATACTAATTTTCCACATTTTATGCATTGGATGTGCCATTTGAAAAATATCTTACGATTATGGATAGTTGTAAATTCAAGAGTGCAATCAGGATGGAAAATAGACAGCTCAGATGCCTTAAATGTGTGCATATGTGCCGCTTAA
>JANYBN010000101.1 GCA_025360785.1 Geobacter sp.
GCGGGGTTGATATTCGAGTTTCTAAGCCTGGAGACGACAATTTCAAAGGAATTGTTCAGTGCAAGGCTTGGAATACCTATAAGATCGGAATCAAGCCCATACGGGAGCTTTTCGGCGTGATGGCAGCAGAACGGATTTCAACAGGACTATTCATGACATCCGGGGATTTTACCGCAGAAGCAGAAGACTTTGCAAAGGGCAAAATCACGCTAATCTGGGGAGAAAAGTTCATAAATCTTATTGGCAAGCTATCGGAAGAGAACCAGGACATGCTCCTGAAAATTGCCCTTGAAGGTGACTATCGGACGCCGACCTGTCCGCAATGCGATGTCAAGATGACGTTGCGGGAGTCGTCTAAAGGGCGGAATTCAGGCGGACATTTTTGGGGATGTGTTAGATATCCTCGATGTAAGCAGACATTGATTTACAAAGAAGCTTGACCACCTTCAATCAAACCTTACCCCGGCATCACACGAACAGATTTACCACCTCCAACCACACCGAAGACAGTTTCTTGCTTTTGAGTTTCTTGAATTTAGCCTGTCGGATTTCCGATGGGCTTTTCTATGCCTCCGGTCAAGCAGAATTCAGACGCACCACAACCTCCTCACACTCACACCACCGCCACAATCAGTCACCAACACGCCATAAACAGTCATATTCCTGACAACATTCAGACAAATTCGCATTTTTCCCTGCATTTTATCGACAGTCAAAATCCCAACTGCGACAGCCAGAATTCTGACTGCACGGCTCATAACCAGCTAATCACAGGACGCTTTTTAGCTGACCCTCAGTAACTACACTTTCAATAATCCCCCGATAAAACCGGCTGTTTATTTTACCCAGCTAATAAACGGCATGAGCTATGTCTTACGACGGCACTCACTAAACCTAACAGTCTTTAGCGATATTCAAACTGGCACACGCGTTTTCATTTTCCCCCGATAAAATGCAGGGAAAATTTAACTATATCAGCTATTTGAAAAGTTGGCATTTATGTTGCTTTATAAATTATATAAATGGCATGAGATAGGATATTTAAAGCCACTAAAAGACAAGGAGAACGCAATGGAATACGCAATCATAACAATCATAATTTTAGCAATCACACATCCATACGGATTTACCGGCGTAGTTATGGACTTGACCTGGAACTAACGAAAAACAGGGAGAACGACAATGAGAGCACTAATCGGAATAGCAATAATAGCAACCGTTCTTTTAGCGGCGAACAAAACATGGACGAACATTCAACGGGATTTCCAGCAGAAACAGATGATTGAAACAGCAAAAGCCAGCATTGACAAGCTGAACACAACAATTAACACCAAGTTGGCAACTGCAAGCAACCCGTTCACAGCAACTCCAGCGGCAGCAGCACAGGAAGCACCAGCAGTATTAAGCAATCCGACACCTATACAAATTGACGTTCCAAAGGATTGTAGCGGGATGGCTTGCTATCCGGATCTTGAAAAGCCGCTGACAGTAGTAGCAGCAAATTAAAGCAGCAACCCCGAATAAATTTTACTGACCTCACTTTGAGGCAGACACCAACCGCATATCCCAGTTCCAGGAGATCGCCCTGATCTTCAAGCAGACTTTCATAACTGACATTGTTAATTTTCCGACCAGATTTCATTTCGTCCAGTTTTTCAATTTCTTCGTCGGTCGGTTCTGTCAGCTTTTCCAAATTCCGCTGCTTCAAAGTCTTACAACGAATGAGCCTCATATTTTCAGCACGATTATTTACAGTATTTTTAATCACTTGATACGCTGGATCTGGTGAAACCTCGCAGTTGTTGAATTCACACAAATGAAAATATGTGTTCATCGCCAGGTCATACTGACGCTCGCTATCAAGCCAGTTATAATATTGTCCGACAATTGCCTGTGCCATTCCGATTATTCTATTGCTTTGTTCCAGCGTGAATTTGCAGATATTGTTTCGCATAATATATCTCCATGTTGCCTAAGTGTCATCCCTGTGCCTTCTATATGTTAATACAGCAACATTGGTGCCAGTTAATGACACCCTCGGTTAAACCGTGGAGATATGAAAAACACATCTAAAAACATAGGCTTAGAGTGACGCAATACAGCTTTTAGACTGACCAGAATTGTCATAATCAGCCATCCTGCTGGTCTAATCGGATTGACAGAAGACGCTTAAAGGTATATTTCAGGGCTAATATAGGATTTCCGGAAGGGAGACATACATGGGACGAAGAAAAAACGGCGAGATTGAGGTAAGTCAGGAAGCAAAGACGCGACAAATCCGGGTGTTTCTCACACCGATTCAAGACGCACAGTTGACTGACATGCGGCTACAATGGGGAATTCAGGAGGCAGAAACTATCAGAAGAGCAATTGACTTTTATTTAGCAGACATGCAAGCAAAGCAATTATATATTCCGAGTCCGGAAGCGACACCGGTTGCTATAGCAGCGAAGAGGCTGAAGGATATAGAGCTGGCACAACAGAAGACTGTAGGAGAGGATTTGTAACCAAACTTCATATAGACAGTTTAAGGGCGAAAGCAAGCCCATACTTTTGTTGCAGACCGGCTGAAAGCGTCAACGCTTCGGCTTTGTCCTTGGTTTTAAGGGATTGTGCAACATCTTCCCGGTTGCCGAAATATGCTCGTAAATCAAGCGGGATGTGTTGACGAAAATAGAATTTGCCGGAATTATGAAGGAAAATGGACATAGAAAAACCCGCCTCTCGCACAGCCTTGACCGTGTAAAAAGCGGGTTATTTCTGGTATCAGGTGTCTAACTACCTGATTTCATTACAGTGGTGCCCAGGGACGGAATCGAACCGCCGACACGAGGATTTTCAATCCTCTGCTCTACCGACTGAGCTACCTGGGCAAAAGGATTTACTTTATAACCCCATTGTCGCAGGGTGTCAACAGGAAAGTTCCGTTTTTATTGTTTGGATTCTTTCCGCTGCAACTTGATCGGCACATAATTGCAAAATGGTTCCTCTTCCATGTAGTCACCGTAGACGGCATCGGCCCGGGCGCGACAGCCACCGCAGACATTCAGGTACTCGCACTGGCCGCATTTGCCTTTGTACGATTTAAAATCTCTCAGGTCGTTAAACAGCTCCGAACTCTCCCAGATTTCGCGGAAAGGGGTCTGCTTGACATTGCCGGCGGTACGGTGGAAATAGGAGCATGGCTTCACGTTGCCGAAACAGTCGATCAGGCAGATCGACTGTGCAGCGATACAGCCTTTGCCGCCGCCGGTGGAGAAGGTCAGGGAACGGCGCTCGAACTTGGTGCCCTCGGCTTTTGCTTTCTGGGGTACGATCCGGTAATAGTGCGGCGCACAGGTGGGACGCATCAGGATATCGTCTTCCATCTTCTCCTGCTGGTAGTGCCAGTCAAGTATTTCCTCATAGTCCTCTTTCGAGATCAGTTCGCTCATAATATCTTCACCGCGCCCGGTCGGGACGATCATGAACATATACCAGGCCGTGGCTCCCAGCGCTTTTGCCGTTTTGAACGTCGCGGCAATATCGGTTTGATTGCGCTTGGTAAAGGAGGAGTTGATCAAAAACTTCTGGCCGTTCCGGCGGAATATTTCCGCCGCCCGTACCACCCCTTCAAAGGAGCCGGGAGACTGACGGAAATTATCGTGTACTGCTGCTGTCGAGCCGTCCAGTGACAGTGAAACCATTTTGATGTCTGCCTGTTTCATTTTCTGACATATTTCGTCGGTAACCAGCGAACCATTGGTAGCCATGCACATGCGCAGTCCCAGAGATGTACCGTACTCTGCCAACTCAAAGATGTCCGGTCGCAACAGTGGCTCGCCACCCGACAGGACGACCACCGGCTTTGAAAAGTCGGAAATATCCTTTAGGAGTTTCTTTCCCTCTTTCGTTGTAAAATCACCTTCTGAAGAGGTCAGATCAGACGAACAGCGGCAGTGTACACAGTGGAGGTTACATTTTTGCGTGGTTTCCCATGCGATCCATTTAGGAATAAATTCTGTACTCATAAAGCTCCCATAACGTAATCCAGGTAATGAAAGACTAAAATAGTCTCCAAAGAAAATCGTACCTGAATGGACAAGCAAACTCAAGTATATATTCAGTCTGTATGTTTCACGACATATCAGGAACGCTACAAACAAGCGCTTGCAATCAAGATGTACGTATAGTAGTATGACGCTCCCGCCGCCTTTAGCGGCGTTTTACGTACATTCACCCTCTTAAGGAGTACCAATCCATGCTGAGTATTATGCGTAAACAAAAAGAATCAATAATCATCAAGATTGTCTTTGTTGTAATTGTCCTTTCCTTTGTAGGCACCATTTTTATGGTGTGGGGCAAGGGCAGTGAAGGGATGGGCGGCGGCAAGAGTGGTTATGCCGCCAAGGTAAACGGCACTCGAATTACTCTTGAAGAATACCAGAGCGCCTATCAGCGCATTAGAGGCATGTATCAGCAGATTTACGGCCAGTCGATCCCCCCGGAGATGGAGAAGTTGCTGGGACTGAAAAAAGTTGCACTTGACGGTTTAATTGACAACCTGCTGGCCATAAAGGCGGCCAAGCAGCTTGGAATCAAGGTTTCAAAGGATGACGTCTCCGCCTCTATAGAAGCTATGCCGATGTTCCAGAAAGACGGAAAATTCAGTTTCGATCAATACCAGCAGGTATTAAGGTCAAACCGCATGACCGCTAAGGATTTTGAGGAGAGCCAGGAAGCTGAAGTTACGCTCAAAAAAGTTCGCCAGTCGATCAAGGACAAGGCTGTTGTCACCGATGCGGATGCCCTCGCAGAGTACAAAAAGGAAAACGACAAGCTGGAGCTTGAGTATGTGGCTTATGCCCCATCCGATGTGGCAGCAGAGGTAAAGCTGAGCGATGCAGACCTGAACGATTATCTGCAGAAGAATCCTAATGATTTTAAAACAGCTGAAAAAGTTGCGCTTTCGTACATCCTGCTCGATCCGGCCACAGAGGCTGCAAAGACCACGGTGTCCGAAGAGGAAATCCAGACCTTCTATCAGAAGAACATTGACCGTTGGCAGGGCAAGGACGGGATTCAGGCTCTGTCCGATGTGAAGGATAAAGTCAAGGCAGAGGCGATAAAACAGAAGACGGCCAAGCAGTTGTTTGAACTGGCTGCAGACACATTGTACAAAAACATCAAGTCAGGTGATTTAAACCTGGTTGCAGGCGCCCTGAAACAAAAGTTTCAGGAAACGACACTGTTTGCTGCTAATGCACCTCCTGCATCTCTGATTGGTGAAGCGGCGGTGATCAAGAAAGCTCTTGAACTGAAGCAGGGAGAGCTTGGCGGACCGGTTGAAACGGCAAAGGGAATATATATTCTTAAGGCTAAAGAGCGCAAAGCAGCCGTCGTCCCTCCATTGGCTGAAATAAAAGGAGCCGTAGAGGAGAAGACCAGGGCTGCCAAAGCGATCGAACTGGCGAAGAAAAGAGCGGAAGATGCCGCGAAACAGTTGTCAGCCAAAGCTGCCCTCAAGACCCAATCTACCGGAAGTTTCGGTTTTTCTGCCAAAGGGGATATTCCTGTAATCGGTGTTTCTCCTGAAATAGTAGAAGCTGTTTTTAAACTTTCTGCTGGACAGGCTCCTGCCGCTCCGTTCAAGGTCGGCAACCGCTGGTATGCTGTTCGTGTAAAAAGTCGCGTAGATGCGCCAAAAGCTCAGTTCGATGCAACAAAGGAAGAACTGAAGAAGAAGATGCTTCCCAAAAAGCAGGAAGAGGCATTGGCCGCATGGAGTAAAGAGTTGCGGGACAAAGCCAAAATCGAGATAAATCAGGCGCTGATCGCCGATAAATAGGAGACTGATATGTCAAAACTTGTTCTGCAGACCGATTTTCCCGGCTTGAAGCTGATGGCCCGCGGTAAGGTACGCGATATCTATGATCTAGGCGAGACTCTGCTGCTGGTGACGTCTGATCGAATCTCGGCATTTGACGTGATCATGAATGAACCAATTCCGGACAAGGGATTTGTGCTGACCCAGATTTCAGCCTTCTGGTTCCGCCAGATGGAAGATATCGTTCCTAACCATATCATTTCCATCAACGTTGCCGACTACCCCGCCGAATGTCAACCTTACGCCAATATTCTTGAAGGGCGATCAATGCTGGTGAAAAAAGCAACGCCGCTGCCGGTTGAATGCATCGTGCGCGGTTATGTGTCCGGCTCGGGCTGGAAGGACTACAAGGCAACCGGCGAGATCAGCGGCATTAAGCTGCCTGCCGGCCTTAAAGAATCAGATCGTCTGCCGGAACCGATCTTCACGCCTTCTACAAAAGCTGATCTGGGCGCTCATGATGAAACCATCTCTTTTGATAAAATGGTTGAACTTTGCGGACTTGATCTGGCAGAAAAGGCCCGGGACTATACTCTCAAAATTTACACCCGTGCTCGGGATCTGGCCGATAAGAAGGGCATCATTATTGCCGACACCAAATTTGAATTTGGCGTTTATAAAGGCGAACTTATTATCATAGATGAGTGCATGACCCCGGATTCAAGCCGTTTCTGGCTGAAAGAGGCATATCAGCCGGGTGGCCAGCAACCCAGCTTTGACAAACAGTTTTTGCGCGATTACCTCGAAACCCTCGACTGGGGAAAGTGTGCTCCGGCACCCGTGCTGCCACAGGAAATACTGGATAAGACCGCCGATAAATATCGTGAGGCGCTGCTGAGAATTGCCGGAATAACGGCGTAGATCGCTCCCATATATTCATAAAAAAGAGGCGGACAGCTGAAGTTCCGCCTCTTTTTTTGTGCGGCGCTCTTGACAACACACAATAGTACGGTAAACTGCCGTTGATTTAATTAAACACAGGAGAATTCAAAATGAAAACTGAAGACATCAAAGAAATTGCAAAGCGGCACGACATCAAGGTTGGCAAACTGAAAAAAGCAGAATTGGTACGAGCAATACAGCAAGCCGAGGGCAACGACGTCTGTTTTGAAAGCAATCAGGCTTCAGAATGTGGGCAGGAAAACTGTCTCTGGCGAACTGACTGTCTCTAATTGTCGAGGGAGATGGAACAAAGAACGTCCTGGTCGCTGTGTCAAAGCGGACAGGACGTTCTTATTTAGTTAACACACTTATCATGATTTCCAGAGTCAGGGAGGGGCTGCTTTGAGAAACTTTCCCAGTTCGATATCAACTTTGGAAATGTGGTTCAGTAACCATTTCAGAAGCAGGTCATTAGTCTCAACAACATGGTGAGTAGAAACTCCATGAGTTTTGGTTTCTGACTTCAGCTTGTCAAGCTGTTCGATAAAATATTGGTGCTCTGACCTATGGGCTTCATAGGCCGGATAATGGTGCAGCAGTTGAAGAGCCTCCTCTTGCTTGAAATGGATGCGCATACTCCTCAAGGAACACTATCAATCCTCTTAGCTCTTAAATCCCCTTGCCTGCCTGGCACGCTTCCAGAAGACTGTTAAAACGCAGCAGAAGTTCCTTATGCTGGTTGTCAATCGCATCATTCCCTATTGATAACGATTCTCTCCACTGTATACCCATGATGTTCCTCGCTGATTCAATTCTCTGTTTTTTTTGAGACGGTTCGTTTCCTGGTTTTTGGTTTTTGCTCTTTGAGTCGTTCCGCCATTGTCCGCAAGCGGGAGTCCACCAGCTGGTAAATCGATCCTTTAGGAAACTTCCCGTTTTTACCGCGCTGTCCCGCCTTGGTGCCGGTGAGGATTTCGATCCCCTGCTCAATCGTTTCCACGCTCCAAACATGAAACTGCCCGGCATTGACCGCCTGAATGACATCCTCGTGCAGCATAAGATGACGTTCGTTCGATTTCGGAATCATGACGCCCTGCTGCCCTGTCAACCCCTGAGCCCGGCAGACCGCGAAAAACCCTTCGATTTTGTGATTTACGCCCCCTATCGCCTGAACCATGCCACGCTGGTTGACGCTGCCGGTCACCGCAATGCCCTGTTTGATGGCCACGCCGGAAAGAGCCGAGAGGAGCGCGTAAAGTTCTGTGGAAGAGGCACTGTCCCCCTCTATGCCGTCGTAGGACTGTTCGAAACAGATCGACGCCGACAAAGACAGCGGGCGATCTGACGCAAAGGTTCCTCCCAGGTAGCCGGTCAGGATCAGGACTCCCTTGTCATGGATCGGTCCCGAAAGCTTGACTTCTCGCTCGATGTTGACCATTCCATCCTGCCCGGTATAAACAGAAGCGGTGATGCGTGTCGGACGACCGAAGGTGTGGTCTCCGAGGCTGATAACCGACAGACCGTTGATCTGCCCAGCAACGGCACCGGAGGTATCGACCATGATGATCCCGTCATCGTAGAGTTCCTGCATCCGCTCTTCAATACGGTTGACGCGATAGAGGCTCTCTTCCGCTGCGGCACGGACATCGTCGCCATTGATTACGGCACGGTCGGCTTTGGCGGCCCAGAAACTGATTTCACGGATGAAATCGGCGATCTCCATAAACTGGGATGAAAGCTTGGACTGGTCGTCAGCCATGCGCGCCGTATGTTCCAGCAGTGCCGCAACGCCGCTTTTGTGAAACGGCAGCAATCCTTCAGCCCGGCAATGACTGGCGACAAACAGCGAATAATCGTGCATGATTTCCGGTGTCCGGGCCACACGACTATCAAATTCCGCTTTAACTTTAAAAAACTTGCGATAATCAGGATCGAGATGGAACAGCAGGTAATAAATCCAGGGAGTACCGATCAGCACTATTTTGGCTCTCATCTGAACTGGTTCCGGTTTGAGTGAAACCATGGTCATGAAGCGGTACTGCTCCAGCACATCCTCGATCCTGATCTCGTTATTGCGAATGCAGCGCTTCAACGAATCCCAGACAAAAGGATTAATCAGCACTTCCCGGGCGTCGATCACCAGATAGCCGCCGTTGGCCCGATGCAGGGCACCGGCACGGATCATGGTGAAATCGGTTACCGCCACCCCGCCGTACTGCATGACATGCTCGATCCGCCCGAAGAGATTGTTGTAAGTCGGGTTGGACTCAAACACCACCGGGGCCCCTTCGGTATCCTTGTTATCCACCAGCACATTGACCTGATAGCGATCAAAAGTCGGTTCCTGACGCGGCATCTTGATGCCCGGAATCTGTGGTTGCGTTGACTGCGGTTTAAAGTCATCCAGCGTATTTAAAATATCCTCCTGCACAGAGTCCAGATAGCCGAGCACCTTTTCAAGCTCGGCGTATTTTTCCCGTACCGGATCAAGGCGGTGCCCCAGACAGGACATCCCGATATCACGGTCGGCCTGCGCGAGAGCATCCTTGGTAACCTTTTCCTGCTCACGCACCTGGCGCAACACTTCATTAAGCTGCTCCGTCAACTCCTTGCCCAGCTTCTCAAGCTTCAGCCGCTTCTTTTCGTTGAGGGCGTCATACTCTTCCTGGGTATAGTTGCGCCCCGCCTTCTGGGGTACGATCACCAGTCCGGAGACGGTTCTCTGCAGCGAGAACCCGACCTTCTCGGCCGCTTTTTCCAACCCCTGGAAAAGATCGTTGGAAGCGGACTGGTAGCTTTCAAGCAGTTCGGCCCGTTTGCTTTCATATTCACTGCTTTCGAGCGCCTTAGGAATATCCTTGCGAAAGGCCTCGATCAACTCCTTCATGTCGGCGGAGAGCTCGCTCCCTTTGCCGGCGGGAAGATCGAGTGATATGGCGGAATCGGAATCCTTGAAGTTGTTGACATACACCCAGTCGTGCGGCTTCGGTTCACTTTTGGCGCGTTTACCAAGGATGCTGGCGATAGTCGATGTACGGCCGGTACCGGTTTCACCGGATATGTACAGATTGAATCCGGAGCCATCGACTCCCAGGCCGAATTCAATCGAGCGAAGAGCTCTCTTCTGGCCGATGGGATCGTTAAAATCGGGCAGTTCAGAGGTTGTTTCAAAATCGAGAAGATCAGGATCGCAGTTCCAGCGCAGTTTATCAGCAGGTATGAGGCAGTCGAACATCAAATGGCTCCTTTGTATTAAAGAAAAACAGTATTGTGTAAAGCCAATGCAGTTATGTCAAGCCGAAAGCGAGGCAAGCGCCTTTGCAACGGCTTCATGGATACCGGCCCGCTCCGGCAGGGTGGCTGCCAATGCCATGATATAGCCGCGTTCGCGCAGCACCTTTCGTGATGTGGCAAAACTGAGATCGTAGACCCACGAAATCTGCAGCAGCTTGAAATCATTGATGCACTTGACCGAATCCAGGTGGACAATGGCACCGGAGTTCAACTCAGCGATGCACAGGTCGGAGACTGTCCCCGGAAGTTCTTCAAGTCCGAGGGTTGCCGCCGAAGGCCGCTCTTCAGGCGGCAGCGCCAGCAGTTCGACAAACACACGCCAGATATCTATTTTGTCGGCATCCCGGATCAGGTCGATATAGAGTCTGGTGGGAGACTGGATTTTGGCAGGAGGCTCCAGCATGTTGTGGAACCGAACCGCCTCTTCGATCAGAAGCTGTTCGGCCGGACCGATGTCCCCCAGGACATTTTCATCCCTGATAACATCGATTGCCAAACGGGCATGGTTGTCCGAATCGCTGTCCCGGAACGTGCGCCAGCGCCGATACTGCGGAAAACGTCCGACATCGTGCAGCAAGGCGGTCGCAAACGCTATGCGCGACTCATTCTCCGAGAGTCCTTCACCTGCCGATAACTGCGCCATCGCTTCGCAGACCCTGCGTGTATGCCCGATTTTGAGCTGAATATTTTTCACGCCTTCTTCGTCGGTGGCCAGAAACGGTTCGACATAACGGTCGAACCAGGCGACCAGATTATCAAGTTGCAATTTTTCCATACTATAATTAGTCCCCGTCAGGATTGATATTGCCAGTATAATACTGTACCCTGTCGCGAAGTCAACCAATCCCGCGAGGACCCCGATGCAGCTGTCGCTTCTTGATAACACTGATCCCCGCCTGAATGCTGAAAACAGGATCAAACAACTCCGCATTCAGCTTGAATACCATAACAGCCGTTATTATCAGCTGGATGCTCCGGAGATAAGCGATGCGGAGTATGACTTGTTGTTTCGTGAACTCACGGAATTGGAAGAGCGCTATCCCGATCTGGTAACGGCTGAGTCCCCCACACAGCGGGTCGGTGATGCGCCGGTCAGCCGCTTTCAGCCTATTGTGCATCGCCTGCCGATGCTTTCCCTCGACAATGCCTTTAACGGCGAAGAAATAAGGACAAAACTCGATGCCCGCGTGAAAAAAGAGCTCGGCCTGGCAGACAGTTCATCAGTTTCGTACTTATGCGAGCCTAAGATGGACGGTCTGGCCGTTGAGCTGGTCTATGAAAAAGGGAATCTGGTTGTCGCATCAACCCGTGGTGACGGTGTTACCGGTGAAGATGTTACGCAGAACATTAGAACGTTGCGCGGTCTGCCGCTGCGCCTGACAGGCGAAAAAGTGCCGGAGCGGCTCGAAGTTCGCGGAGAAGTATATCTCTCGCTTGATGCCTTTCAGAAAATCAATAGCGCCAGAGAAGAAAACGGAGACCCCCCTTTTGCCAATCCGCGCAACGCCGCTGCCGGATCATTGCGCCAGCTTGATTCCCGCATAACAGCCGGCAGGCCGCTTTCCCTTTATTGCTATGCTCCCGGAGTTGTTGAAGGTGCCGCATTTTCGTCTCAGCAGGATTTTCTTGCTACTGTCTCGGGATGGGGATTGCCGGTCAATCCGCTGGCGCGACTGGTCGAGTCTGTAGAGGGTGCGATTGACTACTACCACGAAATGCAGGAACGGCGGGAATCACTCCCTTACGAAATAGACGGTACGGTCGTCAAGGTTGATTCGTTTCTGCTTCAGCGTGAACTGGGCGAAAAAAGTCGCTCGCCGGTGTGGGCGATTGCCTGTAAATTTCCGCCCCGTCAGGCTGAAACGCAGCTTGAGGACATTTTGCTTTCAGTCGGCCGCACCGGCGTTATTACTCCGGTTGCCATGCTCAGGCCGGTCGAGATTTCCGGAGTGACCGTTTCCCGGGCAACACTGCACAATTGGGATGAGCTTGCATCCAAGGATATCCGTATTGGTGATACGGTTGTGGTCGAACGGGCGGGTGATGTCATACCGGCTGTTGTCAGGGTGGTGGTTGAACGACGCAACGGCTCTGAACGTGCGGTGCCGCCGCCTGCATTCTGCCCGGAGTGCGGCTCTGAGGTCGTACGGATTGCCGATGAAGTTGCACTGCGCTGCATGGGAATATCATGTCCTCCGCAGATACGCGAATCGCTCAAGCACTTTGCCTCGCGGGGCGCCATGGATATTGAAGGATTGGGGGATAAAGTCGTAGAACAGTTGCTTTCGCTCGGCTTGGTTCATACCGTTGCGGATCTCTATAGCCTCACAAAAGAGGACTTCATGCGCTTCGAGCGTATGGGTGACAAGCTGTCGGCCAACCTGCTGGCGGCGCTGAAGGCGAGCAAAACGTGCGATCTGTCCCGCTTTATTTATGCACTCGGTATCCGTCACGTTGGCGAGCGCACCGCCAAAACCCTGGCTCAGGCATTTGGCAGCCTTGACCATCTTGAAAAGGCTACAGTTGAAGAACTGACTTCAGTTCGCGATATAGGAGCAACCGTTGCCCAGAGTATTTTCACGTTTTTCAACAACCCGGACAATCTGACAGTTATTGCCCGGTTACTGGAACTGGGTGTGCATCCCGCGGCAGTTGCCAAGACAGTCGGCGGTCGATTGAGTGGTAAAAACTTCGTTTTCACCGGGACCCTGACCCGCTTCAGCCGCGATCACGCCAGAAAACTGGTGGAGGATCAGGGTGGAAATGTAGTAGGTTCCATCTCTCGAAAAACCGATTATGTTGTAGCTGGAGAAGAAGCCGGCAGCAAACTGACCAAGGCCAGGGAACTGGGTATTACAGTTCTTGGTGAGGAAGAATTCCTGAAATTCCTGAAATTGCTGGAAGCGCCCTGACGAGAGGAATCGATTGTGGAAAAAGCTGCAATGATGATAAATGCCCGCAGGCTTTTCAAGGACATCAGCGACCTGCCTACCATTCCGGCCATTGTATCAAAAGTGGTCTCCATGCTCGACAACCATGACGCCGACCCGGATGAGATTGTTGATCTGATTCTGGCCGACCAGGTGTTGGCTGCCAGGGTAATAAGGGTCGTCAACTCGCCGCTGTATAGAACCGGCAATCCGATTACATCGGTCAAGCGCGCCCTGCTGTTCATCGGTTTCAAAAGCATCCGCGAGATGATTCTGACCAGTTATTTCGTTGAAGGATTTAACCATAAAACGCAGCCCTTCGACATGAAGTTGTTCTGGATACACTCTTTCAGTGTTGGAGCTATTTCCCGGCGCATCGCTCAAATGACCGATTACCAGGATGTCGAAAAAGCATATCTGGCCGGCATTCTCCATGACATCGGGAAGGTTTTTCTGGGGCATTACTGCAAGGATGAGTATGGCCATATGCTGAACAGCATAAGGAATACGAGCCTCACTACTTATGAGGCCGAATACGAATCATTCGGTACAACCCATTGCGAGGTAGGGCTCTGCCTGGCGCAGCGCTGGAATTTCCCTTCGGGTTACTGCGAAGTCATCTCCAACCACCACTCTTCGGAAATGGCCACTGAGGATCCGTTGCTGGCGGCAATAGTGGCTGTGGCAGATTTTTACTGCCTGTCGCATGTTACAGCCGACACTGTTGCTCAGGCAAGCATTCCGGGACAGTCGGAAGAGAACGCGTGGAATGTACTCAATCAGTTTGCCGTTGAACCGCTTCCATCAAGTCTGGAGCATTTTTTATCTGCTCTGGAAGAGGAATATGAAACCATCCGCTATGAAGTTGATCAACTGTTCAACACAATGACTGATTAGGAGGCGCTTCCCATGTCAGACCAGAAATCTACGACCTGCTCCAAGTGCAGTACAGTCTGGCAGAATCTCGGCACCACCAATTGCTGGAGCGGAGATCCCGCACTGGCACCCCCCAAGCCTGGCAACTGCCCGTCTGATGCCTATGAAGATGTCGTAAAGGAATCGTTTGATGAATACCGTGGCGATAGCGAGGACGCGAAGATAGCTTTTGTGGCCGCACGGGTTGAAGGGCTCTGCTATCAGCCGGTGCCGGGGAGTGATGCCGTCAATGCCCGCTGGACCAGGGTAGAAGACACGATCGCCTTTGCAAAGCTGATGGGTTACAAAAAAATCGGTATTGCGACCTGTATCGGCCTGCTTGACGAGTCGGAACGTTTGGCAAAAATCCTTACGGCACAAGGCTTTGAACCGGTCAGCGTCTGCTGCAAGGCGGGCAGTATCGACAAGCTGGAGTTGGGGTTGACGGAAACAGACAAGGTCAGACCGGGCACCTTCGAACCGGCCTGCAATCCGATCGCCCAGGCAGAGATCTGCAACCGTATGGGCACCGACATGAATATCATCGTCGGTCTCTGCGTCGGACACGACATGCTCTTCAGCAAGCACTCCAAAGCGCCAGTCACAACCCTCGTTGTCAAGGATCGTGTGACCGGCCATAATCCGGTTGCCGTGCTGTACGGGCAGAATTTTTACTACAAACGGCTGCAGAAACAGATGGTGCTGACGGGAAACGAATAGCGGTTGAAAAACAGACATGCATTTGAACCGCAAAGCCGCAAAGTGCGCAAAAAAAAGAATTTCTGAGTTTTTAGCGAGCTTTGCGGCTTTGCGGTAAGGGCTTATTTTTTGATTGTCTTTGTTCTCTACACGCGGCGACGAACGTATCTGCGATGTCCGGATTGCTCCCGAAATGAAGATGGATATATGATGCAAGGCAGTTCCGTATCCGGAAACCTTCAAACCCCAAAGTGACTCCCTGCCGTGTCACCCTATAACAAAGCCCCACCCATTCCGGCATCGCGACGATCTCCGAGTAGTGAAACTCATGCCCCCTGGCGACATTTCCTTTAGCGCCGATGCCGACATCTTCCGTCAGCTCCGTCTGCCTATAACCGAGCGCCTTGCGACGTGGCAGCATCCGGCAACGTACCGGGAAAACCCCTGCAAAATCCGCTGAAGACTGATTTTCCGAGGCGTCAATCCCTTCGGTGAGATACACAAATCCGCCGCACTCCGCATATACCGGCATATCCGCTGCAACTGCCATTCGAATCGACTCTTTCATACTGCAGTTTTCATCCAGCTCTCCAGCGTACAGTTCAGGGTAGCCGCCCGGCAGATAGATGCCGTGGATACCGTCCGGCAGAACTGCGTCTCGAAGCGGCGAGAAAAAAGCGAGTTCTGCTCCGGCTTCCCGCAGCAGGCGAAGATTGTCCTCGTACATGAAACAGAACGCGGCGTCGCGGGCTATGGCAATTTTAACTAAAGAATCCCGTTTCACAAAGAGAGGGATTGTCTTGCCCCCCCCCTTAATGCCGGGAAGGGTGAGGGGAATTTGCAGGCCACACAACAGATCCAGATCCAGGCAGCGCTCGGCAACATCGGCAAGCCGTCCGATAAACTCCCCGGAGAGAGGGTTATCCTCCGCCGTTACGAGTCCCAGGTGGCGCGAGGGGATGACCATCGATTCATCACGGGGGATGCAGCCGAACACCGCCACCTCCGGCAGCGTTTCCGCCATTGCAGTACGCAGCAGTTCACCATGCGAAGGGCTCCCGACGTTGTTGAAGATGACACCGGCCAGCTTGACCTGCGGATCAAACCCGGCAAAACCCTTGACCAGTGCCGCTGCGCTGGCCGCCATGCCGCGGGCATTTACCACCAGGACAACCGGCGCTCCGGTTATTGCGGCAATCTGAGCGCTGCTGCCTACCCTTGAAGATGCGCCAATGCCGTCAAAGAG
The DNA here is from genome assembly GCA_025360785.1 of Geobacter sp. Classification (GTDB taxonomy): domain Bacteria; phylum Desulfobacterota; class Desulfuromonadia; order Geobacterales; family Pseudopelobacteraceae; genus JACRCG01. Next base: position 15,833 of record JANYBN010000101.1, read on the forward strand.
CCCCATGACCCCTTCGATGACTGCGACAGTCTGACCGGTCAGACTCGTCAGGCAAGTCTGAAAAGTCTCACGCACAAACTCCTCGCCGCACATCCAGCCATCAAGGTTTATCGAGGGGCTGCCGGTCACGACGCGGTGATAGCCCGGGTCGATAAAATCAGGTCCGCACTTGAATGGCGCCACGGTAAGACCACGCCTTGCAAGCGCAGCCATGATCGCAAGACTGATGGTGGTCTTGCCGCTGCCGCTCTGCGGAGCAGCTATCAGGAAACCATGTGCATTGTTCACCTCAACGACCTCCTCGACCCGCCATACTGAAAAAACGCGATCAGATGGAACTCGTCCTTGTCATACCCTTTGGGAAATCCGCCCACCGGGCCGATAGCCCGCAGGGTGCGCAACACCTCTTCGTCAAGTATTCTTGCACCGGAACTCTCCAGCTGCTGGATGTTGGTGATCTCACCGCGACGGTTGAAGGTGATCCGGACGGGGGTGATCCCCTCGATCCCCTTCATGGCGGCTTCCTGAGGGTAGCGCCACACCCCGTAGACAGCCCCTTCAAAACGGCGCAGGAACGAGCCGAACACCATATCATCGCTGTTCAGAAAGCGGGTGTCCCCTTCGGCAATATCATTCTCGAATTTGCGCCGATAACTATCTTCAAGCTTTGCCAGGCGGTTGGCCCCAGGGAACAGTTGCTGCTTTGACGGCGACTGCTGCTGTGCCGTAGGAGATTTTGGTTTCAGAAGGCTGGCAACAGAAGACCCCGGAGCAACCGGAAGCTGCTCCGGAGCGGCTTGAGACCGTTTTGATGGCTTGGCGACCGGTGAAGATTGCTGTTCAGGAGACGGTGCGGTCTGTTTTGCATTTGCCTGGGCATCTTTGGGAGCATCACCACGCGGAGCGCTTTCTTTGGGGACTCTTATACGCTGTTCAGAACGCCGCTTGGTGTCCTGCTGACGCTGCTCAAGCGGCTGTTTTGGTTCCGGCATCTGCTGCAGATCGATAAAAACCGGTTCTTTGGGGGGTTCCGAAGGTGGGGGAGGAAAATAATAGAGTGCCGCAAACACACCCATATGCAGAATGAGCGAGAGGCAGAGTATGTAGAGAAACTTTTTTTCTATATATCGATCAGACATGGAGATAGATTGTTCCAATGGCAGCGCAGCTTTCAGCGTTGCGGTGCATTTCTATTCATGGGGCTGCAGACACCTGTATTGTCTCCTGTGTATATTCACGAGGAGAACCCGCCTGAGGACTGGTTTCCGTACGCAGGAAAGAGAGCATCTCTTTCAGACTTCTCAGAATATTCTGTTCCCCTTTGGGGAATTCTTTCGGATCGAGTTCAAGAGTGACGGTGTTTTGATATTCCGTGTTGCGAAGATGATTGAGGAATCGGGTAAGGGGCAGAATACCGTGCCCCGGAAGCAGGTGTTCGCGGCCATGACCATAGTCTGAAAAATGAATATTGAGAATTCGCCCCGAGTCGTAACAGAGAAAAAAATCGTTGATGAAATTCGTTTTCCCTGACCCCATATGGGTACAGTCGAACGTCATATACAGATTATGATCCCGGATAAAATCGACCAACCGCTGCGTGTTGGAGAGAATATTAGGGTTGATCTTCCATTTACCGACCCAGGGCATGTTTTCCATGGCAATAGCCACTGTTCCGCCCAGTCCAAGCTCTTGCTGAAAATCATGAATACTGTAAAGCCAGCGCCAGAATCCGATTTCGAAGCCCATCCAGGAAGGCGGGTGGAAATTGACCAGCGGGATGTCGCATTCAGCCGCCAGCTTTACTGAAAGCTTGACCGAATCTATGACTCCCCCCCACCCGTCAAGCTCCATGAACGGAGCGTGAATAGAATGGATCGTAGCAATTTCCTGTAGTGATCGCACCAGCTTGACAGAATTGACCCGCTGAAAATCCTGGTTGATGATCAATTCGACTCCATCGAAACCGGACTCAGCCGCAAGTTCAAATACTCTTTGCAGTGGCAGGGTAAACAGGCTTCCGGTTGAAAGCGACAGGATCATGGCGATTTATTCCCCCATACCAGAGAAAATAATTTCTACATGGCGCTGAATGATCGCAATAGACTCAAGTGTTTCCTTCAGTGACTGACGCTGTTCGGAAGTCATTTCCTTCGGATCCAGATACAATGTCCGGCTGGCATGTTCATCATGACGGAAGGACTGTTCCCGCAGAAGACGCAGATTATGCAGACTGTGCCAGGTTTCCAGCATCCGTTCAGACGTATCGACATCAAGCTCACCGCGCTGCAGCAACTCAAGAATTCTTTCGCAACTACTGACGTACGGGCTGTGTGTTATCAGAGCCAACGCCGACAGGGCAGCGGAAAACGGCAGCAAGCCATGGTCAAGAAGACTAAATAAACCGCGCTCTCTTCCGCTACGCTCCAGCTTAAGTCCGCCCATGATTCCAAGTCCGTTTGATAGAGATGTCATCCTCCCGACCAGATTTGCCAGCGCAGAGCGGTTTCCTATCAAAGCAGCACTGCTTATCTGTTTCAAATCGCGGGCCAGTCCGTCACCAGGGTGAAGCGGATACTGGTCGATGAGGCGGCACAGATTGATCATCCCCTCATCAGTCATCAAGTGCAGACCGTTTTTGCAGCGTTCCCGCCATTCGTCCGAACTGCCTCGCCAGCTTGGGTTGCGCGGGGAGACGACCGGATCAACAGCTATTCCGGCGGCCTCGAAGCCGTCATGAAGTGCAGTGCAGAACAGGTTAATGGTCCGGAGTTGCGATGCGGACGCCTCTTCATGTACGAGCAGGGTCTGTAGTTGACAAAAGGGAGAATATTCACCGCGGCCCGACGGGCCGACAGCGATCAGCGTCATCTCCGGAAGAGTAGCTGCATTCAGTCCGGATTGAACAGTCGTCTGCGTGATAATGGCGTCGCTGACCTGACACAAAAATGCCATGCTCATCCGGTAGAATGCCGTAGCCGAGCGAAAGTGACCAAAATGGCGGTACAGGTCATCGTAGAAAGCGACGGTCAATTCTCTAAGTCTGGATGGTTGAGCCGAGGATACTTCTTCGATCATGCACCTCAGGTTCTCAAGAATCTCCTGATGGGTGTTCATGGCGGCATCAAGTGCCGCACACGTATCCGAGAAAACAGCTTCAGAGCCGCCGTCGCGAGCGGATGCCGCCAGTTCCAGCAGGGCCTGCTGGTATGCGGCGGCAAAATCTCTCACCGCCTGACTGGCGGTGATATCCCCACCCTTTGCAAATAACAGCGAATTCATGGATTTTCCGGGCAGTCATGCACATTCCGGCTCACAAAGAGCCGGATGGCGTCAGATGGTGGTGCTGTCAGCAGGGATACTGCGATCATGACGAACATGACCAAGGGCGCACCGATAAACGCGGATGAAGTGAGCGGGAAAAAATGCGCAATAAAAGGCAGACTGTCGCCTACAAGAAGCGGGGCAAAGCTGATGACCAGTCCGGTCAGCATGCCGCAGATAGCACCGAAGGCATTGGCCCGGGGCCACCATATGCCAAGCAGAAAGGCCGGAAATATCGTATTACCGGCAACAGCAAAGGCAAAGGCGGCAATCTCTGCAATCATCCCCCAGGGACGAAGACTCAGAACCATTACAGCGACAGCCAGAATCAGGAAAAACCCTTTTGCGGCATAGACTTTGTCAGCCTCAGAAGCGCCAGGGCGAATCAGGCGCGGGTATATATCGTAAGAAAACGAAGCAGAGCCGGTCATCAACAGTCCGGCAGTTATGGTGAAAGCGGCACTCATGCCGCCTGCCGCAAGAAGTCCGACCGCCCATATCGGCAGCCCTCCCAGACTGGCCGCAGAGAGAACGATCATGTCGGCGGCATCGGCGCTACCCGTGTTAAGTGTCAGTCCGCCCCGGGCTTCAAAAAGCCGGGCCAATACGCCGTAAGCTGGAGCCGACCAGTAGATCAGGGCGATAAAGAACAAACCCCAGACGACCCCCCAGCGGGCATCCCTTATACCCGGGACCACGTAGAAACGGGAGAGCACATGCGGCAACCCTGCGGTACCGAACATCAGGGTAAAGCAGAGCGCAAACCACTCGAACAGGGAGGTGCAGGCAAACGGCTCCGACCAGTTAAAACCGAACTGCTGATGCAGCTCGGTAATGGCAGCTCCGTAGCCGAACTGGGGAAGAATCCAGAAATAACCCAGCTTGCGGGTCAGCAGCATCAAGGGGAGGATAAAGGTGATGATCATTACAAAATACTGCAGTTTCTGATTGCGCGCCGCTCCCAGGACACCGGACAAGACGACAAATGAAACGAGCAGCGAAGTCCCGACTACAACCGCAGGGATGTAGGCGATACCGAAAAGCCAGGAGACCAGAAGGGCAATGCCGCGGAATTGGGCGACACAGTAAATGATTGTGATGATGATCGAAATCAGTGCCGCCAGAGTGCGGGCAGTGTCAGACTCATAGCGGAACCCGACAAAATCCGGAGCGGTGTATTTGCCGAAACGTCTTATTTGCGTGGCCATCAGCACCAGCAGCAGCACATACCCTCCGGTCCATCCCACCACGTATGCCATGGCAAAATACCCCTTCAGATAAAACACCCCGGCCAGACCGAGAAAGCTGGCTGCGCTCATCCAGTTACTGGCTATGCCAGCTCCGATGCCGATCCGCCCGGTGTAGCTGCCGCTGAATCCGTATTCCGAAGCCTGCTTGCTGCGATTGCGCAGACCGGAGAGGATGAAGAGCGCGAAGACTCCTGCCACTATTGCCAATGGCACCAACTGTATTATACCGTTTGCCATCTGATTACTCCTCCCCGTTTTTGAGCGGTTTTATGCGAAAACGGAGCGAGCCTTCCAGAGATTGCACCGAATGGCGGTCCATCCAGACATTGAACAGTACGCAGAGAATAATAAACCAGAGCGGCAGCAGCTGTCCACTCAGCCAGAACTGGATCGGCAAGTTAAAAAAGACAAGATCCTCCAGCAGCAGTTCCGAATAGCTCACCTCCAGAAGATAGGCAAAGAGCTGAAACCCGACAATGGCTATCAACCACCCTGACAGAATAAGTTTGATGACGCGAACCTCGCCCCGCATGGTCGCACCCTGCGGCTTGAAAAAGCTGAGATCCTTGTTCGAAGATGTCTCATCCATGATGTCCCCTTCCAAACTGTAACTCTATGTCGTTCGATAATGAACGTAGTAAATCGGCTGCCCCAGATCGAGAAAGCGGCGCATGTATTTTGAGACCGGATATCCTTCCAGCGTATGGCGGTATGTGTCGGGAGCGAGTTGATTGACAACTCCGGGCTGCACGGCCATGAACTCGGCGACATCCAGACCATAGTCAACAAAATCGGTCGCAAAGTAGAGGTCGGCTTCCGGACGCATAAAGCGGGACAGATAGGCGACAAACCCGGAGTTGACCAGGCGTCTTTTTCTGTGGCGCAACTTGGGCCATGGATCGGGACAGTTGATGACAACCATGCGCAGTGCGCCAGCAGGTATGCAGGCATCGATGAAGCTGCGTGCTTCGGCCCGCAGCACCCGCACATTGGTAAGCCCGCTCTTGTCAATACGCTTGCAGGTTTTTATGCACCCCTTGTTATAGAAATCAAGGGCAATAAAATTCAGATCGGGGTGCAGAGCGGCCATCTGCACGACAAAATCACCGACGCCGCAACCGATTTCCAGAACTAACGGGTTGTTGTTGCCAAAAATATCGCTCCATGACGGGGCGGGGTCATTATCCTCCCAAGGCAGGAAGGTTGGGGATGTGTTGGGGATCAGCATGGATGGTCCTTAGCAGAAAAATATATGAATCATAGCATATCTTGCGGGCTGGCGGGAGGGATTTTTCACAGGCTATTACAATGAACCGGCACAACTCCTCGCCACCTTATTTTTTGACTTCCAGCCCCCTGTTGTGCTATAAATATACACTTTTTTTCAAGTTACCAACACCGAGGCGATTAGTCCCGACAGGAGGTATTTATGAATCATTTCCAGTTCAAGGGTACCGAACTATACGCCGAGGACGTGGCTCTCAAAGAAATCGCCGCCAAGGTAGGCACACCGTTTTACGCATACTCGCACGCCACCCTGACGCGCCACTTCAAGGCCTTTGACGACTCGTTCGCCAGTGTGCCGCACACCATATGCTATTCCGTCAAAGCCAATTCGACCCAGTCTGTTCTGAAAACCTTCATCAACCTTGGCGGCGGCGTCGATATCGTTTCCGGCGGCGAGCTCTACCGCGCCCTGAAAGCAGGAGTTGCCCCCCGGAAAGTTGTTTATTCCGGGGTTGGTAAAAAGGACGACGAGATCGAATATGCGCTGAACACCGGCATTATGATGTTCAATGTCGAGTCCGAGCAGGAGCTGACCCGCATCTCCGAGATCGCCTCCCGCATGGTAAAAAAGGCCGGTATCGCGATCCGTGTCAATCCTGACGTCGATCCGGGCACCCATCCCTACATCACCACCGGTCTCAAGAATGCCAAGTTCGGCATCACCATCGACCGCGCCATGCAGGAATATACCCGCGCGATGACCCTTCCCGGCATCGACGTTATCGGCATCGACATGCACATCGGTTCGCAGTTGACCAAGGTCAATCCGTTCGTAGATTCCATCGAGAAACTGAAGATCATGATCGGCAAACTGCGCAGCCAGGGAGTCGATCTGAAATACTTCGACTGCGGCGGCGGCCTGGGCATCCAGTACAACGATGAGGAACCGCCACTGCCGGCCGATTACGGCAAGGAAATCGTAGCGGCTACCAAAGATCTGGGGATGCATCTTATTTTCGAGCCGGGGCGCAACATCGTCGGCAACGCCGGCATTCTGGTGTCAAAATGCCTTTACACCAAGGCGCGTGACGAAAAGAACTTCATCATGATAGACGCGGGCATGAACGATCTGGCCCGCCCTGCCCTGTACGGCTCATTTCATGGCGTGCTGCCGGTGGTAAAAGAGCAGGACGGCATGATCGTGGCGGACATCGTCGGCCCGATCTGCGAGTCGGGGGACTTTCTGGTGAAAGACCGTGAAGTACCGATGTTCAAACAGGGTGACCTGATGGCCTTCACATCGGCCGGCGCGTACGGCTTCGCCATGAGCAGCTCCTACAACAGCCGCCCCCGCGTGGCCGAAGTAATGATCAAGGGTGACAAATTTGAAGTTATACGCGAACGGGAAACCATTGAAGATTTGATCAAAGGCGAAAAAATCGCATCGTTTTTAGTAAGTTAGAAGTAATTTCACTTCGTTAACGCACTTATCCTGTTTATCAGGGCTTGTAAATTATATCAATCCAACCAGGAGGTATTCAGACATGTTCAAAGGAAGTATTGTAGCCATTGTGACACCGTTCAAAAAAGATGGCGCGGTAGATTATGAAAAGCTCCGGGAGTTGGTCGATTTCCAGATCGATAACGGCACCGATGCCATTGTACCGTGCGGCACCACCGGTGAATCCTCAACTCTCGATTACGATGAGCATCTGGCGGTTATCAAAACCGTCATAGAGCAGGTCGCCAAGCGCGTTCCAGTCATTGCCGGCACCGGTTCCAACAGCACTGCCGAGGCGATCGAAATAACCCAGAAAGCCAAGGAGGCCGGGGCTGACGGTGCCCTGCTGGTGACCCCCTACTACAACAAACCGACCCAGGAAGGGCTCTACCGTCACTACATGGCTGTCGCCAATGCCGTGGCGCTGCCGCAGATCCTCTATAACGTTCCGGGACGTACCGGCGTCAACCTGCTCCCCGAGACTGTGGCCCGTCTGGCTGAACATGCCAATATCGTTGCGATCAAGGAAGCGACCGGTTCGCTCCAGCAGGGCTCCGAAGTCATCGCTCTCTGCGGCGACAAGATCGACGTCTTTTCCGGCGACGATTTCATCACCTTTCCGATGATGGCCTGCGGCGCCAAAGGGATCATCTCGGTGCTGGCCAACATCATGCCGAGAACGGTGGCCGACCTGGTGGATGCGTTCTTTGCCGGAGACTTGGAGAAAGCCCGCCAGCTTCACCTGCAAACCCTCAAGATCAGCAGCGCCATGTTCATCGAGAGCAACCCGGTGCCGGTCAAAACCGCTCTGGAGCTGATGGGCAAGGCCTCTGCCGATGTCCGGCTGCCGCTCTGCGAAATGGGTGCGGCCAATAAGGCCACGCTGGCAGCCATCATGAAGGAATACAAGCTTATCTAATTCTGAAACAATCAGGCAAAGTCATATTAGCCTCATGATTACCTCATGATTACCGGGATTTTGAGTCTAATAATCTTGAAGTAATCGTGAGGTAATCATGAGCTGAAAAAGGTTTTTGCGTATCCATACCTGTTAAAAAAGAAGAGGTTTACCATGATAAAAGTTGCCGTATGCGGCGCTGCGGGACGGATGGGGCAGCGCATTATTACTTCCATTATTGAAGCCGAAGGCGTCCAGTTTTGTGGCGCTCTGGAGCGGCCGGGACATCCACAGATCGGCGAAGATGCCGGACTGCTGGCAGGTTGCGGCAAGACCGGTGTTCATATCACCGACAGCCTCAATGCCGTCGTTGCCGCCTGCGATGTGTTGATCGATTTCACTACACCGAAGGTATCCCTCAAGAACCTGGAGATGTGCGCCCTGCATAAGAAGTCGATCGTCATCGGCTCCACCGGCTTCACTCCGGAAGAACGCGCGCTGGCGGTTGAACTTGCCAAAGACATCCCGGCAGTGCTGGCTCCCAACATGTCGGTCGGCGTCAACGTCTGCTTCAAGGTTTTGAAGGATGTCGCCAAAACTCTTGGCGACGACTTTGATGTCGAAATAGTCGAACTGCACCACAACAAGAAAAAAGACTCACCGTCAGGAACTGCCGTGCGGATGGGAGAAGTCGTAGCGGAAGCGCTGGGGCGCGACTACAACAAAGTGGCCAACTATCACCGCGAGGGGATCTGCGGCGAGCGCACCAGGGAAGAGATCGGCATGCAGACCGTGCGAGGCGGCGACATTGTCGGCGAACACACCGTCTATTTCATCGGCATGGGTGAACGGATCGAGATTTCCCACCGCGCCATGACCCGCGACATGTTCTCACGCGGCTCTGTCCGTGCCGCCAAGTGGGTGGTCGGAAAAAAACCCGGATTATATGACATGCAGGATGTACTCGGATTGAAGTAGGGAGCCAAAACGCACCGCTGCCAGTACCGCCATTAACCGCACTCCGGGGAAACGATCTGACATGGAACCGATATTCCCAGCAACACGGCACAGTATCACCTTCAGGATGACCGTTACGGTCTGCGCCTTCCTGATACTGTTTCAGGCGGTTCTGGCAACGCTGATTTTTTTCTACTTCAAGCATGAGTTCAAACAGTCCATTTCCGCCCAGCAATTTACCCTGCTGACCGTGGTCACGCAAAACATCGACCAGAAACTGGCATCGTCACAAAAGGTTATCGTCGATGTTGCCAAGCTGGTGACGCCGGAAATTGTCGCGGACGATGACGCAGCACAGCGCTTTCTTGATAATCGCCCCGGCACCCACAGTGTTTTTGACAACGGCCTGTTTCTCTTTTCTCCGGAAGGAAGAATCATCGCTGAAGCGCCGTATCTCGCTAACCGGCGCGGCCGTAACATATCGTTCAGAGATTACTACAAAAAAACGCTGTCATCAGGGTTACCAGTTATCTCCGAACCCTACGTTTCGACCCACACCCCCGGAGCGCCGGCAATCATGTTTACCGCGCCGGTGCGTGACAAGAGCGGCAAGCTGATCGCCATTCTTGGCGGCAGTATCAATCTCCTGCAGGACAACTTTCTGGGTGAGCTATCGCGCACCCGCATTGCTGAAACCGGCTATCTGTATATCATCACCCGTGACCGGACCCTGATCATGCACCCGGACAAGTCGCGGATCATGCGGAGCCCGGAGATTGTCGGGGCCAACAAACTGCTTGGCGAGGCCTATAAGGGTTTTGAGGGCAGCGGTGAAAATGTCAATTCTCGCGGCTTGTACTCTTTGACCTCATACAAGCGCTTTAAAACCACCGACTGGATCATGGGCGCCAACCACCCGATTGTGGAGGCCTACGCGCCGATCTATCTGTTCCGGAAATATCTCCTGGCGGCGGTTATTTTCGGTACATTGTTCAGTGTGCTGGTGGTCCGGCTGATGCTGGATCGTTTTACCAGTACCCTGGTACGCTTTGCCGATCATGTGAAGAGCATTTCCGCTAAAAAGGGAGAAGAGCGGCTATTCAACAATAATTCCAATGATGAAATCGGCATTCTTGCCCGGACTTTCAACGCCATGGTTCAGCATGAAGACCAGAAGAGTGCGGAACTGTTCCATGCCAGCACCCACGACGCCCTGACCGGTCTGTATAATCGCGCCTATTTCGACAGCGAACTGGAGCGACTCTCACGCGGGCGGGTGACGCCTATTTCGGTGGTGGTCGCCGATATTGACGGCCTCAAGGCCTGTAATGATTCAAGCAGTCATGCCGCCGGTGACGCCCTGATCAGGGCGACAGCCCAGGTGTTGTTGGAATCATTTCGCGCCGAGGATATTGTAGCCCGCATTGGCGGCGATGAGTTTGCCGTGCTGCTGCCGGGAGTAGATACGGAGCAGGTTCAGCTAGCGCTGACAAGGGTCAGAAACGCTGAGTCCAACGCGATAATACCGGTAGATGGTATCTGTCCGCTCTCGATTTCGTTGGGATATACGACCAGCGAAACCCCGGAAGGTCTGCAGGATGCGTTTAAACTGGCAGACCAGCAGATGTACGTTGAAAAAGCTGCGCACAAGCATTCACACGCTTGCAGCGCATAAAGAATATGAAACAGTTTTGCATCATTATTTTAATATCAGGAGGTTTTTTGCATGGCAAAAATCAATGACAACTATCTGAAACTGAAAGCAGGTTACCTGTTCCCCGAGATCGGCCGCCGTGTGCGTGAATTCGCAGCTGCCAACCCGGCCGCCAAGGTCATCCGTCTGGGGATCGGCGATGTCACCCGTCCGCTGGCCCCGGCCGTACTGAAAGCGTTCCACGCCGCCGTGGACGATCTGGGCACCACCGATCACTTCGCCGGCTACGGCCCGGAGCAGGGGTATGACTGGCTGATCAACGCCATTATCGAGAAATCCTACAAGCCGCTGGGCGTATCGCTCAAGACCGAGGAGATGTTCATCTCCGACGGTTCCAAGTGTGACTGCGCCAACATCCTCGACATCTTCGGCATGGACAACATCGTTGCCATCGGCGACCCGGTCTATCCGGTCTATAACGACACCAACGTCATGATCGGCCGCACTGGCGATGCTAACGACAAGGGATATTACAAGGGCATCGTCTACATGCCGTGCAACGAGGCCAACGGCTTCATCCCGGCGCTGCCGACCGAAAAAGTGGACATCATCTATCTCTGCTTCCCCAACAACCCGACCGGCGTGGTGGCGAGCAAAGCCGAGCTGAAGAAGTGGGTCGATTACGCCAACGAGAGCGGCGCCGTGATCTTCTTCGACGCCGCCTACGAGGCGTTCATCACCAACCCCGATATCCCACACTCCATCTACGAAATCGAAGGGGCCAAGAAGTGCGCCATCGAGTTCCGCTCGTTCTCCAAGACCGCCGGCTTCACCGGCGTCCGCTGCGGCCTGGTGGTCGTACCTGAAGAAGTCATGGGCACCACCGCCAGCGGCGAGAAGTACAGTTTCAACAAGCTCTGGCTGCGCCGCACCACCACCAAGTTCAACGGCGCCTCGTACCCGGTGCAGAAGGCCGCCGCTGCGGTCTACAGTGACGAAGGGTGGAAGCAGACCAAGGAAGTCATCGACTATTACATGGAGAACGCCCGCATCATCCGTGAAGGCCTCACGGAAGCCGGGGTAACGATCTTCGGCGGCGTGGACGCCCCGTATATCTGGCTCAAGACCCCGGGCGGCATGACCAGCTGGGACTTCTTCGACAAGCTGCTGACCGAATGCAACGTGGTCGGGACACCAGGGAGCGGTTTCGGCCCGAGCGGCGAAGGGTACTTCCGCTTGTCGGCCTTCGGCCATCGCGAGAATGTGATCGAGGCGGTGGAGAGGATAAAGAAGAATTTGAAGTAGGATTGAAGAAGGGCGACCGATTGGTCGCCCTTCTTGCATTTTGTACAGCTCAAACGTATACTCCCGTTAATCAGGATTAAGGAGTTATGGTATGGTCAGTAGCAAAAACGATATCATCATGTTTTTGCAGATGCACAAGGATGAAATGGCGCAACGTTTCGGAGTGGTAAGCGTCGGTCTTTTCGGCAGTTATGCCCGTGGTGAGGCTCGCGAGGATTCTGATATCGGCATTGCCATAGAACTGAGGCCAGAAATGAAATCCTTGAGTAACTTCTTCGGTATCAGGCGCTATCTTGAACAGCAGTTCGGAAAGACAGTTGATCTCGGCATTGAGAGCACCTTGAAGCCGTTGGCTCGGGAAATGGTGGCCAAGGAGATCATCCATCTCTGAACGCCCGCAGCATCTCTATTGTCAGGATATTCTGGAATCAGGCGCGGCAATACTTTCATATGTAAAGGGTATAACCTGTGATGCCTTTGTTCAGGATCGCATGCGTTACTCGGCGGTAATTCAGGAGTTCGAAATCATCGGTGACTGTGCGGCCAGCCGCCGGGAATCAGTTCACCTCCAGATATGGGTGAATTGATATGCGGCAATCTTCCTTGCGCCCGGTCCGGGCAATGGCGCAGATTGCCTCGACAATCCTGGTGACCGAATCGTCTGCCGCAATGATCTCGAGCTTGATCTTTTCAACGATGTCTGCCATGAACGTGGCGCCGCGAAACCTCATCACCTGTCCCTTCTGATGACACTTAATCGTGCTCTCCATGAAGTCCTCGATCCCCATATTCTCGAGGGCGCTTCGTACCTCCTGCATCTTGAACTGATCGATAACGGCTTCAATATGTTGCATGGCCTACCTCCGTAGGCAGGCCCCATTGCCTACCGGCTGTGTTAAACTTCCTGATCGTGACACTTCATATCGTGTGCCAATAGCTCTGTAAATAGTTTGTTAGTAATCGCGGGAAGTTAGCTGTCATGACGCTGTGCGAGGGCGGTACCAAGTGCCGGAAACTTGTGCTGCGGGGAGTCGGTGTGTCTAGCAAATAGACAGTATTTTGCGAACGCTAATTATGTAGGTATTCCAGGGCCGAAGGCGCTTCTGGGGAAATGTTCCACCACATAGGTGGCGACTTCACCGACCAATACTTAACTAAGCGATTTCATGACAGTTTACCTTGCGTCACAGTCGGCGCCAGCTTTCCAGCAGTCTGGCCCGGGTATTCTCAGCAGTTTACAAACTCGAAAGACGGCCCTTAGGCCACCTTTGCTATTTCCATGCTTGTAATTTACCTGCCAGCTGGGCAACAATAGGCTGCATGCATATTCTTTACTCCCATAATGAAACGACCGTCCGCTACGCCATCCAGCAAACGCCGCAAACGGTGAGCACGCTATGACGGTGCTCCCGTGGCAACCCGGCACCACACCGCTGATACTGGCGCCGATGCAGGGGCTGACCAACCGGGCCTTGCGCGCCTATTTTATCGAACATGTCCGCCCCGACGTCATCTTTACCGAGTTCATGCGCGTCAATACTGCGCCGGCGGGAGCGGGGCTCACCGCTGTTGACCTGCGGGATGTCGCCACCGAGCAGGAGGGTGTACCGCTGGTTGTGCAGCTGGTGGGACATGAGCGGGAGTCGCTGGTCCTGGCGGCCAGGGTCGCGCAGGAGGCCGGCGCCGCACATATCAACCTCAACATGGGGTGCCCCTATGGCCGGATGGGGGGCGGCCTGACCGGTGGGGGGATGCTCCGCCGTCCGGATTCTCTTGCCGAGGTCATCCCCGCCTTGCGGGAGGCCATCGCCGGCTCTTTCTCCATCAAGATCCGGACCGGGTACGACGATCCGGACCAGATCCTGTTGCTGCTGCCGCTCTTCGAGTCGAGCGGGGTGGATTTCCTGGTGCTGCATCCCCGTACCGTGGTCCAGAAGTACGACGGCGTTGCCGACCATGGGGTGACCGCCCGGGTGGTGCGGGAGACCCGGCTGCCGGTGATTGCCAACGGGGATATCCGGAGCGCTGCCGATGGCGGACGGGTGCTGGGCGAGACCGGCGCTGCCGGGCTGATGCTGGGGCGGGGGGCGATTGCCGATCCGGCGCTGTTCCGGCGCCTGCGGGGTGTGGTGAACGCTGAGCCGGGCCGGGAAGAGCGGAAAACGGAACTTGTCCGCTATCTGCGGGAGATGCTGAGCCGCTATGGCCAGCTGTTCTGCGGCGATACGCAGGTGTTGAACAAGGTCAAGGAGATTATCGCCTACCTTGATGATCCGGAACTGGCAAAACCGCTCAAGGAGCTGCTGCGGACCAAAACCGTGCGAGCGTTCGAAGCTGCCCTGCATGGGCTATGCTGAGCGTAAGGTCTGTTGCCCCGCCAGTGATTTTACGGTAGTATCTGGTGCATACCAACATGACGGAGTTACTTGTGGCTAAAGAGAAGATCAGATGTTCCATTACCAGCGCTGACCTTGAGACGGCATTCAGTTGTGACTGCCAGAAGTGGATCCGGCACCTCGTTGCTCAGAGACTGAAAACAGATGATCTGCACCGGCTGATCAGTGGCAGATTTCCGACTGACAAACTGTTCGTACTCGACATGCTGGAGTTTCTGAGAAAAACCGATCCCCATCTTGATCGATTTCTGGCCAGCCGTGGCGGCATTCACCAGGACGACCATCTGGCCATAGAATATTCCTCGGTACGCCAGCTGCTGAACAGTGAGTTTCCTGAGCTTGCTGATGCTGGACATACCAGAAAGATTGTCAAACGTCGCCCCGGAACGGTCGATCTTTCGCCGCTGGCCCTGCTCTCCAGGAAACGCTGATGCATCATTTGAAATATTTAGCCGGCTATTCACCGCAGATAACGTCCCAGGTGGCGGGACTGGTCGCGGAAAACCGCTTGGGTAGCGTCATTGTGCAGAAATATCCGAAAGCGCACGATGTCAGAACCGATAAGGCGCTCTATGACTTTACCGTCGATATCAAGAACGAGTTCATGCGCACCGCCCAGCCGCTGAGCAGGGTTGTATACGACAGGAAAATCCATGTGATCAACAACGCCCTGGGGACCCACACCTTTGTATCACGGGTACAAGGGGGCAAGCTGAAGGCAAAGCACGAAATCCGCATAGCATCCATCTTTCGGGACGCTCCAGGAGAATTTCTGAAAATGATTGTCGTGCACGAGCTGGCGCACTTGAAGGAGAAGGAGCACAACAAGGCTTTCTACCAACTCTGCAAATATATGGAGCCCGCCTATCACCAACTGGAATTTGACACACGGCTGTTCCTGACCCATGTGGAGCTGGCCGGGTCACCGTACCTGACCTGACTTTGTGGGGGCTGGCGGGACGTTGGCACCGGTGACAGGCCTTGTCAGCTAGATCTACCTGGGCAAAGTTCTCCAAGTTTTTCTTGACAAGCTTCCCCTTTGGGGCAATCATGCGCGCGGACAAAGCAGATTTCAATACATTGGTTAAACGATAATACTAAACCATTCGCGAGAATGGGACGGAAAACCCATAGGGTCTCACTGAGACAGCCGGGTCGCCGAAATGCCCTCAGGGGAATAGCGTACCGGTTTTTAGCGCCTCAAAATCGTCACTCGTCA
>JANYBN010000112.1 GCA_025360785.1 Geobacter sp.
CACTTCATGGTGTCGCCATTGCCGGTATCGCCGAACAGCGTTACCTGAAATCGGATCGGTTCAAACATGATCGCGAATTCTGGCTGAATAAATTCGACCGGTTGGCTAAACAGGGAAATGAAGCTTTTCAGGAGTATCTCACCGAGCATCCAAGGCCGTCACTGCCCGGTGGACAAGGCGCAACGCCACTTGTCGAACATCTTGACGCTACCACGGTCGAGGCGCTAAGTCTCCTGGCAAAAAAGCATGGAACCGGTCTGCATGCCCTGCTGCTGGCAATCCTGACATTAGTAATCAGGCGGCGTAGCGGAAAAAAAGACGTCATCATCGGCAGCGGCATCTCCATCCGTCCGACGGGTGGAGAGACAGCGCTCGGGCACTTCGTCAACATACTTCCAGTCCTCATCCGGCATAAAAAGGAAACCCGTTTTTCGGAGTTTCTGCACTCCTCCCAGGCCGCCCTGACCGAAACTGTCAGACATGCCGAATTCCCTTCAGCTATTCTTAATCGTGAATTTCGCCAGCGCCATCCCGATCTGTTGCCGCAATTACGCACTTCGCTCTTTGGTATTGCACTGACCGCGATCCCCTCCCGCTTCTGCCGGGATCAGGAAACAGGCCTTACCCTTGAGCCGTATCATTTGCCGGGCGGACTGGAATATCCGGCTGCCGGTCTTGACCTGCAATTCAGTCACGAGCCCTGCCTCGAAGAGGGAGGCGGACTTAATCTTCATCTGATCCGGAATCCGGATATCTGCTCCATGAAGGTTGCGGCGGCCTGGCTGGCCGCGCTGGCCGACTGGGCACGCTGGCTGGCCGAGGAGCCCGAACGTTGCGAACAGCCGCTGCCGAAACTTCTCCCTCACGAAACAGCCCTGTTGGAACGGTGGGAGCGGGGAGCGGAGATCAAACGCCCGCATCAATGCAGCCACCGGATCTTTGAGGCGTTGGTCGACCGGCATCCACAAAAACTGGCGGTTGCCGGTCGTGACGGCAACCAAACCTTTGCGCAGCTTGATAGCCGTGCAAATGGCATCGCCCTGAAACTGATCCGGCAGGGTGCTGCCCGCGGAACAACCGTTGCCGTTCTCACCGCCGCTTCGGTAGATCTTCCTGCTGCAGTACTGGGGATCTGGAAAGCGGGTGCCACCTATCTCCCGCTCCCCGCCGAACTTCCACCGGCGCGTCTGGCCGCCATGGTTCTGGATTCGGACGTCAAGATTCTGATCGCGCTTGACGGACTCCTCGCCCCCGAAACCCTGGTTGAATCCGTCTCGGATATCATCCGTCTTGAGGATTGCCCCCCTACCGGCCAGCGCCCTTCAATGCCGGATTTTCCCGATGACATCGCCTACATCATCTATACCTCCGGCACGACCGGCACGCCGAAAGGGGTTCCAGTCAGACACAGCAGCTATATCAACATTATTCTTGGAGTGGCCGAAACAGTAGGGTTTCTCCCGGATGACCGCATATCGCTGGTGGCTACTGTCGGATTCGACGCCTCGCTTTGGGAACTGGGACATGGTCTGCTGAACGGCATTACCATCGTGCCGGTGTCCCAGGAGTTGCGGGATGACCCCTGGCAACTAAAACGCTACTACCAGGAACTGGGTGTCACCGTCGCTTTCCATACCCCCTCATACCTGCGCATCAGCGAACAGCTTCCCTTTACCGGGTTGCGCCACCTGTTTACCGGCGGCGAAGCGCCAACTCATCGCGATCTGCAGCAGCATGCCGGCCAGACCGCCTTCTGGAATTTTTACGGCCCCACCGAAGCGACCATCGTTGTTTCAACTGCCCGGATACATACCGATCACCCGGCGGAAGCGCCACTGCCAATAGGAGGGCCATTTCCCAACCTCCTTATTTCACTGCGTCGTGACGATGGAAGCGTGGTCCCACCCGGCGTGCAGGGTGAACTCTGGCTAGGGGGGAGCGGAATAACGCCCGGCTACCTGAATCGCCCCGATCTGAGCGCCAAAAGCTTTGTAACTACTCCGGAGGGGCGTTTCTACCGCTCGGGTGACTACGGTCGTTGGAACGAAAACGGGCAGATCGAACTGAGTGGCCGCATCGACCAACAGGTCAAGCTGAACGGCCAGCGGGTCGAGCTGGGCGAGATCGAGCAAACCTTCTGCCGGCATCCTTCAATCGCCGATGCGGTTGTTCTTATCGAGGAGCTTTCAAGTGGCGCAAAGGTGCTGCGGGCATTTATCCGGCCAATTGACGCTACCCCTTCTGAAGCTCTTTTGACCGAATTCATCTCGGCGCAACTTCCGGCGCACATGCTCCCGGCCAGCATCACACCGGTCAACACGATCCCCTTGACGCCGTCCGGCAAGGTTGACCGCAGAGCGCTGCTTTCAAATTACACAGAGCAGCTGAACAAATCATCTGCGAACGAGGCTCCGCAGGACCCGTTGGAAATGCGGATCGCCGCCATCTGGTCTGATCTGCTTGGCGTTTCGGTTAATCGTAATGACAACTTTTTTGCTCTGGGCGGCAACAGTCTGCTTGCTATCACCATGACGCACCGGCTGTCGGAACAGCTTGGCCAGCGGGTATCGGCACGCACACTTTTTTCAGCGCCAATACTGGCGACCTTTGTATCTGCAATCAAGCTCCTGATCGCCGCTCAGGAGCCGGTCGCGCCAGCAGCAGCAACCGGCCTGGCAACCGACCAGGCCACCGTTGGCGAGCGCGAATTCTGGACCGCCGAGAGCGCCGGCCTTGATACCCGTACCTTCACCATACCGGTACAGTATCTGGTAAATCGTACTATCGAGCCGGAACATTTGCAGGCCGCCTGGTCAGCGCTGGTAGATCGTCATGAAGCCTTGCGAACCTGTTTTGAAGAAGATGAAACTGGCCGGTTGCGCCGCAGCATTGCCGCTGACGTGGCTGTTTCGATAGAAACCGCAAAGGTTACTGATCGAAGCGCTGCGCTGGCCCATATCCGGCAGCGCCAGGCCGACTCGATCTCCATGGCGGTTGCTCCGCTCTGGCGCCTTGGCCTGGTGACCGCGCAGCAAGACAACGCCCAGTTCTTCTGGTTGGCGCTGCATCACTCCGTCGGTGACGGACAGTCAATCGGCACACTCCTTAATGAGCTGACAATCCTGCTTGCCGATGGATCTCTCTCTCCTCCCGGTGGCGCCGCCAGCCTGTTTGCCTCCCGCGAAGAGCTTTATTTTACCACAACGGACTCCATCCTGGATGCGCAGTACTGGCTTGATTTGTTGCAGAGTCTGCCGACGGCGGCATTTGCCGAATGGCCTCTCGACCAGGCGCGTTCCCCCCAAATACCTTCGGGAAATCACCGCCTCGTCATAGCGCTTGACCGTCAGGCTCACGAGGCTCTCAAGAGTGTCGCGCGAAATCACGATTCGAGTTTTCACGCCCTCATGCTGACCCTGTTTGCACTGGAAGCCGGGCGGCGAAGCGGTCGCGCCGATGTTTTGATCGGTACAACCGCCTCCATCAGGGAGTCTTTGTCCGATACCGAAATTATCGGATTTGGCGTGAACATGCTGCCGCTGCACCTTAAACCTTCGCTAGCGGAATGCTTTGGCGACCTGTTGCGTACGACCCAAAGCAACCTGGCCGAAGCGCTACAACACGCCCGGCAACCATTTGCCCACATCTACCGCTCTTTCTGGAACGAGCGCCCCGAACTGCGCAACCCGCAACGCTATCCGCTCTTCGACATAGCCGCAACCGAAAATCCGGTGACGGGCAACACGGGCGCCACACAGCGCTTCAGAAGAGCAAGCGTCGCAACCGAAAAAATCAGCTACGAACGGACCGAAGCCTCACCGGGTCAGGACATGGTATTGATCCATGAGGGGCTGAGCAGTGGTGAATTTTTACTGCAGTTGCAGCTCAATGCCGCCATTTACTCGGAAAAAACGGCGCGCAGCTGGTTCGAAGCCCTGATCGGCTGGGCGCGCTGGCTGGCTGAAAATCCCGCCCACGCCCGGCAACCCCTGCCGCGACTGCTGCCGCAGGAGCAGCTACAGCTGGCCCAATGGGAGCAGGGTGAAACTATCGCCAGGCCGCCGGTACGCTTTCATGAACTATTCGAAAGTGTCGTTGACCAAGCGGGTCAGGCTAATGCTCCTGCGATCCTGACCAGTGAGAACACTGTTACCTATCGGGCTCTCGAAGAGCAGGCCAACGCGATTGCCCATTCACTTCTGCAACGCGGGGTAGAACCGGGCAGTGTCATCGCAGTACTGACCGGTCGTTCGGCAAACCTTCCGGCTGCGGTCTTGGGCATCTGGAAGGCGGGCGCAATTTACCTGCCGCTCGCAGCAGAGCTGCCGGCGGATCGACTGGCCTTTATGCTGCGCGACGCCGCAGTTTCACAGCTGATTGCCCTTGATGCCGTCTCAATCCCTGCTGCATTGGCAGATCAACTCCCCGAGGCGCTCCGTCCCGAAGAGTTGTCCCCGGAATTCTCACAGGCATACGCCACACGCCCTTACCTGCCGGGCGAAGCGAGCGATGTGGCCTACATACTTTACACCTCCGGCTCAACCGGCGAACCCAAAGGTACATTGATCGGCCACGACAGCTATGTAAACCTGGTGCTGGGCGCCATCGAAGCGTACCGCCTCACAGCCGATGACCGTTGCCTGATGTTCGCCTCTCCGTCGTTCGATGTCTCTCTCTCCGACATGGGAGTACCGCTGGCCTGCGGCGCCGCCATCTGCCCAGTCCCGCTGGCTGTCATCGAATCACCGCAGCAGTTCCTTGATTTTATGCGGGAGCAGCGCATTACCCTGGCCGACATCACCCCAACCTACCTGCGGCTTTTTGAAGGGTGTGACCTGCCGGAAACAGTGCATATTCTGGTGACCGGCGGCGAACCGCCAACAGCTGCGGATGTAGCCACCTATTCCGGGAAACTCAGTTACTTCAATGCCTACGGTCCGACGGAAAACTGCATCACCAGCAGCATGGGAATACTGACGGGAAGCCGGCAGGATTTTTTGCCGGCCGGGAGGCCGCTGCCGAACACCACCCTCCAGATCTGCGACGATGAGGGACACTCACTGCCGCCCGGCGTTGCCGGAGAAATCTGGCTAGGCGGTATCGGACTCAGCCGCGGCTATCTCAACCGACCGGAACTGACCAAAGCCAGCTTCGTAGAAACCGGCCAGGGACGGCGCTACCGAAGCGGCGACTTGGGACGTTGGAATAAGGACGGCCAGCTGGTGATCCTGGGCCGACTGGATGACCAGGTAAAACTGAGCGGTATCCGTATTGAATTAGGGGAAATCGAGCACGCCTTGACCAGCCATCCGGCAATTTCCCAAGCGGTCGTGCTGCTGGCCAAACAGGAGCAGGGGAGCTCAAGTCTGTGGGCTTTTGTTCGCCCGGCGACAGGAGCATCATTACCGAACGATGATGCCTGGCGCAGGCATATGGCGGAACGATTACCGTCGCACATGATACCATCCGGCCTGATCCCTCTGTCGGTAATTCCGTTATCGGCTGCCGGCAAGGTTGATCGGGCGGCGCTGTTGGCCCTGCTTGCAAAGCGGCCGCAAACTTCAGGACGGACACTGCCTATAAATGATCTGGAGCGTTGTGTGGCTGAGGTCTGGAGTGACGTTCTGGGATGGAGTCCGATCCATCGTGAAGATAATTTCTTTGAACTGGGCGGTCACAGTCTGCTGGCGATCACGGTTGCCCACCGCCTCGAAAAGTTGCTGGGTCGCGAGGTTCCGGCCCGCGAGCTCTTTGCCGAGCCGACCTTATCCGGGTTTGCGGAAAGAGTCGGCATGCTATCGGTTCAGGAACCGGACATTGACCTTTCATCCGATCTTGCGACTGTTGGGCAGCGTGAATTCTGGACCGCCGAGCAGGCGGGACTCGATACGACCGGCTTCAATATAGCACTGACACTGGCCGTACAGGGAGAATTGCCGGCCGCGGAGCGTTGGCAGGCGGCCTGGAGCGCTTTGATAACGCGGCATGAATCCTTACGTACCGGTTTCAGGGAAGATGACTGCGGCATCCTGCAGCGCGAGATCGTGGAACAGCTGAATGTGCCTTTTGAGATTCTGGAGTTTTCATCTCCCGATGAGGCCTTTGGATTCATCGGAAACCGCCAGCAACAACCGTTTAACATGGCGGTTGCCGGTCTGTGGCGCGCGGGATTGGTTCGGATAGCGGAAAACGATCAGACCATCTTCTGGTTCGTCATGCACCATTCCGTGGGGGATGGTCTTTCGCTCGGCATTCTGACAGAGGAACTGCCGGCCTTGCTGCAGGGTCATTACCCGCCCCTGCCGGAGATCAGTTTCAACCGTTTTGCCGCCAGAGAAGCGGCCTATTTGACCGGACAGGCTTCTCAGGCAGATGCGCTATACTGGCAGCAGGTCGTTGCCGATCTTGGCAAACAAGCACCGGAAGCGTTCGACGAATGGTCACTGGACAAACCTCGCCTAAGCGCACGAACAGCAGGATCTTCACAGGGGAGTCACTGCCTGCGTCTGCGGCTCGACAGAGCCACAGCCACCCAACTCCGTGCTCTGGCACGCCGCAACGGCGCCAGCCTTCATGCGCTCATGCTGGCAATCGTCGGAGTGGAAGTGCACCGCCGCACAGGCCGCTCCGGCTTCCTGCTTGGCACGGCCGCCTCGACCCGCCAATCGGCTGCCGAGGCGAAAACCGTCGGTTACTTTGTCAACATGTTGCCACTGGCATGCCTTGCCGATCAAGCCGGATCGATCGATACAGCCATTAAAGCGATGCAACGGGAGCTGGCTGAAGCCCTTCAGCATTCCAACTATCCTTTTGCCCGCATCTACAGCGACTATCGCCGGGAACATCCGCTGCCCCATCACCCGGCCCGCTACCCGCTGTTCGATTTCGCGGTAACCGAGAACCCCGTCGCCGGCAGTACTCCCGAAACAGGGGTGCGTTTTAGCCCCATTGCCACAGCAGAGCTTGAAGCGGCAGAATACACCCTTCGCCAGAGTGGACCGGGGCAGGATATGGTTCTGATTCACGAGGGTCAACCTGACGGTTCTCTTGTCCTGACCTGGTTCGTCAATGCCGCCATCTATACCCGGGATACCACCCGGAGCTGGTTCGATGCGCTGGCCGGATGGATGCGGTTTCTGGCAGATAAGCATCTTGCTCCGGGTGAACCGTTGCCGCGACTGCTGCCGGAAGAGGAGCGCCTGCTGCAGATGTATCAAAACGGACCGAAGCGGCCGTTGCCATTCGCCTGCTTCCCGGATCTATTCCGGCAGTTGGCGGAAACAGAGCCACAACGTCCGGCCTTACTGACCGATGCGGGCGTGCAGAGCTATGGGGTGGTCAATGCCGCTTCCGATGCGTTGGCCCAGGTACTGCTCGAATGCGGCCTGCAACGGGGAGAAGCGGTTGCGGTCCTCACGGAGCGCTCCGTTGCGCTGCCGGAGGTCGTCCTGGCAATCTGGAAAGCGGGAGCCTGTTATCTGCCGCTGACAGCGGATTTGCCGGCCGAACGCCTGGCCTTCATGGCCAAAGATGCCGGAATCCGTATCCTGATTACCCTCGACCGGTTGCCCATACCTGCTGAACTGGAAGCGGGACGCTACCGCATTATCCGCCCGGAAGAGTCAGTGCCCCTGACTCCCAAAGCGCCCACAACGCAGAGCATCCCCCTGACTCCCGACGACCCGGCTTACATCCTCTACACATCAGGCTCCACCGGCGTTCCAAAGGGAGTTGTACTGCGGCACGGCGGGATGCTCAATCTTGGCCTGGGAGTAGCGGAGTGTCTCACTCTCAGGAGTGACGACCGGACCTTGATCATGTCTTCACCATCGTTCGATTTATGGATCAGCGACCTGGTGATGACCTGGTCGGTCGGTGCGGCGCTGGTACCGGTCAGACGCGAAGCGATGAACGATATTGCCGGCATGCTCGACCTGATCCGAAGATTGGGCGTCACCGTCGCCACCATGTCTCCTTCCTATCTGCGAATGTTCGAACGGGCAGACCTCGGGCCTGTCCGAATTCTGATGACCGTCGGCGAAGCCCCGATTCCGGCCGATGCGCAGTATTACGCCGGGAAGCTACTGTATTTCAACGGCTACGGTCCGACCGAAAACACGGCCGGGACCTCATACAGCCAAGTTAACACCGACACGGAACAGATTGCCGCCGGGCGGCCGCTACCCAACATGACTGTCTACATCCTGGACAATCACGGCCACCCCGTCCCCCCCGGGGTTACCGGCGAACTCTGGATTAGCGGCATGGGAGTTGCGCAAGGGTATCTCAATCGACCTGATCTGACTGCGGCAGCTTTTCTGGAGATAAACGGCGAACGTCGCTACCGTACCGGCGACCTTGGACGCTGGCTTCATTCCGGCGATTTGCAGATTCTGGGGCGTTCCGATACCCAGGTCAAACTGCGCGGTCAACGCGTCGAACTGGGCGAGATCGAACAGAGGCTGGCCGCATATCCGGGCGTACAGCAAGCCATTGCCGTTGTAGAAACAACAGCGGACAACGACTCAATCCTCCGGGCTTTCGTAGTATGCGATCAACTGGCGATAGCTCCCGCTCAGAGTGAGTGGAGCGCCTACCTGTCGGAAAGCTTACCATCCTATATGATTCCGGCTACCGTACTCAGCATTGACGCGGTTCCCCTGACAGCCGCCGGCAAGGTAGATCGCCCGGCACTGCTTGCTATGATGTCTGCCGCTGACCACACGGTTGACACAGAACGCCTTGGAATGCGAACAGCGCCGCAAAACGCCATCGAAAAGCGTATCGCCCACATCTGGGCGGAGCGGCTCGGATGCCCGTTTGTGTCCCGCGAAGATGATTTTTTCGAACTCGGTGGTGACAGCCTGAAGGCTATCGCTGTTATCAGCGCTTTACGCCGGGAATTTGCATGCCGGGTAAACGATCTGTACGAACATCCCATCCTGGCCGACTTTGCCAAACTCTGCCGTCAACAGCCAGATCACCTCCGGCAAGTTATCGGGAACATCTGCCATGAGTGGAAACGTGGCAGTGGCCTCCAGGTCGCATCGCAGGCCGAGCGTGATGAAGCCTTACGTCTGCCGCGTGCCGAATATGCCCGGCGGACCAGCTCGGAGGCCGGGCTGGATCTGACGGTAAGCCAATCGTACCGGCACGTGCTACTGACCGGAGCGAGCGGCTATCTCGGCAGCCACCTGCTGCGTGAACTTCTTTCCGATCACGACCGGCATGTTACCGTGGTAGTGCGTAGCGCCGATAACAGATCGGCACGCCAACGACTCGGCCAGGTGCTGGTCCATTACTTCGGCAACACAACCGGCATGGCCTTACGTGATAATCAGCGCCTGACAGTGCTGGCCGGCGATCTGCGCCAGACGGATTTATCCCTTTCGCAACGCGACTCAGGGCGGTTAATGGAAACCGTCGATGCGATCCACCACTGCGCCGCCAACGTGAACCATTTCGGCCATTACGGCGATTTCCAGGGAGACAATATCACCGCAACGCGCAACCTGCTCTCCCTGGCAAGCCATTCAAAACCGAGGCCGGCCGACTTTCATTTCATCTCTACACTGTCCGTTGCGGGTAAATCCTCGCCTGACGAATTCAGGCTATTCACCGAGTACGATCTTGTCCCGCATGCTCCGGACGAAAACTATTACATTCGAAGCAAACAAGAGGGAGAACGCCTGGTTCTGGCGGCGCGAAACGAACTGCCGAATGCCTCTATCCATCGCGTTGGCAATGTTGTTTTCTCGACAGATAGTATCAACTTGCAGCACAACATGAGTAACAACGCCTTTTTCCGCCAACTTTCCTCCTTTGTCCAACTGGGCGTTGTCCCGCTGGAGCTGCATGTTTCACTCTGCTATGTGGATGTGACCGCACGGGCAATTGTAGCTCTATCTAACGCAAAGGCGCTAGCCAACCAAATTCATCACATCGAAAAAGCGCAACTGGATTTGCTGGCAGATTTCATAAAAACAGCCGAAGGAATGTCGGAACAGGTTCAGGCCTGTGATTTCGGCGGGTTTTTGGAACGTTTACACGAGGCAATTGATGAGCCACAGATGGAAAAAGCGGTGGCCGAAACCGTGGAAACGTTTGGGATCAGCGCCGGACGTTCACCACTGGAGCGGCTCTATCGACTGGCGATCGCGTCCGACCGCACCCAGGCACTGCTGGACAAGCTCGGTGTCAACTGGCCCACCATTCCTCCGGCGGGACAAAACGCCATGATTCAAGCGGCCTTACAGGGCTCCGCGATCTAATCCGGTCTGACAAAAAACGTACCACAGGAGTGTACTGTTATGAGTGAGTGTGAGTACTCAGGCGAGCAGGGTGCATTGGAGGGAGACATAGAATACCTCCCCATCCAAGAGTGGTTTATGAAGAATCCAGTAAAGCACAGAAATCACTTTAACCACTCGTTCCTGATTCGGATAGATGGAAAGATCGTCACGGAGAGACTGAAGAGCGCTCTGGAAGAATTGAACCGGCAGCATGACATGTTGAGGGCGGTATACCGTGACGGAAAGCAGAGTTATCGTAAAGAGTGCGATATCGCCGCAATCAGGGAGCTGGATATCAGCACAAAAACAAAGGAAGAGATAACCGCGGAACTGACGCGCTGGCAGAGCTCCTTTGACATCGAGAAAGGGTATCTATGGCAAAGCGGGATCATACGCGGGCATGAGGACGGAAACGATCGCATCTATATAGCCATGCACCATCTGGTGACCGATGTGGCCAGCTGGCCGATCCTGCTGGATGATCTGAAAGAACTGTATAAAGGGAAAAAAACAGGTAAAAAGGGTTCCAGTTACCGTCAATGGGTTGAAGCCGTAACGGATTACAGCAAAAATGCCTCTGAAGAAGAAAAATCGTATTGGGAAGAGATCGGGAGCGAGCTGGAGAATCAGAAAGGCGACTGGAGCGACCGGGCTGAAAAAGATGCCGACGTATTAAGGTATACCAGGATAGAATTGCCGGAAGATGTCATGAAGACGCTGCTGCAGGGCGACGGTCCGCTGTGCGGCACCGGCGTCACCGATGCGCTATTGAATGCTCTGAGTTATGCGCTGTATGAGGTCAGCGGAAAAAAGAAAAACTGGATAATAGTCGAAAACCAGGGGCGGGAAGCTATTGACAAGCGGGTGGATGTGAGCAGGACGACGGGATGGTTCACAACTCTATATCCGTTCTGCTTGACGGTTGACACCGATCTAAAAGAAACAATAGCTGTAAACAAGAAATCGCTTGGCAAGGTTTTGCACAATGGCATCGGCTATGGAGCGCTGTATGGCTATGACAAGCTGCCGAAGATACTGTTCAACTACCTGAACAAGTTAGTCTTTACGGGAGCGGATGGCTGGGAGATACGCCTCGCGGAAGCAAGCGGCGAAAGCATGAGCCCGGATAACCGCTATGGCAATGTAGTGGACATAAACGGATTTGATGCAGATGGCACGATACGGATGGGGGTCGAGAGCAGTCTTAAAGAAGAATATCATGACCGTTTGTGTGAAGCCTTTAAGAGAAGCATAGAAGCTATCGCGACATATAGCGAAGGAAAAACTATTTAAAATCGGGCCTGTCAATCCGTTTGTGTAAATGGTTTTTTCGGTCTTTCATAAAAAGGATTTCGAATGCGATACAAAATCCTGCTACTAATCACTGTATTGTTCTTGGCGGCCTGCGCCTCTAATCCAGCCAGGCAAACAGCCAACTTAACTTCGACGCTCAGCGAAACCGCTCCAGCCATTTGTCCGGCATCCCCTGACGTCCAAGAGATACTCACTCGCCATGCCCGCTCCTTCGGTTCGAAGGAGGCTGTAACACGAGCGCTCCCAAGATCCTTCACGGGCGAAAGCGTCACCCAGGGAAAAAGAGGGTCCGTCGAGTTGGCACTTGACCGCCAAGGTCGATTCTCCCAATCCACTGTAGCTGACGGCATGCTCTCCGCCAGCGGAATCGATACAAAGGGACCCTGGTTTCTTGGTTACGCCGGGGTTCCGGTGCGTCTGAGAAATGACGAGGCCGTCGAAGTCGCCTTTGCTGCATGGATGCAAGATCGCGACTATTTGGACTCATTCGATCCCAAGCGCGACTCAGTGACCTGCACAGTTGGCGCTGACGGTCCTCAAATTTCCGTGCAGTACAGCCTCCCCAAGATCGGCAATCCCGGGCTGCATTTCGGCTTATCCGACGCATCGCTGCGCTCGGTGACGCATCTCGACATACACGACCACAAGAGCGTACTCAACTTTCGTTCCTGGTCCGATGCAGACCTAACCGGAGTTCGATGGCCGCTGACAATTCACCGCAAAGAGGCTTCGGGCAAAGATTCCCTCGTCACCTTGACAAAAAGCGTTCCAGGTGTCGAGTGCCCGTCACGTGCCTCGGAAGATTGTCTTGCTCCGCCACGTTCCAAGCTTGCCTTTACCTGGCCTAAGGAGACTCCGGTTCGCGTGCCCGCCACCTTCTTCCTGAACGAGGTCATCCTGCAGGCCAGGGTCGGGGGGCGGGCGTTCTGGGGGCTCGTGGACTCGGGCGCAACCCTCAATGTAATCGACCAGGGGAGTCCGATAGCAACTGCGTTCCAGCCGGCGACCGTGGAGAACTCGATACCGGAGCAGCGCAGCCCATTCGCGCTGGGCGAGATCCGTGAAGCTGTCAAACTGGGCGAGCTTGTAATTGAACACCTGCCGGTGGCCGCAATACCGATGCCCTCATTCGACGAGTTTGGGGAACGCCGCCCCGAGATGCTCATCGGCTACCCGATCTTCCTCGGTACTGCCGTCCGCATCGACTTTGCCCGCCAGGAGGTCCTGCTCTCGAAGGAGGCCCGCAGCCTTCACTCGGAGAGCGCCATCCCAATCCCTCTGAAGTTCCTTGGCCAGACCGTCGTGGCAGAAGCAAAGATCGATGGCGTCTCCGGCTGGTTCGTACTCGATTCCGGCTATAGCGGGGCGCTCGATCTTTTCCGGGATTGGGCTGTGGCGCACAGATTCCCTGGGTCAAGACCAAACTACAACATTCAGCAGAAGGGCGAGTTCGGCGACAGCCAGACCGACGAGAAGCGCATGCGACCCGCGACCTTCGAGTTGGGTCCGATTCGCCTGACCGAGCCGCTCGTGGCCATCGAATCGGTCCGTTCCCAGTCGGACCGCATCGCCGGACAGGTCGGATATGGCCTGTTCGCCCGCTGCTCCGCGGTTGTGTTCGACATGGAAAACAGAAACCTCTGGCTGGAGCCGCCGTGTGACCGCGAATTGCCGGAGGAACTCTCTGGCTGGGTGCTGGATAAAAAGGAGAGCGCGGCGTATCCGGACCGCCCCTGGGTGGTGAAATTCGTAATCCCTGGCGGATCTGCCGACCTGGCCGGAGTAAAAATCGGCGACCGGATCCTGCAACTCGGTGACAAGCCTGCGATTCTCGATATCTCGACTTTCGAATCAATAACCAAACAAACACCGGGAACAATGGTACCAGCTGTCATCGTACGTGGCTATGCAAGCAAAGTACTGATGCTCCGCCTGATTCGGCTCCTCTCTCATTGAAAATAAGATGCCTTAAATACAGTAAATCCGGCCATTCTCTGAATAGCCGGATTTACTACGTTGCTTTAAATTTTATTGTGTCAACAATCGATCGCCAAACACTCAACTGGATCAGCGGTAACAAACACCATCCCGACCCGGATTCTTCAGCTCCCCATCACCGCACGAAGCGCCTCAATCGCTGTTTCAATATTCGCGGCAGTAATCCCGTAATGGGTAACCATCCGGAAACGGCAAGGCCCGGCGTGATGAAGCAGCACTCCCTTCTCCTTGAGACGCGCCACTAATTCCTCTTCCGTGATGCGAGGTTCAACCAGATCGAAGAAGACGATGTTCGTTCGTACACGCTCCGGCTCGATGGACAATCCCCGAATTTTTGAAATTTCTGCGGCCAGGCGACCGGCATTGGCATGATCTTCCGCAAGCCGTGCCACCATCTCTTCCAATGCGACGATCCCTGCTGCCGCGATAATTCCGGCCTGGCGCATTGCGCCACCCAGCATTTTTCTGGCCCGGCGGGCACGCGCTATGAATGCGGCGTCTCCGCAGACAACAGAACCCAGCGGCGCAGCCAACCCCTTTGAAAGACAAACCGACACAGAATCCATTCCCCGAGTCAATTCCCGGATGTCAACAGCAAGAGCGACGGCAGCATTGAAGAGTCGGGCGCCATCCAGGTGAACGGCAATGCCGTGACGCTTTGCCAGAGCTACAACGGCGGCGGTGTATTCTGGCGTCAACAACGCTCCGCCACAACGATTATGAGTATTTTCCATGCAGATCAGTCGCGTCCGGGGAAAGTGGATGTTATCGGCGCGGATGGCGGACTCAATCTGATCGATCGGCATCGTACCGTCCGGCAGGTTCGGGATGGTATGTGGGAACACACCACCCAGTGCGGAAATCCCGCCCGCCTCGCTCAGGAAGATGTGCGAGAGGTTGCCTATGATCACTTCATCGCCTCTGGCGCAGTGTGTAAGGACGCAGGATAGATTAGCCATCGTGCCGCTGGCGACCAGAAGTCCCGCTTCCATTCCCAGTCGCTCAGCCATCAACGTTTCGAGACGATTGACAGTAGGATCTTCGCCGAAACCATCATCACCCAGAGCGGCGTTTGAAATGGCTGTACGCATAGCCTGTGTGGGCAGGGTCACCGTATCACTTCGTAGATCAATGCTGGACATGCTCAATCTCCAATCGTCAAATAGCTGTTATCGTGGAAGTTATTCTAAAGTGGTGAGTAGATCTATTAATTCCTGCCCCAAAAGTGAGTCATCGAACGAATATTTAGGCTCTCCGAGATTGCTTTTAAGAATCTGCACCTCTTCTTGCAGAATTTTGATATCCTTTCTATCAAAAAACAGGTCTCCGAAAATTCGTGCCAATTCATCCAGGCGCTCTTCCGGAGCACCTGATCTGGTAATACCGTTAAGCGCCAATCTCAAGCCCCAATCGCCTCGGGGAATACAGATCAAATTAGTTGAAATATTTAAACTTTCCAGTTTTTTGAATTGCTTTATGGCTTCATCTTTCGGTCCAAAATCCAGCCAGACCTGATTGGATTCAGTATAGCCATACTTACCTGCAACTACATTTAATCCATAACTCTCAAGCTTTTCGGCCAGATATCTGGCATCCGAAATGAGTGTTTTGGCATATTCAGCACCGAAATGTTTAAACTCCAACAGCGCCAGATAGAGCGCAAATATGTGGTGCAGGTGCGTATTGGAGACCAAATCCTCGATATTTTTCTGTACTTTCTCTGAAATTATTCCCTTATGTTTAAACAAAATCATTGATTTTTGAGGTCCCCACAAGGTTTTATGGGTGGTGGCATGTATGATATCGACACCCTCATCAAAGGGAGATTGAAAAAGGCCTCCCGCGACAAAAGCGATTATATGCGAAGCATCATAGACTATTAACGTATCTGGCCCGACGATTTCACGAATTTGAGTTACGGGGTACGGGAACAAGACGTAGCTTGAATCCAGGAAAACTACTTTTGGCTTTACCGAACGGTATAGTTGAGCAAAATGCTCCATGTCCAAGCGGTAATCTTCACCGAGAACCATATCGTGAGAATTGATGTTTAGCCTTCTTGAAATCGGAGCTGTTGATAAATGACCACCATGACCATCCGACATCCTGAATAAGACGTCATTTTCATCCAGCAGGGAACTCAACAATACATTCAAGCCGCTTAATCCCGATAACAGCCGGATGTCGCAATCTTCGGCGTTAAAGGTACTCATTGTTAATTCGCGAGCCATTTCATTCAGATTGTCGAGTGGCGATACATTGCTGAAGGTCAGCTGGTTGATAAGATCTTTGTTTTGAGGCAACCTGGAACAATATTGGTCGCTAAGACCGAGACAATACGAGGCTCGCAGAAGCTTGGAAGTGTGATTTTCGGAAGAAACCATAGCCAGGCGCTTCTTTTTATAATCCATGAAATTAACGATAAACTCTTTCACACCTTCAAGATCTGTCCGGAGTTCAGATCCACTACTATCGTCTTCAAGCTGAAACATAAAAAAAAAATCCCTTCAAATTTCTTGACGTGCAGTGACTACAACTTTTTTGACATGAAGTAATTCGTTGATCCTGATCTGATTCGACAGGCGCCAAAACAAACTGGACTTTGCAATTTTAAGCTCAGTTGAAACGACAAAGCCCAGAGAGGATGAAGACATCAACCGGATTACTTTGTTAATCTCTGATGTGATGAGGCATATCAAATGGGATTTCTATTGCCAGCTCTACAATGCCGACCACTTCGCCATTTTCAATTTGCGGGGCCTGGTACAGTAATTTCTTCTGACCTTTGCGTTCGGTTGTGTATACGTGCGGTATTCTGGTTTCCATAATCTCGTTAATTCTGTCAGTGGATGATTGTTTGTGACATTCAGCCAGATTTTTACCCATTAAATCGTAGCCGCCATTATTCTTGAACATCACCGCGGCTTGCTCGTTCATATAGGTAATAACGCCTTCTTTGTCGCAAATGGTAATTGCCGCTGCCAGATCTTTTGCCCAATCCATGATAATTCCTTATAAAAACGTATTCGATTCGTAACAAGCTATTTAAGTAACTCTTCGGCTCTGGATTTGTCATAGATACCAAAGCAAAGAAATCCTCTCTCGTAAGCGCGGGTATTTATTCCCGGCACATTAAAGTAATTACAAATACTTATGGTTGCCCCGAGCTCTTTGGCATATCCATCGATCAGATTATATTTTTCCTGCAGATAATCATAGGAAGGAGCATATCTCATAATTGGATCTCTTTTGTAAGGACCGGTGCCAAAGGTTTGTCCGATAGCATTCGGATCTCCGTATATGTCTCGTAATTCCACCAATTCAGGGCATTTTTCCAATAATTTATCCAGACAGGCCAGACTTATCCGGGCAAAATCGACAGCAAAGTGATCAACTCCGATATCTACAAATCTTTTGATTATATCTCCGACAAACTCAACGTTTTTTAGCGGCAGGATCGGTTCGATTACGCCCATGGCAGGAATACCGTTTTTTACGCAGATTTCTGCCAGCTGGAATCTCTCTTCTATCGAGGCGGCATAAGGTTCCAAGGCGCTGGCATGCTCTTGATTTTTCATTCCGCAGGAAATCAAGACTCGCCCGGTATCCTTGGATTGGCGCAAAAGTTCCAGTATTTCCGGATTGGGCAACTTCCCTTTTGTTACCAGTATATATTGAGCTTTTTTACGCACCAGGACTTCGAGTATCTGCTCGGTGACTTTTGAATCCACCAATGCATGCTGAAACACATCGGTTTTAGGGGAAAAATAATAGACCGGATTTAATCCTTCAGAAACATGTTGATCAATGGTTTTTTCGACTATTTCGGGATAATGTTTGAAGACGGTAACCGGATGAAAGTCACTTTGCTCTTTCATGCTGTAGACGTTGCAATAATCGCACTCGAATTCACAGCCATAGGCAGGAATAAGCTCAAATATAAGCGGGCAATATTCCGTATTGGAGTGCGCTTTCACTTCCGGGATTTCATCTGAAAGAATATAGTTTAAATTACTTGATGAATCATTAGTCGTCATATACCATCCTCCGGCTTTTATTATGAAATAGATTCCAATGGGGTAACTTATAGAAAAGAGCGGTGTGTGTCAATTGAATCTATCACAAATAATTTGCAAACTTGACTCCGTCACGGCTTTAAACGCGATCTGAGATATTCCAAACAGAAGCAGCGAGAATACATCGGTGAATACGTAACTATAAAAATGAGACTGAAATTCATCTCGACAATCATTTCCCTTTTTCCGGGCAATCATCTGACCATGATGACTATGCCGCATGTTGAAAAACTGGCCCGGGTTTTGATGGAGAAGATGTGAAAAGCGATTATCCGTGCTACAGTTATAAAATTGTGTATACATGGCTGTGCTTTTTTTGGCTGAAAACATTTCACGCTTGAATCTTGGAGGAACCGGTGAACCTGCTTCGCCTCTTGCAATCGTTGGAAAAGAGACCACTGCGCCGGCTCATCGGCGGCGCCGTCGCATCGGCATTGAGCACCACCGTCGTGCTGGCGGTTGTCACCTACGCCGCACAGAAAATCAATGACACCAAAGAAGAATTTGTAGATGTTCCGGTCGCGGCTCTCTTTCTTGTCAGCGTACTGATCTACGTGATTTTTGAAAGCCGCATGATCGCACGGTTGGCCTCCGACATCGAGGAAGCCATCGATGGCCTGAGAATGAAAATGATCGCTCGGTTGCGCCATGCCGGCCTCTGGAAGCTGGAACATTTCGGTCAGAGCCGACTGTTCGGAAACATCACCCAGAGTTGCAAGACCATTTCATCGAACTCCGCCTATCTGGCGCAAGCCATGCGCTCTGTCGTTCTGATCGTGACGATTCTACTCTACATTGCGACCGTCTCCATGGTTTCCGTTTTACTCCTGGTACTGCTGATGGCCGCGGCTTCCTTCGCTTACTACCGCTTGGGCCTCACTCTGGAAAAATCGCAGGAGGAACTGGCGGACCGTGAAACAAAACTCTTTGAATGCGTCTCGGACCTGTTTGATGGTTTCAAGGAGCAACGACTCTGCAGCATTCGCAGCCATGCCCTTGGAGATGCTTTTGGCGGCGAATCGGCCGACACCATGGTGGCGCGCAGCGAAGTACACCGTCAAACCTGGCAGCAGTTCATTTTCGGCGAAACGACCTTCAATCTGATGTTGGGAGTGGTGGTCTTTGTCGCTCCGATTTATGCTCCTACCGTCAACGCCGAGTTGGTCAAGATTTCAGCGGCGGTGCTGTTCATGATGACGCCCGTATTCGGCCTGATGCAATCTTTCACCGTATTGCGCGCCGCTGAAGCGGCCGCCGGCCGCATGACGGCACTCGAAAGCGAATTGGCTGCCCTGGCGGAACAAGGCAGCAATGAGCCATCCGAACCGGTGCCGGCCGATTTTAGCGAGATCCGGATGAACGCTATCGAATTTTCCTTTCCTGCCCCCAGCGGGGAAGAGCCCTTCACACTGGGACCGATGGACATCTGCATCCAACGGGGAGAAGTGATTTTTGTTACCGGCGGCAACGGCGCCGGCAAATCAACCTTCATCAAACTGCTGACCGGACTGTATCAACCGGCCCGAGGTCAACTGCAGATCGACGGCCTGGAGGTATCCGCAAACCGCCTGAGCAGCTATCGGGCCCTGATGGCTCCTGTATTTTCAGACTTTCATCTGTTCAGCCGACTCTACGGTCTTACGGAGATCGACCCGCTTTCGGTCAAAGATCTCCTGCTGTGGATGGAGATGGAACTGGTAGCCGGATTCAGTGAGGATCGCTTCACACGCACCAACCTTTCAACCGGACAACGAAAACGTCTGGCACTGGTCGCAGCGCTGCTTGAGAGCAAGCCGATTCTGATTCTGGACGAATGGGCCGCCGATCAGGATTCACACTTCAGACAGAAATTCTACCGCGAGCTGCTGCCGGAATTGAGGCGCAGAGGCCTGACGATTATTGCCGTGACCCACGATGATCGTTATTTCGATGCTGCGGATCGCTGCCTACATCTTGAAATGGGGCAACTGACCGAGCAACTGACAAGCGGGGTAGCTATCCGATGAGAATCTTCCATACCGTCGTACGTGAAATCCCCGAAAATCTTAAATCACTGGTGCTGATGAACATCTTGTCGGCAATTGCATCAATGTCGCTGGTTGCTCTGGTTTCCACGGCGGCACAGTCAGCGGCTAACGGCGGAATCACGGCACGACTCCTGATAATGTTTGTCATCACGATAATACTTTTCCAAATATCGCACTCTTACACACTGGTGACCGCTTCGCAGGACGCTGAACGCCTGATTCACAAGCTGCGCATCCGGCTGTTCGACCTTGTCCGCAGAACCGACCTGGTAACGGTTGAAAAAATCGGCCAAACCAACCTGCAAGGTGTGTTGACACAGGATACACAGGCGCTGGCCCAGATCCTGCCGATGCTGGTGATCGGCTTTCAACAGTCTGTCATGCTGCTGTTTCTGGCGGGCTACCTGGCCTGGTTATCCCCTTTGGCCTGTGCCCTCGCCTTTGGTCTCTCGGCTCTTTTGGTGGCGGTGAGTTTTTCGGGCGTAAAAGTGCTGCGCTCGTTTATGCATTCGGCGACAGCAGCTGAAGGGCAGGTTTTTGACAGGCTCACCGAACTGCTGCACGGCTTCAAAGAGATCAGAATGAGCAGACCCCGTGCCGACGGAGTGACCGCAGCTCTGGCTGAAGCTTCTCATGCAGCCCGCACAGCCAACACATCGCTGAAAACTCAGTGGGGGCGTAATTATGCCATCACCGAAGCCATGCTATATCTGCTGATCGGATTGATGGTATTTGTCGTGCCGCTATTCGTACCCGGCTTTCACAGCGTCGTACTTTCGGCCACGATCACCACACTGTTCATATCCGGTCTGGTCTGTACGATATCATTTATCACACCGCTTGTGACGCAGGCCGAATTGACCCTTGAAAAGATTGAAACCATGGAAGGCCGACTTCTGGCCGCAGCGGAAGCCGCTGCATGTGAAACGACCGGCACACTGGAAAAAGCCCCTTTGTCAATTTCATTGAGCGCGGCAGAGCTCTCGTACCGTGGCGAGGATGGCAGGGCACTTTTTACGGTAGGCCCGCTCAACGCGGAATTCCACGCCGGCCAGATCACATTTATCACCGGAGGAAACGGCTCCGGCAAATCAACCATGTTGCGGCTGCTCACCGCCCTGATTCCCCTCGACAATGGTCACCTGCTTTCCAACGGTGTCGCACTTGAGACCGGGCAGATGCAGGACTATCGCAACCGAATCTCCGCCATCTTCTCAGATTTCCACCTGTCGAGACGGATCTACTGTATCAATGACCATGATCCTGCCAAAATCCACACTCTGCTGGAACGCCTGGAGATGCACGACAAGGTGACGGTGGCGGATGGCGCCTTCAGCACGATCGATCTCTCCACCGGCCAGCGCAAACGGTTGGCGCTGATTGTCACCGAGCTTGAAAACAAGCCGGTGCTCGTGCTGGACGAGTGGGCCGCTGATCAGGATCCGCATTTCCGGCGCATTTTCTACGAAGTTCTCCTGCCGGAGCTCAAGGCTCGCGGCAAAATCATCATCTGTGTAACTCATGACGAACGCTGGTTTCACCTGGCTGACCGGATGTATAAAATGAATGAAGGCAGGATTGAAGTGGTTTTGCCTTTGCAATAGCCCTGTAGGGGCGTTCGATGGTGGCCGAGGGATTTATCCCACTGTAAAATCAGCAATTATCATTAACCAGCTTCATCCATTCAATTCTGCGCCCCACAACGAAAGGAGATTCCCGATGCCACATGACGATCCTACCAAGAGCAGCGATTTGACATTTAACAACCCGGTAACACGACGAGATTTCATACGATACACCACCGGAACAGCCGCCTGTATTTCTTTAGGCACGCTTACTTTCGGGTGTGGCAGCGGCAGCAGTGCAGGAAACTCTTCAGTGGTTGCCGGATACCAGATCGACTCCAATGTCTCTACGACACTACAGAAAACAATCAAATTGAGCAGCACCTTTTCAGGAACCATCGCTCCGCAAAATCTCAAAAACATTTCGGAATACGACCAGAAAGGGTATGGAGTCTGGATGGATGGCGGCCCTCTCGCCGCCGAGAAACGCAACGATATCATGTCAACGTCCTATGCCTATCCGTCAAACAATCATCCGAGACAGCTTTTGAGGTTCTTCGCCATAACCGATATTCACATCATCGACAAGGAATCCCCTTCCCAGCTGTTCTATTTGCAACAATTTAACAAGTATGGTTTTGAGGCCAGTTCCACATCGGTCTATTCACCAACCATGCTGTATACCACCCATATTCTCGACGCCGCCATCCAAACCGTCAACGCCCTTCACAAAAAAAATCCGATCGACTTCGGCATCTCCCTGGGGGACGTCTGCAACAATACCCAGTATAACGAAACCAGGTGGTATATCGATGTCCTTGATGGCCAGGTCATCACCCCCAGTTCCGGGGCCCATGCGGGAGCCGACAGCATCGACTACCAGAAGCCGTACAAAGCGGCTGGACTCGACCAGGCGATCCCCTGGTATCAGGCCCTTGGCAATCATGATCATTTATGGTTCGGTTCAATCCCGGTCGAAGCGGGTGGCTTCAAAAAAAGCTATACCAGCGACGAAGTTCTTGCCATGGGAGATGCCCTGGCGAACGCGGCCAACATCTACAGCAATACCCCTCCCCTGTATTATATGGGGGTCATCGATGGTTCCACCCCCAACGGTGATATTATCAAAGCCGGCAAGGTCGGAGACCCCGGCTTCACCTCCCCGCCAAAGGTTGTTCCCGACCAGGAGCGTCGTTCACTTTCCAGAACAGAATGGAAGCAGGAGTTCTTCAATACCGCCACAACCCCGGCCGGTCACGGCTTCAACCTGGTCCCGGCTGGTCAGGAGGATGGCTTCGCCTGCTACAGCTTCGTACCGAAAGCAAATATTCCGATCAAGGTGATTGTGCTCGACGACACCCAAAGGGAAGACGACGGCAGTATCACAATCCATGGCCGCGGTTTTCTTGACAAGGCCCGCTGGAGCTGGCTTAAAAAAGAGTTAGCCGCCGGTGATGCGGCCGATCAGTTGATGATCATCGCTGCCCACATACCGATCGGGGTCATGCCTACCGCCGTCAACAATGGTGGACACGATACCTATATGGATTGGTTCGATAATTCCGCCAACCCTTCCGGCATGCAAAATGCCGTAGACTTGGCGGGGCTGCTGGCCGAACTTCACAGCCACCCTAACCTGCTGATGTGGATGGCGGGACATCGCCATGTCAATACCATCAAAGCCTTCACCACGGATGACGCATCCAAGCCCGAACGCGGCTTCTGGCAGGTCGAAACCTCATCGTTGTTTAATTTCCCCCAGCAACTGCGCACCTTTGAGATAAATCTCAACAGTGACTATACCGTATCAATCGTTACAACCAATGTTGATCCGGCCGTCAAGGATGGCACACCTGCCGCAAAATCCCGCAAATACGCGGTTGCCACGCAACAGATCGTTAACAACTCTCTCAGGCTCAACTTCAGTGGCGCCGATCCGACTATGGCAGGCTATCCAACCGCCATCGATCCATCCATAGTCAAAACCAACACGAAAATGGACCCGAATATTCTTTCGTACAATGCCGAGCTTTTCAAGCAATTGAGCCCAACCATGAAGGCGAAGATGCAGTTACTTTTTCCTACACAAGGCTAGTTCTACTTTGTCACATTACAAACATTAAGAAGTATGTTTTTAGCCCCCCTCCTGTTTTCGCT
>JANYBN010000168.1 GCA_025360785.1 Geobacter sp.
ATTTTGTCTCCAAGCTGTTTCATGACACCGCTGACGCCTCCGGCGATATCCAGATCCTCCATGAAATGCTCGCCGGCCGGATTCATCGAGGCCAGCTGGGGCGTATCTTTCCCGAGTACGTCAAACAGTTCCAGCGGCAGCTCAACGCCGGCTTCGTGGGCAATGGCCAGCAGGTGCAGCACGGTGTTGGAGGAACCGCCCAGGGCGAGATCGACGCGTATGGCGTTTTCAAAAGCCTTTCGAGTCAGGATGTCGCGCGGCTTGACGTCATTGTGCACCAGTTCGACGATCTTTTCGCCGGAGGCGAATGCGATGCGTCGTTTGAGTGCCGAGACTGCCAGGGCGGTACCGCAGCGTGGCAGGCTCATCCCCCTCGTCTCGGTCAGGATAGCCATGGTGTTGGCGGTGAAGAGTCCCTGACATGAGCCCATACCGGGGCAGGCATTGTCTTCACAGACCTGCAGCTCTTTGTCGTTGATGACTCCTGCCTTATAACGTGCCATCGCCTCAAAGGTGTCGGAGACGAAGGAATACTTGCGGCCGGACTGGCCGCGGCCGCTCATCATCGGCCCTGCGGTGACGACGATGCAGGGGATATTGAGCCGGGCAGCAGCCATCAGCATGCCGGGGGTGATCTTGTCGCAATTGGTCAGCAGCACCAGGCCATCGAGGCGATGTGCTTCCGCCACCGATTCGACCATATCCGCGATCAGTTCGCGGGTCGGGAGGGAGTAATGCATCCCCTTGTGCCCCATCGCCATGCCGTCGCAGACGCCCGGAATGCCGAAGAAGAAGGACTGGCCGCCGCCGGTGTGAACACCCTTTTCAATGAAGCGCTCCAGATCACGCATGCCTACATGTCCCGGGATCAGATCGGTAAAGCTGGTTGCCACTCCGATAAACGGCTTGTCCATCTGACTTTGCGGAACGCCGGTCCCTTTCAGCAGGGCGCGGTGCGGTGTTCGCTCGAGTCCTTTTTTTATCATGTCACTTCGCATTTTGATGTCCTTGGGGTAAAGTTTGATGCCGCTAAACCCTTGATTGATCAGAATTTACGGGTTGGAAAGAATAATATAGATAACAGGATGTGTCAACCGGAATGCCCATCTTCAAGTCTTACTGAAAATCTGTAATTTAACTAAAATGATCAAGCCAGGTTTATTTTTGTTCTGGATTTACATTTCTGTTCCGGATTGTCAGCCCCTGTAAGAAATTCCTGAGAAACTGATCGCCGCACTCTTTGAAATGTTTGTGCCCTTTGTTTCTGAACAGGGCGCTCAGTTCTGCCTTTGAAATTTTAACACCCGCTAACCCCATCACCGCAAGCATATCCTCCTCTTTTAAATCAAGGGCGATGCGCAGCTTTTTAAGTATGGCATTGTTGTTGAGCGCGGCATCCGGTTTCGGGGGATCTCCAGCCTCCGAATCGCGCCGGCCTCTTTTATGGACGATCAAGCCATCAAGAAATAGCGACATAAGAGGATTGCTGCATTCAATAAACTCTTCCTCTTCTTCTTTTTTCAGAAGCTTGATCAGCGTAGGCTGTTCGATGGTGCAGCCGGACAGCTGGAAAATTTCTATCATGGTCGGATTGCTGATATCCAGAGCGTAGCGGAGTCTGCGTAATACGTCGTTGTTGTTCATGTTCTTAGTCTCCTGTAATGTTTTGCTCTGTTCTATTTAAATGCCGCAACCTGTGCCTGATACATGGTGACCGGTACAAAGCGCACGGCAAACTCTGTTGAACACCTGTTGCATACCACAAAGAACGGCTTGCCGTTCTTCCCTTTTTCAAACGGCAGATCCTGCTTGTGGCTGCAATATGGACAGGTGGCGGCGACAACTGCCTGAATTATTTTAACGGGCTTTATGTCTGCCGCTCCGGTTTTTTTAGGTGCCGTCGGTACAGGCTTGATTACTTGCGGTTGATATTCAGATGACTCAGATATTGAAGTAGCACTTTTTTGCATGGGAGTTCGCTCCTTTTTTGTCGAAGTAGTCACCGGCAGGTTTTCATCTTCAGGATAATCGATCATGGGTATCGATGGCGGCATGATCCCCTTCATAGCCTTTTTCCAGACCAGCGGCATTGATGTTTTGGAGTAGTGCAGCGGCCTGACCCCCTTCATCTGTGCCGCCCCGCCTACTACGATATAGTACTTGTCACGATACGATACCAGAGTCTGACTACCGATTGTGGCGATTTTGAATCCGGAACATATTTTATTGTCGAGCCAGAATGTTATGGTCTCTTCCATCTACTGCCCTCCTTAATCTGTGTGGCTTCAGACAACTGTTACCAGAATCGGAACGGCCTTACCACCAAAAACCCTTATATTCGGCACTATGAGCAGATCTTCAAACCATATGAAATTATGTATTACAGGTCTTACTGGAAAGATTGATATGCGGATAGATTGTCAAGCGGCGCGGCATGGAAGATCACTCGCCAGTCGTTTGAGCGTTATCTATGGTTTCGTTGAACGACTATGTCCTGAAGTTTATGACTCAACTCCGCAAGTTTGTAGGGCTTTTGAATAAAACTCGCCAGTCCCTTGCCGACGAATTTCCGGGTGACTTCCTGTTCATTAAAGCCACTGGACATAATAACCTGAACATGCGGATCGATGCGCTGCAATTCGCGGAATGTCTGTTCTCCATCAAGGCGAGGCATGGTAAGGTCAAGAATGACACACAGAATATCTTCCTTGCGATCCCTGAAGACATCCAATGCCTCAACACCATCAACCGCAGTGAGAACACTGTAGCCAAGCTCTTCAAGCATGTCCATCCCCAAAGAGATGATCGTTTCTTCATCATCTACCAGCAGAATATAGCCAGAACCCGGTGTCGGCTTGACCGGAGCGGACTCGCGGTTTGATATAGCAGAAACATTAAACCTGGCAGGGAGGAATACCTTGAAACTGGTTCCCTTTCCCAGTTCACTGTACATAGTGATAGCCCCGTGGTGTCCTCTAACAATTCCAAGCACCGCAGCCATCCCGAGGCCTCGGCCGGTAAACTTCGTGGTGAAGAAAGGGTCAAATATTTTGGACATTGTTTCGTGATCCATACCGCAGCCGGTGTCGGTAATCTCGAAATAGATGTAGGCTCCTTCTTCAAGCTTGTCGTAAAGCCATACTTTAGACAGATAGGCCCGGTCGCAATTCATGGAACCTGTTGATATTTCTATGACTCCGTTCTCGCTGCCTATAGCATCGGAAGCATTTATGACCAGATTCATGATGATCTGGCGAATCTGGGTCGCATCGCCTTCGAACAAAGGAAGGTTTCCGGCCAGGCTCACATGCATGGCCGCCTTCTTGGAGATGGATACCTCCAGAATTTGGCTCATCTCGCTTATCATGGCATTGATATCCAGCCGTTCAATCACAAAATGTCCCCTGCCTGAATAAGCCAGCATCTGTTGGGCAAGGTCAGCAGCGCGTTGTGCGGCTTTTTCAATCTGCTGAAGATTATTACGAGCGGGAGATTCAGGGATAAGCCGCATCAGTGCCAGTTCAGCGTTACCGAGAATTGCCAGCAGGATATTATTGAAATCGTGAGCGATGCCGCCAGCCAGGACTCCGAGACTTTCCAGTTTCTGTACATGCAGCATCTGTGCTTCGATTTTTCTGTTTTTATCTGCCAGCTGCTTTTCAACAGTAATGTCACGACCGATGACCAGCAGGTGTGGTTTCTCTTTTACGTTAAAACGGGAAACAATGTAATCAACCGAGGCATGTTTACCGAAGGAAGTCAGCATGTCTGTTCTCACCATGCGGGTACAACCGTCAGACAGAACCGCTTCGGAAACCTCCAAGAGTCCGCTTGTTTGCCATGAGGCAAGTTCGCGGAAGTTCTGCTGTTGCATCGTTTCAATATCACCACCGGCAATGTCGGCGGTGACCTGGTTTAATAGAAGGCATCTGCCGGATTCGCAATCAAAAACGCGGATGCCGACCGGGGCGTTTTTCAGTAATTCTTCAATAAACTGAAGATACTCCTGGCGCTCTTCCTCCGCCTGCTTGCGATCAGTTATGTCGTGATACACCAGAACTATGCTGGAGACTGAACCGTCATGATCTTTAATCGGGGTGCCGATAACGTCAAAAACTGATCCACTGAAGGCCCAGTTTCTAAGGCGCGCGGTGCATTCGCCCTGAATGATCTGATTGAAGGAACAACCCTCTTCAGGCAATTCTCCTCCGCAAATCAGATCAAGGCAGGTATGACCTATGATGTCGTGTTCAGCTCTGTCAGGAAGAAAGAATTCTTTCAATTTTTTGTTGTAAGAGAGAATTTTCCTGTTTTTATCGATATGCAGAATGCCGACCTCAGCAACTGCAAAAATTGCCTTGGTTTCTTCATTGGCAATGCCCAGCTGACTGTTGGTGGCATGGAGATTGGC
Source organism: Geobacter sp. (assembly GCA_025360785.1). GTDB lineage: Bacteria > Desulfobacterota > Desulfuromonadia > Geobacterales > Pseudopelobacteraceae > JACRCG01. Next base: position 4,412 of record JANYBN010000168.1, read on the forward strand.
CAGGACATGCCTGAAGGAATCACAGATAATGCCGAGTGGGTCAAATTCTACCAGCATATCGTCATCAAGCTCTTCTGTTTTAAGAGGCAAAGTGCCCATTATATCGAGCAGTTGGTTTACCTTGCCCCGAATATAGCAGCTCTTGCGCTCAACTTTTGTGCGTAGCTCCCCATTTTCCTTCAGCAAACGCTCGATTTGCTCAGCCTGAGTCTCTTCAACGCCGGGTCGTTTGGCAGGGTTTGTTGGTGCGCCGGATTTATATTCAGACATAGTGACCTTCCAGAAATGAGATCAACGGAAACAAAATTGTTTAAATGCTATGCCCTTGAAACGAGAATTTCGTAGTGTGACTCCTGTTTCTGTACGCTCACCTTCAACCCCATGTTTCCTGCAGCATCAGGAATGGTATTGATTGAATCACGGTTGTCGGTTTTGAAGCGTAGCTTGACCTCACCGCTATTGAGTTGAGAGATATTCCTGTTAATCTCCCTCAGAGCAACAAGTAAAGTAGAGGGGCAAATCTGACCGCAAAGACTATACTCGACAATATGGCCATCATTGGAGTTCATGATATATTCTCCCTTGTTCCGTTTTAGCACTTGAACAGCATCCATCATGAAACATCCGCAAACTTTTGAATATTACATTACAACGACAACAATTACCCTATTTAATAACCACCCTTGAAAGAAGCAGACTCCCCAACCAGGCGCCCGGAAGAAGTCCAGCGAGAAAGAGTAAACTCTGGGCGGCCAGAATCGGCAATCCGCCCATAAGATGCCATATGTTGCAGGCCGGAGACATGCGGCTGGCCAGGCCCATGACTATTCCGCCGAAGGCTGCCGAGAGATACTGGCGTAGCGGCGCTTTTGCATATATCCTGAACTCTTTCAAAATAACGCTGGAGAGGGTGCTGCCTAACACAATTCCCAATATTAGTGGAAACTGGATCATGGCGATTGCGTCCAGGTGAGGGCCGGGACCGCCCACCAATGGCATTCCGGTCAGTGGTTGCAGGTATTTGAGTGGGTGGAGCTTGAAAAAAGCCAGGTCACTGACATGGACGCTTGAAAAGATCGATTCAATATAAGCAGCCATTTTGGCATACGCAGTGGTGATGCCAAGCGGCATGCCGATAAAAACGGAAGAAAGCAAGCCGATCAATGCCAGTAGCACCGCCGCATGCCACGGCTGCAGAGAGCCTTCAGCATAAGTCCGCCGGCTCATAAGGCCGCTCCTGAAACAGCTCTGGAAATATAGTATTGAAATGAGTGTAACGACCAGAAGCATTGGCAAGGGGTCAATGCCAAGAATCTGGGGAACTGTTACCTTCCCTTTAAAGAGGGTGGTTTTTGCAATCAGGGCACCCCACCATGGATGAATTTCCGCATAGATGGCGCTTCCAGCAATGAGTCCGGCACAGGCGACGGCGCTCAGAAGGCTGCCGGAACCCATTTTATAGAGAGACCCGACTACGCAGCCACCCGCCAGAACCATGCCGATGCCAAACATGAAACCACCGATTATATTGGCTGGAGAAGGTGAACCAAACAGAGGAAACGGGTAAATGGATATATACCCAAGCTGACGGGCCAACTCGAACAGCAACATGCTGCATGCGACAAGAAGCAGAAGGGAGCGCAGCTTAAATACGGCTCTAAATAGAAACAGATCCCGGAACATGCCGGCTATGCAAAAGTCCGAGCGGTGCATGACGAATCCGGCGGCTAAACCCAGCAACAAACAAACCATAATTATGAAGGCCGTTGCAAAATCAATCATATGCTATAGTCCGCAGCACGCTGCGCAAGTTGTTTCAGCTCTTGAAATAAGGTATTACTACTCATGGCTTTTGGCCTCCATAAGGTTCGATTATAGATCATGGTCCATTCCGACACTAGATCCATAATTTCAGTCATTATATACACTGTCGCACTGTTTTATTCTGAAAAATAATGAATATGCCGTAGATTAATTTGTGGTATTTTTAAAAAGTTGCCGCACTTGGTACCATAACAATAAATTTGATTGGATACCTCAATGACTGAAACTCCCCACCGTAGCGTATATCGTAAAGAGTACTCCGCACCTGATTACCGTGTCGCCAGCATCGACCTCCGCTTTGAACTTGGCGAAGATTCGACGGTGGTCACCTCCCGCATGGCACTACGGTCAGAGAATGCTGCTTCACACGGTATCCGTCCGCTCGTCCTTAACGGCAAAAACCTCATCCTGCGGGGACTTTTGCTTGACGGTACTCCGCTGGAACAGGAGCGCTACAGCGTCACCGCCGACCTGCTGACCATCCACGAAGTCCCCTCTGCTTTTACGCTTGAGGTAACGACTGAAATCCGCCCGCAGGATAACACTTCTCTGGAAGGGCTTTACCGCTCCAACGGGATGTTCTGCACCCAGTGCGAGGCGGAAGGGTTCCGCGCCATCACCTGGTACCCGGACCGCCCCGATGTCCTGACGCTCTTCACCACCACGATCATCGCCGATAAAGAGCGCTATCCGGTGCTCCTCTCCAACGGCAACCTGCAGGCTCATGGCGAACTGCCGGATGGACGACACTTTGCCACCTGGCACGATCCGTTTAAAAAACCGAGCTACCTGTTCGCGCTGGTAGCCGGTGATCTGGTTTGTATCGAAGACTGTTTTACAACCTGCTCCGGTAGGGATGTAGCGCTGCGGATCTATGTGCATGAACAGAACCGCGACAAGTGCGATCATGCCATGCACTCTCTCAAAAAGGCGATGCGCTGGGATGAACAGGTCTACGGCAGGGAATATGATCTTGATGTCTACATGATCGTGGCGGTTGACGATTTCAATATGGGGGCGATGGAAAACAAGGGGCTCAACGTCTTCAACTCCTGCTACGTCCTCGCCAGCCCGGCCACCGCCACCGATGATGATTACCACGCTATCGAAGAGGTGATAGCCCATGAATACTTCCACAACTGGAGCGGCAACCGGGTGACCTGCCGCGACTGGTTCCAGCTTTCCCTGAAAGAGGGTCTGACGGTATTCCGTGACCAGCAGTTTTCAGCCGACATGCAGTCGCGCGGGGTGAAGCGGATCGAAGATGTGCGCAATATGCGGACCTCGCAGTTTGCCGAGGATGGCGGCCCGATGGCCCATCCGGTGCGCCCGGATTCGTACATCGAGATCAATAACTTTTATACGGCAACCGTCTATAACAAGGGAGCCGAGCTCGTCCGGATGCAGCACACTATGCTTGGATCTGAGCGGTTCCGGCGCGGCATGGACCTCTATTTTGAACGCTTCGACGGGCAGGCTGTGACCGTTGACGACTTCGTGCAGACGATGGCCGAAGCCGGTGCGATTAATCTTGATCAGTTTGCCCTCTGGTACAGTCAGGCCGGTACGCCGCAACTCAAAGTAAGTGGCGCTTACAACGCCGCCGACAAGACGTTTACGCTGACAGTCAGGCAGAGCTGCCCGGCGACCCCCGGCCAGCCGGACAAGCAGGCGCTGCATATCCCGCTGAATCTCGGCCTGCTCGGCAGTAACGGGGAAGAGCTGCCGCTGACATTGTCCGGCGAAGCCGTACGGAGTGATACCTCGCGAGTGCTGCATATGCACGCAACCGAGGAGACTTTCAGTTTCACCGGCCTGGCCGAGGAACCGGTTCCGGCGCTGCTGCGGGGCTTCTCGGCACCGGTCAAGCTGGAGTATCCCTACCGGCATGACCAGCTCGCCCTGTTGATGGCCCATGAACCGGACCCCTTCTGCCGCTGGGAAGCGGGGCAGCAGATGGCGGGGCAGGTCATTCTCGGGCTGGTTGCCGATGTGCAGCATGGTGCCGGCCTGACCTTGGATCCGGCCTTTGCGCACGCCTTCCGGTCGATCCTCACGTGTGGCCACCCGGATCGAGCTTTTTTGGCCGAGACGCTGACTTTGCCATCAGAAAAATACCTAGCCGAACTTGTGCAGGTCATTGATCCTGCGGCTATTCACGCGGCCCGCCAGTTCGTTATCCGTACCCTGGCGACACAGTTCAGGGATGATTTTCAGGCGGTACGCGCACAATGCCTGAGCGAACAACCCTATTCACCTGATGATGGACGCTCCGGTGCGCGGCGGCTGGCCAACCTCTGTCTGGCCTACCTGACAAGCAACGGCGGTCAGGTAGAGATCGCCCTCTGTCACGAACAGTACCGGCGGGCTGACAATATGACCGACAGTATCGGTGCGTTGTCGCCGCTTGTCTCCTGCGACTGTCCGGAGCGAAGGATTGCTCTGGATGATTTCTACCGTCGCTGGCAGGGAGAACGCCTGGTGGTCGATAAATGGTTCTCGCTCCAGGCCAGATCAACCCTTGCCGGAACGCTGATCGAGCTTCAAACGCTACTGGAACATCCGGCCTTTGAGTTGACCAATCCTAACCGTTTACGCTCACTGGTCGGAGTCTTCAGCCAGGGTAACCAGGTGCGTTTTCACGAGCCTGACGGATCGGGCTACCGTTTTCTGGCTGATCAACTGCTGCGGTTGATTCCGGTTAATCCGCAGGTGTCGGCCCGGCTGTTGGCTCCGCTGACCACCTGGCGGCGTTTTGAGGAAGGGCTGAGCATCCTGATGCAACAGCAGTTGCAGCGGATCCTGGCTGTACCCAATCTGCCGCGTGATGTCTATGAGGTAGTGACCAAGAGTCTGGAGGGGTAATTATTATGAAATCAGGCCGGTAAACGCTCATAGCGCGCAAACCGGTCTATTGGGGTGTGCTGTAATTTAGCTATATTTAATTTAACTAATGTGGTAAGGAAGGAAAGTATCTCTAAGGCTCTGTGTTACCGGCACAGGAACTTGTTTGCTTTTAATATTATGCAAATATAATTTGGAGAATAATTATGACAATTGACAACGACACCGCACTCAAACCTGAATACCAACAACAGCAGTCAAGTAGTTTGCCTGCTACCAACAGTCCAATTTGGGTTATTAAGGGCCTTTCATTCCTGCGTCTAGCCGGATGGTTCGGATTATGGCTAACTATAATACTTATTCTATATTGGCCTGTTCTTCCTGCTTTGCCCTTTCGTGACCACCCGTATATTATGCTGAATCATCAGTTGGCTGAGAACGACTGGCAGTGGTTCTGGAGTATGCTTTCGTATAACCGGACTAATGTTTTGCGGACTGGTGACTATTTAAATTTTCGTCCCCTTCATTTTGCCATTATTGCCTTGGAGGATATTTTTCTCCGATATAATTTGTTTGCACAGGGTGTGGTCAATTGTCTTCAGATCGCTTTTGCAGCTTCAGTATTCTGTTTATATGCAAAACGCTTTGTCAGCACGTTTACTGCTCTTGCTTTAACATTTCTTTGGGTGTCCCAACCAGTAGGGTCCACATTAGTCATGTGGCAACATATAACACCTTACATTCTCTGTCCTGCCTTTTTAATCGCAGCCTTACATATTCTGGAAGGAGATGATCTGGTTTGGACGTCACGAACAAGAGATATGGCAGCAATGATGTGTGTCTTTGTTTCTACTCTCTTTAACGATATTGGAGTTGCGACAGCGTTATCCATCTCCGTAATTGCTATGACGTTTGGTGGCCGAAATGCGATTCGCAGACGTCAAATTCTTATCATATTTTTTATTCCTGTGGCAGTAACGCTTTCACTTAACCTTTTTGATTATTATATTCTTCATCCTACACCGTCAGTTCTGCCAGATGCCAATATTGAACATTCCTATATGTCAGTAATTAACCAATTTGTGTCATATATAGGTGCAATTGGAGCAGCATTTCTCGCTCCTTCGGCACTACATCTGGACTTATTGTCTGGCGGCTTCACCAATTGGAAATTTTATAATGAGTCACAAATTTTAATAATCTTTATGGCCGTAATAGTTTTGGCACTACTATTGACCACATTCATAGTGACAGTGCTAGAACTGAGAGTAAACGGCCTTTCCAGGAAAGCTCTTTTTCGGACCCTTTTACTTTCCTTCTTTCTGGCCAGCTTTGGGGTCTGCGCGATTCGTATATATTCGCGAGGAATTAGTTATATGTCGGATGCCACATATTACTACACCTTCTTCTCCCTTGTGTTCTGCGGACTGGCTACCAGCATGCTATATTCCACTAGAAAGAGTGTAATCAACGGTGTTGTCATGATAACTCTCATTTTGGGTGTTATAAACGCGACAACTTTACGCTCGTATTTTCGTGAAGCTGAAGATCAACGAAAACTACTAAATCAAGTGGTCACAGAGGGAAGAAAAAAACTGGTGGAAAATCAAGGGCTTTGTTTCAATGGTTTTATCCCTGCGAATATACCTTACAGTCCGCTGTTCCACGATCTTTCGTGCGCTAATAGACCAAAAGCAGCCCCAGTGTACATTGATATACGTGAGGGTTATAAAGTATGGTTAACTTCTGTTTTGCTTATCAATAATTCTCAATTGGTTGAAAAACAGATGCCACAACCACTACAGCTTTCTGATCATGGAGGTTGGGCCATGTCTCTGGACATTCCCTCTGGACATTTTCTGCAATTCTCAGCAAATAAGGTTGGTCTCCTCCGCATTGAATTCATAAATCATGCTGGTATACAGAAAGGGTTTATCGTTAGACGGAACTTACTCTTTAAAGAAGATGAGGGCATAAAGATTGATGTTAACACACTCGATAATGATCCAGCGACAACTTTGAACAAATACCAGGTAGCGTTTACACAAGAGAGCATTCTGCTGTTAGTAAATGGCCGATTGATAGGTGAATTACCACCCTTTTCTACTGAATCGGATTCAATAAACATTCGACTTGTGACAAGTGGTTCTGAGCCTGCAGATATCAGGGATATGCAAATTTCCAAACATCCCTCGACCAGTAGTTTACAGATGTACCACGTATTTAGCCTTAGTAACATATGAACTTCTCTACGCCAAAAAAACACAGCGCCTGATGTTCAGGGGATGTCGCAGGTTTGAGGGTAGGGTGCTTTTGAATGTAACGCTGCTGGAGCTCAGTTGACAACAATGCTATACTTCGATAAAATTACTTATGCCACACTTTGAGTAATCAGGGGTCGGAAAGCCAACGGGACTTGGAATTTAATCCTTTATTGTAGTACGTATCATATTACTTGATTTTCCAAGTTAGCCGGGTTGCCGCTTGAACCATTTATATGGTTCGGGTGTAGTCCGGCTTTTTTATTTGGCCGGTTATGAAAATATGTTTGTTTAAAATGTCACTTATTGTCAACCTATTAACCAAAGAAAGGAGAATGACATGAAAACCAACAAAATTGCGATTATGGTCTGTCTGGTCCTGGCAGTTGCTGTCTTCACACTAAACGGCTGTGGGGGAGACGGAGGGAGTACACCAACTGTCTCGGGTGTCGCATCCAGTGGAGCGCCTATGACCGGCACAGCATTTCTGAAGGATTCTGCAAGCAACCCCGAAATGAGTACTGCAATCAATGCACAAAGCGGCGCTTTCTCGTTCGATGTCAGCGGTAAAACGGCCCCTTACATGCTCAGGGCCGGCACGCTCTATTCAATGAGTAGCGGTCCGGGAACGGCCAACATTAACCCCTTGTCGCATCTGATGGTGGCGGATGCCGCAGGCTTTACCAATATGTCATCCATGAATTCTTTCTACAATAATCCTGATAGTACGCAAATGGGTACCATTGCAGGAAAAATGAGTACTGCACGGCAGCATATGCAACTAACTATGGCACCGTTGCTGAACGCATATGGAGTCGCCAATGTAGACCCGATTACCGGATCAATCATTATCGGACAGGGAATGGATAGAATGTTTGATGACGTGAAAATGACTATCAATGCCAGCGGCACCGTTTCCATGATGTATGTAAATGGTACTGCCGCATATACTGGGCCGATGGCAAACATGTTGAGCGGTATGATGGGGACGGTCATGACTCCACCTGCTACGCCAGTGGTCAGCGGTATAGTCATAACTCCCGCTGTTGCCAGAATGCAAATGAACGCACTACAGCCGCCACAACAACAGTTTACTGCCAATATTCCAGTGACCTGGTCGGTGGTAACCGCGAACGGCGGGACTATTGATGCAACCAGCGGACTCTACACAGGGCCTAATGTTCAGGGGATGTTTCTAGTGAAAGCGACAAGTATTGCTGATCCGATTAAATCAGCAACAGCTACCGTACAGATGGGAAGCGGTGGAATGATGATGTAATCGTTGCCTGTTCGTATGTTGTAGATGGTTAATTCAGCTCTATTTTATCCCAGGCACTGAATCTTCTTTGATATGCCAAGGTGGATATTTTTGTGACAAACTTGATCAATTCTTCATGCTGATCAATGATCGTTTTTGGGGGGGCGCTGGCGGCGGACTGACCATGTTCGCCGCCCAGGGCACAATCTTTAAGGCCACTGAAAATATCCTGAACTTTTCGTGAGATTGAGTCCACCGCATCATTACTGAGTATGTTTCCCTTAGTGACGGAGTGCGTGTCGCTGCTGATTTCCTGGTCAAGCGACAGCTCATCCATTGATCCTTCACGCACCTTCTCATCATAAATACGGAGTGATTCCATCAGAGTTCCCTGCGCATTCAGCAATATTCCCATGTGTAGTTTTTCCGGAAAATATTTTATACTCGTCTGGTACGTGATTATTTGAATGATCGAAGGAAAATGTGCCGATTTTCCACGTCAGCACCTCTATAATTGTCATCTCAATTAGTTTTTCAAGTCCTTTGAAGGCGGTATCCTTGTCAATCATCCCCAGTTCAATCAACGTAGCAATCAGTGGTTTGCGAAGTTTTCCAGCTATTTCCTGCACAGCAAGTGCCTGATTGAGCGTGTCAGGGGTAATAGCAGCCATATCGATCAAAACTTTACCGATACGCACGCTATTATTAAGATGATTTGCACTGACAAAAAAACCCTCGTGAAAAACAAGCTGGCTTTCGCCCTTGTGACTTCTTAAATATAAGATACCGGTTTTACTGGTCATGTGTAAAAGTTGAATGATATCTACTAGTGGAAATTGTTCAAGTTCACCATTTAATGACACGAGTAACCTCCGTAAAAATTTGGCTGATTCTCTTTTAGCTGGTTCATCAATGGAATGAACTGGACTAGTTCACAATTGTCTCAATTATCATCAGGTTAGAAATATTTTTTTACTGCATAAAAGTCTGTTGGCCGGTCCTGGCGCTGGACATTGTCCCTGCTAGACGGTCTGGGGCTTGATGAAATCAGCGATTTTGGCATCAAGATTACGCACATGGTTGATGAAGTAGCGGATTAAAGTGGCATCAATTTTTATAGCAATTTCCCTGGTTGGAACATCTCTGATCAACATATCTGTCAACTTATCAATGTTTTCTTTGAAAATGGCATGTTGTTTACGTTGCTCTTCAATGCCCGGATATTTGTAAAGCACCATTAAGTTATCTTCATCACTGAAATGATTTGCCGCATATTCTTTCAAATACGAAAGCAGTTTCCCAATCCCTTCAATACCTCCGCCTTCAATAACTGCCTTTGAAAGCTTTTCAAATTGCAGAATCAGTTCCTCGTGCTGCTCATCAATAGCAGGAACGCCGATCTTCATGCTTTCTTCCCAATGTATGTTCATGTCAACTCTCCCTTTCCAAGGGTTGCCCCATCTTTCTTTCCTGCGCTGATAAATCCGGATTTTTTAGAGTTATGCTTTATTCTCTTGTTCAATGGTACGGTGTGGCCGCTAACCGGCGCGCAGTTTTTTCGCGCGTCCGGTTGAACGCATTGCTGGACGTGTTGTAGTTTCAATAAGTCGACCGCTTACATATTTATGCAGAACACTGGCTATCAGCGTCTGATAAGGCATGCCTTCCTCTGCTGCCCGTGTTTGAACATCCTCAAGATCCCGAGAAGAAAGCCGAATGTTGATTCGCTTGTCTTTAGTAAGTGTAGCGGCAGCATTTGCCGCGTAACGGGCTATTTCATTCTTGAAATTCGGCACAGATTGCCATTCCCCCTTTTCGAAGGAAGTAAGGATATCCTCTTCATATTTTGCTTCTTTAGTTCTCATAGTTTATTTCCTCTAGTAGATATTTTTTAGTGGCAATTTGACTTGGTATTATCGTCTTCAGAAAAATCTCCTTGTCCGTCTCGACGAAAGGGACCAGGTAGGCATAACCTCGAATGCGAACAATATAAATGCACTGATTCGGGTACTGCTCTATGTTTGCGTGTGAAACAACATCGAGAAGCGCTCCATAAGACATGGCAGCCAGTACCTCCTCAAAAGACACGCCGCGTTCCGATTTTAGGCGAAGGGGCCTAAATAAATGCTGCGGTTGTGTAGCGACAGTTCACGTTCTTATACCCCTCAAGGGGTACTGAAAAGAGTCCGGGGAGATCTGCCCGAACTGCCGTCCCAGATACTTGGGGCTGCGCTCTGCATGGCAACATGTCGGGTATCGGGCAGAGGTCAGCAAAAGCCATAGTAGGCGTCGGACGCCGTCCCCTTGCGATTGGACGGCTGGAAACAAGCCCGGTTA
>JANYBN010000174.1 GCA_025360785.1 Geobacter sp.
GCGGCAATCTTGTCGGCCGGGAGGAGATCCGTGAGCGGCACCCCGCCAATACGAGTCTGCGAGACCACCGGCACCATCGTGGTGTCTGTGTGGCCGCCGATGACATAACCGTGGACGTCGAGGGGCGAAACGCCAAGCGCATCGGCGACAAAGTAGCGGTAGCGGGAGCTATCCAGCATTCCACCCTGCCCAAAATGCGGCAGCACACCCGCATATTCCTCCGATTGGTATATCAAAGTCATTGTTGACGGCAAACGCCACATCCAGGCGATAGGCCGGTCAAAGCAGCACGCCGAATCCGCCCTTAAAAAAGCTGAAGCCGAGATATTTTTTGACACCTATCAGATCAACCAGGAATTACCCCTGTTATCTGAGGCGATCACAACCCTATACAATGCCAAGTGGAAGAAAAAAAAGGACGGCGAGGGTACCCGCCGTCGCGCCGAGCTGCTGCAGGAAATAATAGGGAACATTCCTATCAACACTATTGGAAAAAAACAGATGGAGCGGCTGTCCGGAGAATTTGATAAACGAGGTAACTGCAGCACTACAATGAACAAATACAAAAGCATCCTGCGCACGATTCTGAAATATAACGACCTGTCATATCGTTTCATCGAAATGGATCCAGAGACAGAAGGGCGGATATATGTGCTGTCCGATGCCGAAGAACAGCAAATAATCAAACTATTCAGCACAGGTCCGCGCGATCATCAACGTGGATTTTACGCCGAAATGCCTGACCTGGTTTCCTGCCTGATCGACACCGGAGCCCGGCCAAACGAATTGATTAAATTACCGCCCGATGACATCAATTTCGAAACCGGAATGCTCACAATCTGGCTGAACAAAACCGATAAACCACGCAGCATTCCCATGACCAAACGCGTCGAAAGTATATTCAAATCACGCTGCAGCCAGGGGAAAAACCGGCTTTTTGATCTCAATTTAAAACAAGCGGATAATGCATGGAATTGGGTGAGGCGGGAAATGGGAAAAGCCGACGTAGAGGATTTTGTACTGTATGCGTGCCGACACACATCAGTCACCCGGCAACTGATAGCCGGGATCAATATTGTCATGGCAAAAGAATGGCACGGACACAAAAGCATTCGGACAACTATGCGTTACACACACCTTGCACCGCACGACCTGAATCCGGCATTAAAGTTATTGGAAAATCGCTCGGCGTCAACAGTCCGTCAACAAGAAGTGTAACATATTGATAAATAATGATAAAAAAAGGGTTGTTAAGCCAGACCGGTTCATAGATTCAGCCAATTGTGCCGTTGAGGGCATTCTGCACGCGGCCCGCGCTGAAAAGCACATGCGCCTTCATTTCATTGCGGCCATTGCCGTGCTGCTGGCCGTTCTGTTTCTGAAGGTCACGCCGATTGAGTTTGCGCTGCTTGCGTTGTCAATCCTGGCGGTGCTCTGCGCCGAGATGTTCAATACGGCAATAGAGGCGGTTGTTGATCTCGTTTCTCCCGGCTACCATCCTCTTGCTAAAATCGCAAAAGATACGGCTGCCGGCGCCGTTTTAATTACCGCTTGCGGTGCCGCAATCATGGGGTATCTGATTCTGGCAAAATACGTTATGCCGCGTTACGGGGAGGTTCTTGCTATGTTTGGCACTGTTTCCGACATGGGTACAATAGTATCGATTCTGATAGTAGTTATTGTTGTTGTTATCGTAAAAAGTGCAACCGGTACCGGCACACCGCTTCATGGTGGAATACCGAGCGGACATGCGGCTGTTGCGTTCTCAATCGCCACTGCGGTATCGCTTAATACCCGTGATCCGCTCATATCCTTGCTGTCACTCTTGCTGGCAACGATGGTAAGCCACTCACGACTTTTGATGAAAATCCATACCATGCGCGAAATTATAATAGGCGCATGTGTAGGAGCCGGGATTACGCTGCTGGTTCTGCAACTTTTCAAGATGTATGCATGACAGTCTGCATAGGAGCGTCATAATGAGAACGAGAATCAAAGAAGTTCTTGAGAGGGGTGCTGAGTCAGCACCCTGTTCTTTTTCCGGATGGGTGCGGTCGGTCAGAACGTCAAAAGGAATATGTTTCATCGTTTTAAACGATGGTTCTTCCGTGGATGGCATCCAGGTGGTGGCCGAGTCCACGCTGCCGAATTTCAGCGATATCTGCCGGATCGGAACCGGATCAGCCCTGACCGCGGCAGGTACGCTGGTTGAATCTCCGGCAGTCGGCCAAAAATGGGAGCTAGTGGCAAAATCGATTGAAATTATTGGCAATGCCGATGAATCATACCCGCTGCAAAAAAAACGTCATACATTCGAATACTTGCGCACCATATCGCATCTCCGTCCACGCACTAACACGTTTGGTGCGGTGTTTCGCCTGAGATCAAAGCTCGCCCAGGCGATTCACCGTTTCTTTTCCGAAAACAACTTCCTGTATGTCCATACCCCCATCATAACCGCCAGCGATTGCGAAGGCGCAGGAGAACTTTTCAGAGTCAGTACGCTTGATGCGGCAAAGCCGCCCATGCTTGATGGCCAGCCGGATTTCAGCCAGGATTTCTTTGGTCAGAAAACCGGCTTGACCGTGAGCGGCCAGCTTGAAGGGGAATTATTTGCCCAGGCATTCGGCGATATTTATACCTTTGGGCCGACCTTCCGGGCGGAGAACTCCAACACGGCACGGCACGCCTCGGAGTTCTGGATGATCGTACCGGAGATGGCTTTTGCCACGCTGGCCGATGATGCCGATCTGGCGGAAAAATTTGTTAAATATCTTTGTAATTTTGCTCTCGAAGAATGTGCCGACGAAATGGCCTTTTTTGACAAACATGTTGAAAACGGTCTGATCGAGCGTATCCGCGGAGTCGCAGAGGCGGACTTTTATCGCATGGAGTATTCCGATGCAATTGATCGATTGCAGCGATCCGGGGTTGCGTTTGCTTACCCGGTGGAGTGGGGCCTGGATCTGCAGACCGAACACGAACGCTATATCACCGAGCAAATCGTGGGTGGGCCGACCTTCATTCTCAACTACCCCAAAGATATCAAGGCATTTTACATGCGGCAGAACGACGATGGCCGCACCGTGGCCGCCATGGATCTGCTGGTACCCAGGATCGGCGAGATTATCGGGGGCAGCCAGCGCGAGGAGCGTTTGGATCGTCTGGAGTCACGGATGGCTGAGATGGGGATTGCTGCTGAGCCGCTCTGGTGGTATCTCGACAGCCGCCGTTGGGGCAGCTGCCCGCATGCAGGGTTCGGGCTCGGTTTCGAGCGTCTGGTCATGTATCTCTCCGGGATGGAGAATATCCGGGATGTGATCCCCTTCCCGCGAACGCCGAGGCACTGCGAGTTCTAACAAGTGTTTATTTTTTGCCTCGAAATACATCTCTCGCTGCCGTCGCATTCGCTGAAAGAAAAACGCGGCATCGTAAAAAGCATCCTCGCGCGTGCCAGAAACCGCTTCAATGTGGCGTGCGCGGAGGTTGACAGGCAGGATAATGCTGCCGTGGGTGTGCTTGCTTTCGTTACCGTCAGTCCTGACAAGATCATCCCGAGGCAGGTGCTGGATCAGGTGGAAGAGTGGATCTATGAAGGGTGGCCTGATGTTGAAATCACGGCAGCGGATATCTCCGAAATTTGATAGGTGTCTCTCCGCTTCAAGATGATAAACCTTGAAACTATTACCCGCTTCAGTGTATATATATTGCTTGTCAAAGTGCCATGTGCGGCATCCCGGTGCTTGGATATAACCTGTTGCAATTCCTCTACTTATTTTCGTTATTCTCTGCCGGCGCACCATTAACCTGAAATTCCTGGAGCCTGTGTGAAAATCTGTTCGCTGGCGAGCGGCAGCAAGGGTAACTGCCTCTATCTTGAAACCGGGGATACCCGTGTCCTGATAGATGTTGGTCTGTCGTTGCGCGAGACACTGCTCCGTATGGAACAGGTTGGAATTGATGCCTCTCGCATCGATGCCGTACTGGTGACGCACGAGCATATCGACCATATCCGGAGCGCCGGTTCTTTCTCGCGCAAATTCAATGTGCCTGTCTTTGCCAGTCATATGGTTCACGCCAAGGCCGATAAATATTTCAAGAAGACACGGGTGAACGAGTTCGAATCCGGTTTGGCCATCACCTTCAGGGATGTCAGGATTGATCCGGTGCCGATTACTCATGACAGTTGTGATCCGGTCGGCTTCGTTATCGAATCCCGGGAGGGGCGTGCCGCTTCCGTTACCGATTTCGGCATCGTTACGCGCCTGATTACCGAAAAACTGCGCGGCTGCCGCTTTCTCAATCTGGAGTCAAACCACGATGTCGATATGCTGATGAATGGTCCGTATCCCTGGGAGCTGAAACAGCGCATCAAGTCACGTCACGGCCATATCTCCAACGAGGAATCGCTGGAACTGCTGCATGAACTTGCCCATGATGGGCTAGAAGCCCTGGTAATGGCACATCTGTCCGAGGTGAACAATCACCCTGAACATGTTGTGCGCACGACCCGGGCTTTTTTGAGTGACCAGAATATCTGTGCGCCACGCATTGTCATCGGTGACCAGTACCGCGCCAGTGCGGTTATGGAAATCTGATTTTCAAACAATAAAACGCGGAAAAAGCGGATTGAATGGATAACTGCGGATTTAAATCAAAAAGCTTTAGGTTTTGGTGGTTTGATTATGCCTTTAGATCTGATTTGACCCATTAAATCCGGTTTTTCCGTGTCCCATGAATTTTTGTATCTATATTACAGATAAGGAGTTTAACTAAATGATTGAACGCTATTCCCGCCCCGAAATGACTCATATCTGGACCGCTGAAAACCGCTTCCGCATCTGGCTCGAAATCGAGACCCTGGCCTGCGAAGCTCAGGCTGAACTGGGAGTCATCCCAAAAGAAGTCGTACCGGTTATTCGCGCCAAGGGTGATTTCGATATCGCCAGGATTGATGCCATAGAGGCTGAGGTAAAGCATGATGTGATCGCCTTTTTGACATCGGTCGCCGAATACGTCGGCCCGGAAGCCCGTTTTATCCATCAGGGTATGACCTCTTCAGATGTTCTCGATACCTGCCTGTCGGTGCAGCTGGTTCAGGCCACCGATGAGTTGCTGGCCGATCTGGATATGTTGCTGGAGTCGCTCAAACTGCGCGCGTTGGAGCATAGGGATACGGTATGCATCGGCCGCTCCCACGGGATTCATGCCGAGCCGGTGACCTTCGGACTCAAGCTGGCCTCTTTTTATGCCGAGATGCAGCGTAACCGGGTCCGCCTGACGGCAGCCCGCGAGAACATCGCCACCGGCGCCATCTCCGGCGCGGTCGGTACTTTTGCCAATATCGACCCCTATGTTGAAGAGTATGTCTGCGCAAAAATGGGACTCAAGCCGGAGCCTGTTTCTACCCAGGTAATTCCACGTGACCGTCACGCCGAGCTTTTTTGCACGCTGGCCATTATCGCATCGTCGATGGAACGGATCGCCGTAGAGGTCCGCCATCTCCAGCGTACCGAGGTTCTGGAGGCGGAAGAATTCTTCAGCAAGGGACAGAAAGGGTCGTCGGCCATGCCGCATAAACGGAATCCGATCCTCTCTGAGAACCTGACCGGACAGGCCCGCTATATCCGCTCCCTATGCTTCCCTGCGCTTGAAAATGTCGCCCTGTGGCATGAGCGTGATATCTCCCACTCATCGGTTGAACGCTACATTGCGCCGGATGCCACCGTGGCGCTCGACTTCTCCTTGCGCCGTCTTAACGGCCTGATTCGTAATCTGGTCGTCTACCCCGATAATATGCTGAGGAACCTGAACCAGATGAAAGGGCTCGTCTTCTCGCAGAAAATTCTGCTCGACCTGACTCAGGCCGGAGTGTCGCGCGAAGATTCATACCGTCTGGTGCAGCGCAACGCGATGAAGGTCTGGGAACAGGGCGCGGACTTTCAGACGGAACTGCTGGCGGATCAGGAAGTTGTCGGGGCGCTTGGCGAGGCCAGAATCCGCGAGGCTTTTGATCTGAACTATCATCTGAAACATGTGAATACAATCTTCAAGAGGGTGTTCGGTGAATAGATTCCTCCGTTTTATACTGGAGTTATTCCAGTCTCAGGAAGGTGACGGTATACTGCTGTACTGGGCCAAGGAAATCCTGGGGGCATTGCTGATACTGGCCCTGTTCTGGGTGCTGTCGAATCTGGTTGTGATGATTCTGAACAAGTGGGGGAGGCGCCTGACGGCTTTTACCTCAACCGATCTGGATGATCGTGTCCTGCAAGGAGTGATTCCGTACGTTTCACGACTGTTCGCTGTGATGGGAGCCTACCTGGCCATCCGCTCACTGCCGTTGAACGATCGGCTGATTTTGATCGCTTCCGGAATTATCTATATCATCTTGATCGTGATCGTCTGTAACCTGATTTACCATGTTCTTGACGAACTGATGAAATGGTATGTTGCCCGCCAGCAGGATACCACCGGAGCTGTCATGTCGCGCCAGATGATGCCGGTGGCGGAAAAGATCGTGTCACTGTTCCTGATGGGTGCGGCTCTGATCGTGGTACTCAAACATTTCAATTACGATATTTTTTCTCTTGTGACCGCCTTGGGAATCGGGTCTCTGGCGATAGGCATGGCGGCAAAAGATACGCTGGCTCATATGATCTCCGGTTTTACCATCATGCTGGATCGCCCGTTTCGCATCGGCGACCGTATCCAGCTGGTTGGCGGGCAGATCGGTGACGTGACTGATATCGGCCTCCGGAGCACCAAGCTCAGAACTCCGGATAACCAGTTGTTAATTATCCCCAATTCAGACCTTTGTAATACCATGCTGACAAACCAGGCGTTTCCCAACAGCCGGGCCAAGGGGCGTATCAATATCGGTGTAGCGTACGGCAGCGATGTCGATCTGGTCAAGCAGCTGTTGGCAGCGACCGCCGGCGAAGTAGCGGATGTCCTTGCTGACCCTCCACCGGAAGCCTATTTTGTCAGTTTCGGCGATTCTGCCCTCAATATGGCGCTTTTTTTCTGGGTTGAAGAGTACGGCAATCTGTTTGCCGTCACCGATAAAATCAATTCTATTATTCTCAAAAGGTTTGCTGAACACTCAATCGAAATTCCGTTCCCGACCAGAACGGTGAATCTGCAAAAAGGAACAGACTGATATGGCCAATAGAATAGAAGCAGCATTAAGGGATGGTGTGCGTGACGCACGAGGCGAGCGGATCAAGCGTGAAATCGAGCATTTTCTGCATTTGCCGGTGGAACGAGTGGCAACCATTGATGTCTACACCGTGGACGCCGATCTCACCGGATCGGAACTGAAGCAGGCCGCCGCCGGTCCATTCAGTGATCCGGTCATTCAGGTCTGGAGCATCGACCGGCCGCTTGCCGGCGGATTCGATTTTGCCGTGGAAGTCGGGTTCCGTGCCGGCGTCACCGACAATGTCGGCCGAACCGCACGTGAGGCGGTCGCCTATCTGACCGGCCGTCCGTTTACTGCCGGAGACGGAGTCTATTACTCTGTACAATATCTTCTCAAGGGAAGCCTGTCTGTGGCCGATGTTGAAAAAATCGCCACCGGCCTCCTCTGCAATACCCTCATCCAGCGTTACAGCATCCTTTCGGCTGCCGATTTCGTTGCAAAAGGCGGCTTTCCTGCTATCGCCCCTAAGGTCAGCGGAGAAACCAAGGCCGAAGTGCGGGAGATCGATCTGGAAGTTTCGGACGAAGAGTTGATGCGGATCAGCAAGGATGGCGTGCTGGCGCTTACTCTGGATGAAATGAAGATTATTCAGGGACATTACCGCGACCCTGAGGTTCTGGCTGATCGGCAGAAGTTCGGACTCGGCGCGAAACCGACCGACGTGGAGCTGGAATGTCTGGCGCAGACATGGTCGGAGCACTGCAAACATAAGATTTTTTCAGGAACCGTGCAGTATGAGGATGAGAAAGGCAACAAACAGGAGATTAAGTCCCTGTTCAAGTCGTTCATCCAAAGGACTACGAAGGATGTCCGCGAACGTATGGGGGAGAAGGATTTCTGTCTCTCCGTATTCAAGGACAACGCGGGTGTTATCAAATTCAACGAGCAGCATTCCCTCGTTTTCAAAGTGGAAACCCACAACTCCCCATCAGCCCTTGATCCGTACGGCGGAGCGCTGACCGGCATCGTCGGCGTCAATCGCGACCCGTTCGGCACCGGTATCGGTTCAAAGCTGATCTTCAACACAGACGTTTTCTGTTTTGCCGATCCGTTTTATACCAAACCGCTTCCAAGCCGCTTGCTGCATCCCCGTCGGATCTTTGAGGGGGTTGTCGAAGGTGTCGAGCATGGCGGCAACAAGAGCGGCATCCCGACCGTAAACGGCTCGCTGGTTTTCGATGATCGTTTTGCCGGTAAGCCTCTTGTCTTCTGTGGTACAGCCGGGCTTATGCCCGCTGTCGTTAACGGCCAGCCGTCGCACGAAAAGTCCATCAAGCCGGGCGATCTGATCGTCATGACCGGAGGACGGATCGGTAAGGATGGAATTCACGGCGCTACCTTCTCTTCTGAGGAGCTTAACGAAAACTCTCCGGTGACGGCGGTACAGATCGGTGATCCGATCACTCAGAAGCGGATGTTCGACTTTCTGATCCGTGCCCGCGACAAGGGGCTCTACCGTTTCATCACCGATAACGGCGCCGGCGGCCTGTCATCATCCATCGGCGAGATGGCGGGTGAATGCGGCGGCTGCCGGATGGATCTTGCCAAGGCGCCGCTCAAATATCCGGGCCTTAATCCGTGGGAAATATTGATCTCTGAAGCCCAGGAGCGGATGTCGCTGGCCGTTCCACCTGAACAGATTGAAGAGTTTCTCGCCATGGCCGTGCGCTTCGGCGTCGAGGCCACCGTGCTGGGTGAATTTACCGACAACGGCGTCTTCCATATGCTCTATGGTGAGCAGACGGTCGCCTTGCTGCCGATGGAGTTCATGCATGAAGGTCTGCCGCCGATGCAGCTGCCGGCCAAGTGGACGCCTCCTCATAATGATGAGCCGGTTCTTGAGCAAAAAGAGAATTACAATGACGACCTGAAAAAGTTGCTTGCGGCACTGAATATTTGTTCCAAGGAGTCGGTAGTCAGGCGCTACGACCACGAAGTGCAGGGCGGCTCTGTCGTTAAACCGTTCACCGGCGTTGCCAACGACGGCCCCTCTGATGCGGCCGTTGTCAGGCCGCTGCTCGATTCATTTGAAGGGGTTGTTACCGCCCACGGTATCTGTCCCCGTTTCTCGGACATCGATACCTATCATATGACCGCCAACGCTGTTGACGAGGCGCTGCGCAACTATGTGGCCGTCGGCGGTTCGCTGGACCTTGTCGCCGGACTGGACAACTTCTGCTGGTGCGATCCGGTACTGTCGGACAAAACCCCCGATGGCGCCTACAAGATGGCCCAGTTGGTGCGCTCCAACCAGGCGCTTTACGACGTCTGCATGGATTACAACCTGCCGCTTATCTCCGGCAAAGACTCGATGAAAAACGACTTTTATGATGGTACGACCAAGATATCGATCCCCCCGACGCTCCTCTTTTCGGTCATCGGCAAGATTGAAGACGCGCGGAAAGCGGTGACGATGGATGTCAAGCGCCCCGGCGACATCGTTTATCTGCTCGGTAGAACGGCGGATGAACTGGGCGGTTCCGAATATCTGGCGCTCTCCGGAGCGATCGGCAACAAGGTCCCGCACGTCGATACCGTCAAGGCGTATCAGCGCTATCAGGCCTATCATAAGGCGGTCAATAAGAGAATTGTCGCTTCCTGTCATGACCTCTCCGACGGCGGTCTGGCTGTAGCTGCGGCCGAATCTGCCTTTGCCGGAGGGTTCGGCATGGACCTGGATCACTCCCGCGTTCTCTGGAAGGGTGATGCGGCCGGCAAGAGCGATTGTACGCTGCTCTTCTCCGAATCGGCATCCCGCCATCTGGTGACGGTTCACCCGGAGAAACAGGACGAATTCGAGGCTGTCATGAACGGCAACTGCTTTGCGTCGATCGGTGTCGTGACGGAAGGTCAGAATCTTTCGATCACCGGTTTGAATGGTGATGTTGTTGTCAAAGCCGATTTATCCGAATTGAAAGAGGCGTGGCAACTGACGCTGCGGGAACTTTAACGGTTCCCTGTGCCTGAATCCATTCACCATACCCTGAAAACCATCTTCGGTTACCACGAGTTTCGCTCTCCTCAGCAGGATGTCATCGAGCGTGTGGTGGCTGGGGAAAATGTTTTTCTGGTCATGCCGACCGGCGGCGGCAAGTCTCTCTGTTTCCAGATCCCGGCTTTGCATCGGGATGGTGTCGCAATAGTAGTTTCGCCGCTGATTGCCCTGATGAAGGATCAGGTCGATTCTCTGATAGCCAATGGAGTGCGGGCGTCCTGTCTCAATTCTTCACTTTCATCAGCCGAGGTCGGGCGCGTTTTTCAACAGATGGATGCCGGTACGCTTGATTTGTTATATGTTGCTCCTGAACGGCTGATGATGCCGGAATTTTTGGCGCGACTCGGTTCTTTGAAATTATCCCTGTTCGCCATTGATGAGGCGCACTGTATCTCGCAGTGGGGGCACGATTTCCGCCCGGAATATACCCAGCTTGGTCGTTTGCGTCCGCTTTTTCCAGGGGTGCCGATTGTCACCATGACAGCCACCGCCGATCCGGAAACCCGCAAGGATATTCTTGGGCAATTGGGTTTGGCTGACGCAACGGTTTTTGTCGCCGGGTTTGATCGTCCTAACATCACTTATACGGTGATTCCAAAACAAAAACCGCTGGTTCAGATGTCTGCATTCTTGAGTGGCAGGCGTGACGAGGCCGGCATTGTATATGCCTTGAGCCGCAAACGGGTGGAACAGGTGGCCGAACGCCTGCAACAGGCCGGATTTTCTGCGGCTGCCTATCATGCCGGTTTGCCGGATTATGAGCGTAAACGTGTACAGGACGCCTTCCGCAAGGATGATATCCGCATCGTGGTGGCTACGGTGGCTTTCGGCATGGGGATTGATAAGCCGAATGTGCGTTTTGTGGTGCATTACGATATGCCGAAAAGTGTTGAGAGTTATTATCAGGAGACCGGCAGGGCAGGGCGTGACGGACTGCCATCCGAGGCTCTGATGCTGTTCGGCATGGGTGATGTCATGACTGCCCGCAAGCTGATTGAAAACAGCGACAATGCCGAACGGGTCAAGATCGAAATTCAGAAGCTGAACGCCATGGTGGGGTATGCCGAGGCGCTCACCTGTCGCCGCCGGGCGCTGTTGTCCTATTTCGGCGATTTACGTGAGCACGACTGCGACAACTGCGATATCTGCACCGATCCGCCCAAGCGTTTTGATGCTTCCGAACAGGCTAAAAAGGCGCTTTCCTGCGTATATCGCGTTGGCGAACGCTTTGGTATGATGCATGTCATTGAGGTGCTGCGTGGCAGCAAGAATCAGCGGGTGCTTGATTTCAGGCATAATCAGCTGTCAACCTACGGTATTGGCGCGGATACCTCGGCAAACGAATGGGAGAATATTATTCGTCAGCTGATTCATCTTGGCTATCTGGCGCAGGATTTTACCCGTTTTGGCGTGCTGAAGCTGACACCGGCGGCGCGTCCGGTTTTAAAGGGAGAAACCCAGGTTATTCTCGGCAGACCGCGCGATGCAGTGGAAACTGTGGAGAAGGGTAAGAAGCGCGCTGGTGGTCGAAAGGACTATGATCAGGCGCTGTTCGATGCACTGCGGGCAACCCGTAAAAAGCTTGCTGATGATGCTAATGTACCGCCATTTGTAGTGTTCTCCGATGCAACTCTTGCTGAGATGGCTCGAAGCAGACCGACTCATTCACGCGAGATGTTACAGGTTAGCGGCGTGGGTGAGCACAAACTGCGTCAGTATGGCAAAGCGTTTATGGATATTATTGCCGCCTATGATCAGGAAAATTCCGGTAAAAGCGTGTCCGGTCTTTCTGATAAGGATCTGGCGCTGACAATCAGTGATACCCAGAAAGAGACGTTGCGATTGTACCGCGAAGGGTTTGACCTGTCGGGCATCGCCGAACGGCGCGGTTTAAAAAGCTTGACCATTTCTACCCATCTTGAGGAATTGACGGCTCTTGGCGCCGATGTCGATCTGCTGCGGTTTGTGGCTGCGGAGAAGGTGCCGATGATTCAGGCGCGACTGGAGAAAGTGGGCCCGGGCAGCTTGTCGGAACTGCGCGAAGGATTACCGGAATCAGTCAGTTATGAAGACATTCGGTTTGTGCGCGGGGCGTGGAGTAATGGGCAGTAGTAGGTTGGGCAAAACGCCAGTGTGCCCAACAAGAACCGGTGCAGATGTTGGGCACGTTTCACTTTGCCCAACCTACGCTCTACGCTCGATCCAGCATTTTAAGTACGAAAGTTCAAGGAGAATTATAAGAAATGAAACAGACACGCGCAATCGTCATAACCGGCAACGGCACCAACTGCGAGATGGAGGCCGCCCACGCCTGTCGCCTCGGCGGCTTCGATGAAGCCGTTATCGCCCATATCGCCGAGATCCTTTCCGGTGAGATCCGACTGGACGACTTTCATTTTCTCAATCTGACCGGAGGTTTTCTCGACGGCGACGATCTGGGGAGCGCCAAAGCTCAGGCCAACCGCCTGAAAAATGCGCAGGTCACCGGCGGAAATGAAAAGCTGGTTGACCAGTTCACCCGTTTTATCGACGACGGCAAGCTGATTCTCGGCGTCTGCAACGGCTTTCAGCTGATGGTCAAGATGGGGATGCTGCCCGGACTCGACGGCAAATATCTGAACCAGACCGTTACCTTGACTCATAACGACTGCGGCCGTTTCCAGGATCGCTGGACATACCTGAAGGTCGATCCCGCTTCGCCCAGCATATTCACCAAGGGGATCAACAAGGGAATCTATCTGCCGGTGCGTCACGGTGAAGGTAAGTTTCTGTGCGATTCCGGGGCGACTCTGGATCGGCTTGAAGCCGGACACCTGCCTGTGTTACGCTACAGCGATGCTGGGTACGCCCAATCAACCATGGAGTTTCCCGCCAATCCCAACGGCTCAACCAACGCAATTGCGGCCCTGTGTGACCCAACCGGACGCCTGATGGGGCTGATGCCGCATCCGGAAGCGTTTGTTCATTACACCCAGCACCCCAGATGGACACGGGAAAATCTGCCGGAAGAGGGTGACGGGTTGACCCTGTATAAAAATGCCGCCGAGTATGCTAGAGTAAACCTTGTTTGATCAGAATGAAGTGGAGCCTTTACCTATGAAGCTATCCCGTCCTCAAGAAGAATGCGGCGTTTTTGGTATTTACAATCACTCGGAGGCATCAAACCTGACCTATCTCGGTCTCTATGCCCTGCAACATCGCGGCCAGGAAAGCTGCGGTATTGTCTCGTCAGACGGCGAATCCCTGCACGCTCACAAGCGAATGGGGCTGGTTGCGGATGTATTCAGCAATCCTGATGTCTTCAAAAAGCTGCCCGGTAAATCGGCTATCGGCCATGTCCGCTATTCAACAGCCGGTGCCTCGGTGGAAAAGAATGTGCAGCCGATCATGGTTGACTATTCGCGTGGTTCGATTGCAGTCGCTCACAACGGCAACCTGGTCAATGCCCAGCTGTTGAAGGCGGAGCTCGAAGCCTACGGATCGATCTTCCAGACGACGATGGACACCGAAATAATTATTCATCTGATTGCAACGTACAAGACAAACTCGCTTGTAGAACGTATTGTGGAGGCTCTTAAGCGTATTCAGGGCGCCTACTGTCTGGTCTTTTTGACTGAGACCCGCATGATTGCGGTGCGTGACCCTAACGGTTTCCGCCCGTTATGTCTCGGCAAGCTGGGTAATGCCTGGGTGGTCGCATCTGAAAGCTGTGCGCTGGATCTCATCGAGGCCGACTTCATCCGTGAGATCGAACCGGGTGAAATGGTGGTCTGCACCAAAGACGGCGGCATCAAGTCGCTCTTTCCCTTCAAGAAGATCGATCCGACCCCCTGCATTTTTGAATTTGTCTATTTTGCCCGTCCTGACTCATATATCTTCGGCAGGAATGTTTATCTGGCCCGTAAAGAGCTGGGGCGTCAGCTGGCGCGTGAGTATCCGGTGGATGCCGACGTTGTTATCGCGGTGCCGGATTCCGGTGTGCCGGCCGCCATGGGTTATGCAGAGGAATCGGGCATACCGTTCGAGCTGGGGTTGATCCGTAACCATTATGTCGGCAGGACGTTCATCGAGCCGGCCCAGGCGATCCGCCACTTCGGAGTCAAGATCAAGCTCAACCCGGTGCGTGAGCTGCTTGATGGCAAACGAGTCGTCGTGATCGACGATTCGATCGTGCGTGGTACCACCTCGCGCAAGATCGTCAAGATGGTTCGGAACGCCGGGGCGAGTGAGGTGCATTTGCGCATTTCATCTCCCCCCACCAGCTACCCCTGCTACTACGGTATCGATACGCCGAACCGCAAGGAGTTGATTTCGTCATCGCATACGATTGATGAAATCTGTCGCTACGTTACCGCCGATTCTCTCGGATACTTGTCTGAAGAAGGGCTGATCTCCTCGATCGGTCATGGCAATACCCAATATTGCAAAGCCTGTTTTGCCGGGACGTACCCGGTTGCATTCCCCAAACCTGTAGAAGATATGCAGAAGGGACTATTCGAAGAGGAGATGAATAACCATGAGTGATCGCGATCAACTGAAAAAAATCATACTGGAACTGTCATACGAAAAGCGTCTGGTAACCTTGGCTTCCGGTCGCCAGAGTGACTTTTACTTCGACGGCAAACAGACTACGTTGCATGCAGAAGGCGGCCTGCTGGTCGGCAAGCTTTTTTACGAAGCAATCAAGGACGTTGAAGGGGTTCAGGCAGTTGGCGGCATTACGCTTGGCGCCGATCCTATTGCCACAGCAACATCGATTGCCGCTCATCTGGCCGGCAAGAGCATGCATGCCTTCATTATCCGCAAAGAGCCTAAAGGGCACGGTACCGGTCAGTGGCTGGAAGGGCGCAAAAATCTTCCCCCCGGAACGAGAGTTGTCATTGTTGAAGATGTCGTCACAACCGGCGGCTCATCGATGAAAGCGGTGCGCCGGGCCGAGGAAGAAGGGTTAACGGTGCTAGGCATTGTGACGCTGGTTGATCGCGAAGAGGGTGGCCGCGAGAATATTGAAGCGGAAGGGTACTGGCTCAAGGCGCTCTTTACCAAGAGCCAGCTGGTTGGTTAGTAAATATTCCGAAAAGTCCCGCTGGAAGCAGCGGGACTTTTTTTTACTGCACTTTTTCCAGCCATAATTGAACATACTTGAAACCGTCCGTATAACAACACCCAAAGGATAAAATACCATATGGCATTGCCATCAACCATACACCGGGTCACTATTCAACTCTCTGACGTCGACCGTGGAATTTACGAAACTTTGCAGGCTACGGTTGCCCGTCACCCCTCGGAAACCGAAGAGCGCCTTGTCGCCAGACTGCTGGCGTATGCACTTTATTACGAACCTGAGCTTGTGTTTGCCAAGGGTCTTGCTGCGGGAGATGAACCTGATCTCTGGTCGAAAAGGCCGGATGACCGCGTGCTGTTCTGGGTGGAGGTCGGACTGCCGGAGCCGGAGCGAATCATAAAGGCCAGTCGCCATGCGGAACGTGTAGCTCTGGTCGCCTGCGGCAGAACGCTTGCCATGTGGGAACAACAGCATCTGCAGAAGCTTGCCGTGGTGTCCAATCTGTCGCTTATAAGTTTTGATCAGACTTTCATCAATCGTTTGGTCTCCAAGCTGGAGCGCGTCATAACCTGGGCGGTCACCATTACCGATGGGAACCTGTACATGAACGTCGGCGATGAGACGTTAGAGGCGGTTCTCAATGAGCGGGTTGGAAAAAGATGAAACATAAAAGAGTACGAAGATGAGCGCAGAGCAAAGAAGTTCAGAATTCTTATATTTTTGATATTCCTCTGTGTTCGTCCGCGTACTCTGCGGAAAATAAATTTTTTCTTTTAAGATGCATTTCCTATACTCCCCCCTGTTTTTTCCACCTCACCTTCACAAACTGAAAAATCCCGATATACTCTTTTATGTGTTGAATTGAGTCCGAATTTTACGCATGGGAGGCACATAATGATTGTTTTCAATGTCAACGGCAAGGAGCGGCGGGTGGATGTCAGCCCTGATACGCCGCTTTTGTGGGTGTTGCGGGAAAAATTGGGACTCAACGGTTCCAAGTTCGGCTGCGGCGAGGGGCTGTGCGGAGCCTGCACTGTCCATATTGACGGATATCCTCAACGTTCGTGCATTACTCCGGTTGGAGACGTGCAAGGTAAGAAAGTGGTCACTATCGAGGGGATTCCTGAAAACCACCCGCTCAAGAAGGCCTGGCTGGCCCAGGAGGTGTCGCAGTGCGGCTACTGCCAGCCCGGGCAGATAATGTCCGCCGTTGCCCTGCTGGATAAGAAACCGAAACCGACTGATGCCGATATCGACAGCGCCATGAGCGGCAACCTTTGCCGCTGCGGCACTTATGGCCGTATTCGCAGGGCGATTCATGCCGCCGGCGGCAAATCTGCGCCGAAAGGAGGGAAGGAATTATGAGCGATGGAACTAAAATGAGCCGGAGACAGTTCATGAAGGCCAGCGCCCTCGCCGGAGGCGGACTGCTACTGGCCTGTCATCTCCCTTTCGGCGCACTTGACGCATTCGCGGCCGGAGATGCCGTCTTTGCTCCTAATGCCTTCCTGCGCATCGGGACGGACAACTCCGTGACGATCATCGTCAACAAGTCCGAGATGGGGCAGGGTGTCTACACATCGCTGCCAATGCTTGTGGCCGAGGAACTCTGCTGCGACTGGAAACGGGTCACTTTTCAGGCCTCGCCGGTAGCCCCTGAGTATAACCACGCCCAGTTCGGGCCGATTATGGTCACAGGCGGCAGTACCAGCGTCCGTTCAGAGTGGAGCCGGCTGTCGCTGGCCGGGGCGGCGGCGCGTGAGATGTTGATTACAGCGGCTGCGAACGAGTGGCGGGTCAAACCGGGCGCTTGCCGCGCCGAGAATGGCATTGTGCTGGGCCCTGGCGGCATGCAAATCAGCTTCGGCAAGATTGCCGCCAAAGCGGCAAAATTGCCGGTGCCAAAGGAACCGAAACTGAAGTCCGGCGCAAAAATCCTGCTCGGCAGGCCATTTCATCGGCTGGACAGCCCGGCCAAGATCAACGGGAAGGCGGTTTTCGGCATCGACGTCACCGCTCCCGGCATGCTTACCGCTGTCATTGCCCGTCCGCCGGTATTCGGCGGTCAGGTCAAGAGCTTTGATGCATCCAGAGCGCTGGCTGTCACTGGGGTTAAACAGGTAGTGGCGGTGGATGCCGGTGTGGCGGTGGTGGCCGACGGTTTTTGGCCTGCCCAAAAAGGGCGCGAGCTTCTTGATATCATTTGGGACGAGGGTCCGGGGGGACAGGTCTCGACTACCCTGATGCACGAAGAGTATGCCCGTCTGTCGGCCACACCCGGTCTGGTCGCCCGCAAGGATGGCGACGCGCCGACGGTGCTGTCACAGGCGAAAAAGCGCTTCGATGTTGAGTATGAGGTGCCCTATCTGGCCCATGCCACGATGGAACCGCTCAACTGCTTCGTCGATATGAAACAGGAGAGCTGTCTTGTCCGTACCGGCAGCCAGTTCCAGACTGTGGACCGCAATGCCGCTGCCCGCGTGGCCGGGCTGAAGCCGGAACAGGTTGTCTTTGAGACGACCTTCCTGGGTGGCGGCTTCGGTCGGCGAGCCTGTACCGGCTCTGATTTTGTGGTCGAGGCGGCTCAGGTGGCCAAGGCGGTCATGCAGCCGGTAAAGGTGATCCGCAGCCGTGAGGACGACATGCGGGCCGGCTATTATCGCCCCATGTGGTATGACCGGATTGCAGCCTGCCTTGACGACAAGGGGATGCCGCTGGCATGGCACCACCGAATCGTGGGACAATCGATCATCGCCGGTACGCCCTTCGAGTCCGGCATGGTCAAGGATGGAATCGACGATACCTCGGTTGAAGGCGCCTCCACCACTCTGTATGACATTCCGAACTTGCAGGTGGAGCTGCACAGCCCGAAAAACGCCGTGCCGGTTCTATGGTGGCGCTCGGTGGGGCACTCCCACACCGCCTTTGTGATGGAAAGCTTTCTGGACGAGCTGGCCCATGCCGCCGGAAAAGACCCGTATCAGTACCGTCGTCAACTACTGGCCAAACACCCCCGTACCATGAAAGTACTTGAGATCGCCGCGAAGAAGGGAGGGTGGGGTAAGCCACTTCCGGCCGGGCACGGGAGGGGCATTGCCGTACACGAATCGTTCGGCAGCTATATCGCCCAGGTGGCGGAGGTATCTCTGGATGTACAGGGGAACATAAAGGTGCATCGGGTGGTCTGTGCCGTTGACTGCGGCCGTATCGTCAATCCGGACACGATCAAGGCCCAGATGGAATCGGGCATTGTCTTCGGTCTTTCGGCGGCTCTCCACGGGGCGATCACCCTCAAGGACGGGCGGGTGGAACAGGGGAACTTCGACAGCTACCCGCTGGTGCGCATGGCCGCCGCACCACGGATAGAGGTTCATATAATCGCCAGCAGCGAGCCTCCAGGCGGCGTGGGTGAGCCGGGGGTGCCGCCCATCGCCCCGGCGGTGGCCAACGCGCTGTTTGCAGCCACCGGCGCACGGCTCCGCTCGCTGCCGATGACTCCGGATAAAATCAGGGCTGCGGTGAACAGGGGGTAATCAATTGATCGAACTGGAACTGTACGAGGAAATAGTGCGTCTGACCCGGCAGGGTGAACCGTTTGCCCTTGCCACCGTTGTTGCTCAAGAGGGATCGTCGCCCCGCAAGCCAGGGGCCAAGATGCTGATATGTGGCGACGGAAGCAGCCTGGGTTCGGTTGGCGGCGGACGCGTCGAGCTGGAGACCATTGAGGCCGCCCGGGTGGCCATTGCCGAGAATGAAATCTATACACTGGAGTTCGTGCTGACCGAAGAGTACGGCTATGCCTGTGGCGGCAGCATGTCCGTTTTTGTTGAGCCGCATGGCCGCCGGCCGCTGCTGGTCATGTTCGGCGCCGGCCATGTGGGACAGGCGGTGACCGCACTGGCCCACGGCTGCGGCTTCCGGGTGGTGGTGGTTGATGAACGCCCCGATTGCGCCGTTGAATCGCTGCTTCCATGTGCGGACGGGATTGTCTGTGCCGCGGTGACAGACGCGTTTGGCCGGCTGAAACTGGACCCTGAGAGCTTTGTCGTGATCGCAACACCGGGACACTTGCATGACTTTGCTGCGGTGCGGGGCTGTCTGTCCACCGGGGCCGGTTTTATCGGCCTGCTCGGAAGCGGGAACAAACGGGAGACGCTGCTCAAGACTCTTGAAGAGGAAGGCTTTGATGCTGCACAACGGGCCCGGGTGGTCACACCGGTGGGGCTTGATATCGCAGCCCAGACTCCGGAGGAAATCGCTGTCAGTATCGTCGGACAGTTGATCGCCATCAGGAGAGGGAAGTGACCGGAAGTGTGGGCGTAATCCTGCTTGCGGCAGGAAAATCGCGGCGCATGGGGAGTTGCAAACAGCTGTTGCTGCTGGGCGGGAGCACGGTGATCGCCCGCTGTCTCGATGCGCTGATTTCGGGCGGGGTCGGTGAAATTGCGGTTGTGGTTGCGGAAGAAGGAAACGGGGTGGCGGCGGCCGTTCGGGATTATCCGGTCGGGATCGCTGTCAATCCGGAATGCGAAGGCGACATGGCCTCCTCGGTGCGGGCCGGCCGTGACGCACTGACGACGGAAGCAAGCGGCGTGATTGTCGCGCTCTGCGATTATCCGCTGGTTTCCCCTCGTACCATCAACTGCTTGATCGCGGCGCATGAGGATTCGCCTGGCAGTATTATTATCCCGTGCTGTCAGGAACGGCGCGGCCACCCGCTGCTATTTCCCCGGGCAGTTTTGAACGAGCTGACCGAAACACATATCCTCCGCGACCTGGTGCAGCGGGAGCCGGAACGGATCCGCTACCTTGAAGTGGATGATCCGGGGGTGCTGCTTGATATGGACACTCCGGAGGATTACCGATATATCAGCATCATGATGACCCTGACAAACTTGTAATGAAAAGGAGCCTGACCATGACCACACGCAGAATCGCCAAAATCTTCAAGAGCCGTCCCACCATCGAAGGGGCCGGTGTGCACCTGAAGCGGGCCTTCGGCTATTCGCAGGTGCCGCAATTCGATCCGTTCCTGATGCTGGATGATTTCCATACCTCCAACCCGGACGAATACCTGGCCGGTTTCCCCTGGCATCCCCACAGGGGGATAGAGACTATCACCTATGTGCTGGAGGGGTTGGTGGAACATGGGGACAGCATGGGCAACAAAGGAGCGATCGGGGCCGGGGATGTGCAGTGGATGACCGCCGGCAGCGGCATAATCCATCAGGAAATGCCACAGATCAGCCCCACCGGCACCATGTGGGGGTTCCAGTTCTGGGCCAATCTGCCGGCGGCGCAGAAGATGATGGAGCCCCGCTATCGTGACGTCAAGGCGGCAGACATTCCGTCGGTAACGCTTGAAAACGGGGTGGTTGTCAAGGTCATCGCCGGTGAAGCGGGTGGTGTCAAAGGGCCGGTGGGGGATATTGTGATCGAGCCGGAAATGCTCGACATCAGTGTACCAGCCGGGTCAGTATTCACTCACCGGCTGCCGCTTGGACATACGGCCTTTGCCTATGTGCTCTCCGGTGAGGGGTTCTTCGATGATCAGCGGGATGCCTACGCCTACGAGATGGTCGGTCACGGTTGGTCGGACACCGAGCGGCGCTGCAGTTGCGCGGCTGAAACCGTGGTGCTGTTTGAGCATGCCGGCTCTGCAGTTCAGGTGACGACTGCGGACAAACCGGTGCGCTTCCTGTTCGTCTCCGGCAAGCCGCTGGGTGAACCGGTCGCCTGGTACGGGCCTATCGTGATGAATACTCAGGAAGAGCTGAAGGTTGCGTTTGAGGAGTATCAGAACGGGACGTTTGTTAAGTAGGTTCGGTATGGGCTTGGTGCTTTGTTCGCGGGGACGGGAGGCATGAAGAGGGAGGGGTGCTTGTGCGGGATGTTATGGGGTGGTGGAGCATTAGGGGAAAATTCCTGTTTGAAGGGCAAGCCCTTGTACGTTTTTCAACGTAGTGGGAAATCTCCCGCCTGTTTTTATGGCGGGTGCATTTTTCTAGTTGGGCATTTCAGTTTCATGAAGTATGGAAGCGGCTCGATGTAAAGAATCACGCAAATACTGTCTCCTTGCTTCACGTACTATCTCATCAGGATGCCAAAAGGCTTGACGGCTCGTGTGATATGTCTCGATGATGCAAAGCTTCCGCACTTCAACGATATTTGGAAAACTGCGAGTAAAAATCTTTGAGGTATGTTTAGGCATAAATGAGCAGCAACCTGAATTTAACCATTGTGTGCATCACAACACCCTTTACCTGTTACCACCTCAAACGCCCTCTCAATAATCCCCCGAAACGCCTCGCTGGTGGCCGCACAATCCACGACATCCACGCGAAAGGGGAGGTTGGACTCGGCAAAGGCGTCCTTCAGGGCGGCCAGTTGCCGGAAATCTAGCGGAGTATCGCCCATGACGGCCAGGTCAAGATCGGAAAAGGGTTTGGCGTTTCCCTGCACGCGGGAGCCGAAGGCGCGAACCGTGCGTCCGGGGACGTGGAGTTGGAGGATCCGGCGTACCTCGGTCAGCTGTTCCGGGGCGAGGTCAATCATGTCCGAGTCTTCAGGCGAGCCAGCAAGTCTGCGGCATCGGCCGCGAAATCGGACAGGATAGCGAAAACTTCGCGTGCCTTCTCTTCGTCGTAGGTGTGGGAGGTGATGTTGCGTTTATCGCGATAGTCGAACCAGCGTTCGGGCACGGCAATCAAGCCGCGCTCGGCGCCGATGCGAATCATTTCCTTGAAAGGGAGGTGATCCAGTTCCTCGCTTGAGGGTAGTTCCTGCTCTAACTGGCGTTTGAGCATCTTGAAAGCCAGCTCATAGGTGTATTCAAAACGCTGAATGCATGCGTCGCGTATATCTTCGTCACCCGGTACTGTGCGACTGCGGTCAAGCACCCGCTGGAGCGAGAGCAAGGCCTTTTCGTAAGAGCTGAAATCCAGTTGCATAAGTAATTCCTCCAAACGTGTTATCTCATTTAGTGTGTCAGAATAAGTAACCATTTACTCTATACACCACACCCCGCCATGCACGCCACCAATATCCCGGGCCCTGCCACGGCACTACATTAATCGTTTCGCCACCGTTTCCGGGGATTGCCGTTTCACGGCCAGCCCCGGCTAATATCCAATTGCCCTTTCAGGGCACAATGCCTTCGGCCTGGAGGGCCGGACAGACATTAGCCGGGGGTAAGCCTGAAAGGCTAACCCCCGGAATATTGATCAGGCCCTACAAATACCGTTCATCGAATTCCACCCCGGCTTGCCTCAGAAAGGCCAGGTATTCATCCTGAAACGTTCGCGTCTGGTGATGATCTTCCTGATTCAGGATGTAATGTTTGACGGCACCACGACGATTTTCACTGACCGTAAATGCTCCGTAACCATCTTGCCAGGCGAACTCCCTCAGTTCTATCGCCTCATGAATAAACTTAGAGGACGACACCTTGATTTCCCGAAGCACGTCACATAAACGATGAGTTGCTTTCAGGCCGATCAACAGGTGTACATGATCGGCAATCCCTCCCACACACTCGGGAACAACTCCAAGATTGCGGATATTCCCGCCGAACTAGCCCCCGGAACTGTTGGTAGGCAGAGCCGCTTGCCGTATCGGCAGAGTCACGATGAACGCGGCCCCTTGCTCCGGCTCGCTTTCAACCCTGATGTCACCGCCATGATCCGTGACGATCCCGTAGGATACGGCCAGCCCAAGGCCGGTTCCGCTCGGCTTGGTGGTGAAGAACGGTGTGAACAGTCTTTCCTTGATGTCTGCGGCAATTCCCGGTCCGCTGTCCGCTATCGTCACCGAACAACGGTTCGTCTCCCGGTCAACCCCCGTGGTAACCGTCAGCGCCCCCCCGTGTTCCATAGCCTGCAGGCCGTTAATGATCAGGTTGGTGAATACCTGTCGCAGTTGATCTTCATCCCCTTCTATTTCATCGTCAACAGCCCCATGCTTCCGTTCGATTCGATACCCCTCCAGCGGGATCTGATGGCCGATATGGTCAAGGATGTCATCAAGCAGCGCTTCAATGTGAAAGGCGTGGACGTTTTTTTTCTTTGTCCGGGCAAAGGTCAGCAGGTTGGACACGATCCGCTCCACCCGGCCGACCTGCCGGATGATGGTCTCCACTTCCGGTTGATCCGCAACGTTCAGATGCGGCGACATCTCAAGCAGTTCGGCGTTGCCGCGAATTATTGCCAGCGGGTTGTTGATCTCGTGGGCCACGCCCGATGCCAGGATGCCGATGCCGACAAGTCGTTCTGCCCGGGCCAGTTCCTGCTGAGCCACAAGCAGCCACTGGTTTTTTTCGTCCAGCTGGGTGGTTCGCTCAGCAACCTTTTCTTCCAGGGTCCGGTTAAGCAGCTTGATCTCATGTTCGCGCTCAATCAGGCGATGTTTCATGATGTTGAATTCTTCCGCCATGACCGAAATTTCGTCATGTCCGCCGACTACGATATCCGGAATATCTTCGCCAAGCGCCAGCAGGCGTGCCCCCTCTTCAACAGCCTTGATCGGGCGGGCCAGGCTGGAACCGAGCCACGCCGAAATTGATACTCCGATCATGGTTACAAAGATAAGAATCGTGGCGAAAATAAGGTGTATCCGGAAGCGTAAATCGAAAAAAGGAAGTTCGTGTATGCCCAGGTAGAGCGTTGAAGCGCCAATTATCCAGATAAGAACAACGGCGATTACCAGCGGCGTCAGGATTGCCAGAGTCAGCTTTAAACGGATCGAATAGCGCAGTGATGGTCTCACGCACTGCCCTTTTCCGTCAGGTGGTATTCGGCAATTTTGCGGTCCAGGGTTTTGCGCGAAATGCCCAGGATTTGTGAGGCACGGCTCTTGTGAAAACCGGTTTCTTTGAGGATCGCGGTGATGTGCTGACGTTCGATCTCATCAAGGGTTATTTGCGGAGAAGGCCCGGCCAGGGCGGAGATGGCATCCCGGCGCGCACCGAGCGGCAGCAGGCCGATGGTGATCATATTGCCGCGGGCCAGAATTACGGCCCGCTCCATGACATTTTCCAGCTCGCGCACATTGCCGGGCCAGTCGTACTGCAGCAGCGCCTGCAAGGCGTCATCTTCGATGCCGGTCACTTCCTTTTTCATACGCCGCGTGGATGACTTCAGGAAATGGAGGGCGAGCGGTTCGATGTCTTCGCGCCGCTCGCGCAGTGGCGGCAGGTTAATGGAAATTACGTTCAGGCGGTAATAGAGATCCTCACGGAAACGTCCTTCCTTGACCTCGTTCATCAGGTCTTTGTTGGTCGCAGCCACGAAACGCACATCCACCTTGCGCGTACGGGTCGAGCCGAGGACGATGAAATCCTTCTCCTGGGTGACCCGCAGGAGTTTGGCCTGCACTGCAGGGCTGACATCTCCGATCTCATCCAGAAACAGTGTGCCGCCATCGGCTTCCTCAAGGAGTCCCTTCTGGTTCATGACCGCCCCGGTAAAAGCACCCCGTATATGACCGAACAGCTGGCTCTCCAGCAGTGTATCGGACAACACGGCACAGTTAAGTGAGACAAACGGTTTGTCACTTCGCGGACTGTTGCGGTGCAGCGCTCCGGCGATCAATTCCTTGCCGGTGCCTGACTCACCCATGATCAGGATATTGGCGTCACTTTCCGCCACCTGCAGAGTCAGGTCATAGACGTCGCGGAACGTCTGGCTGCGAAAAATAATCGTGTCTGAACCGCCGTTGCCGCGCTGCATTTCTTCGCGCAGCTGTTGGTTCTCTCTGGCCAGTCGGCGATGGTCGAGTAGCCGCTCAAGCATTCCGAACAGCTTTTCCTTGGGAAACGGTTTGGTGATATAGTCGTAAGCCCCTTGTTTGATGGCGTTGATCGCATCATCAATCGTGCCGTGGGCAGTCATGATTATTACCGGAGTATCAGGCCAGCGCTTGCAGATCTGGTCAAGCATCTGCAAACCATCAATGTCGGGCATGCGTACATCCTGCAGGATGACGTCGCACGGCATGTCTGCAGCGCCCTCCAGCCGCATCAAAAGATCGGTGCCGCGCGGAAATGTTTCAACATTATAGCCGCTGGCTTGCAGCAGTTTGTCAAGATAACGCAGTATTTCAGGCTCGTCGTCACAGATGAATATTTTTGGCATTGGGTGAGGTTCCTCTTGATTGCCTGTTTTTGCTTATCCACTTATCAAGCTTCACGTTGTGCCATTACAATGTGAAGCCAGTGGTAATATTTACTGGAAACTGTCTCACAACACCACCGTTTTTCTCAATCCGGATGAAATAGCTTGAAGCTGAGTGGCTGATGGCGTAATGTAGTTAAACCCCGCTCGGGCTTGCCCGGGTGGGGTTTTATTGTCGGGAGGAAATTGTAATTGCAGATCGTAGTCGGTATCGACTTTGGTACAACCAATTCGGCGCTTTCGGTATACAGGAACGGTAATGTTGAAGTC
>JANYBN010000180.1 GCA_025360785.1 Geobacter sp.
ATTGTGATCTCAAATTGATTAAGAAGAAAAAAGTTACCATTGTCGGCTACGGTTCCCAAGGCCATGCCCATGCCTGCAACCTCAAGGATTCCGGCGTTGATGTAACCGTGGCGCTGCGTGAAGGTTCGACCTCCGCTGTCAAAGCCAAGAATGCCGGCCTCAAGGTGGCAACCGTTGCCAAAGCTGTTGCCTCGGCTGATCTGGTGATGATCCTGACGCCTGACGAGTTCCAATCGAACATCTACCGCGATGAAATCGAGCCAAAGCTTAAAAAAGGTGCGACCCTTGCCTTCGCCCACGGTTTCGCTATCCACTACAATCAGGTCGTGCCGCGCGCCGACCTCGACGTCATCATGATCGCCCCCAAGGCCCCAGGGCACACGGTTCGCTCCGAGTTTGTCAGAGGCGGCGGAATTCCTGACCTGATTGCTGTCTACCAGAATGCGTCCGGCAAAGCCCGCGAAGTGGCCCTCTCCTACGCCAGCGCTATCGGTGGCGGCCGTACCGGCATCATCGAAACCACCTTCAAAGACGAGACCGAGACCGATCTGTTCGGCGAACAGGCTGTCCTCTGCGGCGGTGCTGTGGAGTTGGTAAAAGCCGGTTTCGATACCCTGGTCGAAGGTGGATATGCCCCTGAAATGGCCTACTTCGAGTGTCTGCATGAGCTCAAACTGATTGTTGACCTTATGTATGAGGGCGGCATCGCCAATATGAACTACTCCATATCCAACAATGCTGAATATGGCGAATATGTCACCGGTCCGCGCGTGATCAACGACCAGAGCCGTGCAGCCATGAAGGAATGCCTGGATAATATCCAAAATGGTAATTATGCCAAGCAGTTCATTCTTGAAGGGATGTCGAACTACCCGGAGATGACGGCGCGTCGTCGTCTCAATGCCGCCCATCCTATCGAGGTGGTCGGTGAGCAGCTGCGAAGCATGATGCCATGGATCAAGAAAATCGTCGACAAGACCAAGAACTAATTCCACAACGCGGATTCAGACACCCCTCTTCCACCCGGAGAGGGGTGTCTTCGCATTTAGTGCGTTAGAAGTTTTTTCTGCGCTTCATTGCATAAAAGAACTTAGTTAACGCACTTATCCTATTTTCAGAACTAGGCAGGTACATGAATAATTCATCCCCCTTTGCTAAAGAAGGTTATCCGTTCATCGCATATACTGTCGGATTAACGGTTTTACTGTCTGTTGCCGCATGGAGACTCTGCTCCACAGTCCTGTTTATTCCTGCTTCAATTTCCCTGCTTTTGACGCTGTTCGTGCTCTATTTTTTTCGTAATCCGGAACGAACGACTCCTGCTGACAGCTCCGCAGTAATTGCTCCGGCTGACGGCACCGTCATTATTGTCGAACAGGTGCCTGAAACACCTCTTGGCGTCCCCGCACTGAAAATCAGCATTTTCATGTCGGTCTTCAATGTTCATGTCAATCGTGTACCTTTTGACGGCAAGGTTATCGACACATTTCATCACGCAGGTAAGTTTTTTGATGCCCGCGATGGTCGCGCATCCTGCGAGAACGAGCGTAACGGCATCGTACTGGAAATTGCCGGTGGCGTGCGGATTGCTTTTGTTCAAATTGCCGGTCTGGTTGCCCGCCGGATTATCAGTTATCCTCTGATCGGCGATATGTTGATCCGTGGAGAACGGTACGGTTTGATTCGTTTCGGATCTAGAGTTGATGTCTATCTGCCACCAGAAGTTGAACCTCTGGTGAAATTGGGTGACAAGACGGTTGCCGGCAAAACTGTGCTGGCCAGAATCGTTTAATCAAGGATACGACCTCATGAGTATTGAAACAGATGTGGTAAACAGTAAAAAAGAGAACATTAAGCGGGGAATTTACATTCTTCCCAATTTGATTACAGCCAGCAGCCTGTTTGCAGGTTTTTACAGCATGGTAGCTACGTTGAACGGTAACTATAGCACGGCTGCAATCTGGATCTTTATTTCTGCTATCTGTGACGGTCTGGATGGCAAAGTCGCCCGCATGACCGGCACTACCAGCAAATTCGGTGTCGAGTTCGATTCTCTTGCAGACCTGGTTGCCTTTGGCGTTACCCCTGCGTTCCTCATGTATGCCTGGGCGCTCAGGCCGTTCGGCAGACTTGGCTGGGTGGCGGCATTCCTGTTTCTTGTCTGTGCTGCATTACGTCTTGCCCGTTTCAACGTGCAGGTTGACACCGTTGAAAGCAAACGTTTTGTCGGTCTCCCTACACCGGCATCCGCATGCATGGTAGCCGCGACGGTACTTCTGTTCTACCATTTCAACTGGCCCAGCTCCTTTAAAAAGGTTGCCATATTGGGGCTTATCTATCTGCTGGCGTTTCTGAATGTGTCGAACTTCCGATACAATTCATTCAAAGACCCCGCCTTGATTAAACGACAGCCCTTCGGTTTTTTACTGCTTGCTGTAGTGCTGTTGATTGTCGTTGCCGCCGAACCGGTGGTCATGACATTCAGCGTTCTGCTGCTGTATATCCTTTCAGGTCCGATCGACTTTGTTATTACCTGGCCAAGACGACGGAGATTGGAGAAGGCTGTACACAAGGGGCGTGAAGCTTTAAGCAGGGAAGGCGAAGCATAGCCTGCTCAGCACTGAATAGGTATATTAACGAAATTGCTAATCTATGTAGAAATGTCGAGCGGTTATACCCTCAGGGGTAATTATCAAAACAGCATAGCTGCGGTAATGGCCGTGATTTGAGAGTGTTCCGGGGTTTACCAGACGCAGACCCGCATGGTTTTCAATAACACCTTGATGAGTATGGCCGAAAAAAACAGCGTCAACCCCGATTTTCTGAGCTTTCTGCCGTAACTTTGCGAGACCGGACTTGACCTGATACGCATCCCCGTGAGTCAACAGAATCCTCTTGCCCTCACACTCCCACACACATTCACGCGGAGCATTTGAACCGGAATCACAGTTACCGGCAACGTTAATTACCGGGACATCCAGCGCATCACGCAGCATATCAGCATCAGCGGAACCATCTCCCAAATGTATGATTGCATCAACCGGTTCGGATAGGGTGTGGGCGCTAAAGGCGCGGTTCACGTTGCCATGTGTGTCGGATATCAAAAGAACTTTCATTACATGACTGTAACAGATGTACCATTTTCAATAAACTACTCCCGCCGCAAGCGGACGGGGTATTGTGGTGTTTAGAACAGCTCTAGCTGCCGATCGCCGTGGAGCTTTTGGTAGGTTTGCCCCTGTTTTTTTACGTAGGCACCTATCATATTTTCGCTTCCATGCTTGCC
>JANYBN010000203.1 GCA_025360785.1 Geobacter sp.
CGACTTTATAGCATTACTGTTGTTGATACGCAACAAAAAAATCACTTACCTTTCATTTCCCGCTCCACAGAAGCGCGCCATTCGTTTATCAGTGAGTCATAGTTCAAATTGTAGTCTTTAAGTGCTGTAGTAGCGGCATCGTCAAAAGGCACACCTCTTCCAAGGCTTGTCAGGATTTGCTTAACCCGATGCCAACCGTATGTAGTGACCATATAGTTGACCAGGGCATAACTCTGCTGGTATGCCAAAGCGGCTGCAGAGGGGGATAAATCGCTGAAATTGGCTTCCAGTTTTCTGAAGTCTATAAGCTTTCCTGAACGAGCGGCGCGCCCGAACTCCGGCAAGGGGTGGTTGTGCTGCATTCTTCCAAACATTTCCGCAATCCCCTCATTGAGCCAGAGAGGGCAGTTACCACGGGTCAGCTCAAATACGACCACATGGGCATACTCATGATACAGGACCCCGCGTATCGCTGGAGTAATCTCGTTCAGTGCGCCAAATGGCAGTCGTATTTTGCCATCATAGAATCCTCCCGACCAGTCGGGGGAGTCGGTGACAGTCTTGTAATCGGCCCGCTTATAGATACCAACTGGGACTCTGGCTTCCGGGAACAGCCCGAGTTCTGCACCGACCAGATTGGCGGCTGATTCCAGTACGTCAAGAATTGCCAGCGCAAATGCGGTATCAACACCAGGGTCATACGTAAGATCGAAACGTGAGCTGTGACCACGATCCATGCTTGATTCAACAGCATTTTCCTTGCGGGATTTAGCCAGGAGGTCAACGATTTCCTGGCGCCCTGGAGAGAGCTTTAGTGCCTGTTCCCATAGTTCAATAGCTTCCGGGCGTCGGTCTGTATCAAACTGGACAAGTCCGAGGTAATAGAGCACCTCTGCCGAGTCCTGTTTGAGGGTTCTCGCACGCTCAAGCTCATATCGTGCCACGTCATATTTCTTTAAATGGTAGTTGCAGATGCCACGCAACAGTGCGTATCCGGCTTCTTCAGGATAAAGTTCCAGTGCTTTGATGAAGTTATCATCGGCCTGTTCGTAGCGCTTCTGCTTGAAATGCTGGTGGCCAAAGGCCGCATATCCTTCAGCCAGGTTTCGCTTGAAGGTGATGTTGAGAGGAAAGAGCAGGTATGCTTCACGGAACTGTTCAATACCCTTCTCATACTCGCCGCGCATCAGCAACTCACGGCCATAGCTGCTGCGCATAACAGGATCACTGTCGATAGGTCCGGCAGAAGCGAGGGTAAACAGCATCAACAACATGCCGATGGCACTGCAAAAAGGTCTTGAAATATTTAGTGTGCGGGTTCTCATTTGCGGGCGAGAAAGGCTCGAATGGAGGCTGCAATTCCGGTGCAGTTCAGCCCCAGCATGGCGCGCAGTTCGTGCTGTTCACCCTGGGGAATGTAGGAGTCGGGATAGCCGAGACGCAGTACCAGAGTCCCCTTGATGCCTCGCTGTTCCAGAAGCTCAAGAACTGCAGAGCCGAAGCCGCCTTGCAGGGCGTTTTCCTCAACAGTTATCAGAATGCCATGCTTTTCGGCCAACTCAACAATCAGTGCTTCGTCAAGCGGTTTTACAAAACGGGCGTTTACTACCGTCAGCCCGACACCTTCCTTGTCAAGAACTGTCGCGGCTTCCAGAACCGGATGCACCATCGTACCGAGGGCAATAACTGCGGCGGCTGTTCCTTCACGCAATACTTCGGCCTCGCCGACCGGAATAGTCACAAACGCCTGATCCAAAGCCACTCCGTAGCCATTTCCTCGTGGGTAACGAACTGCAGCCGGAGTGCCGAGATTAATGGCGGTTGCCAGCATATGTTGCAGTTCGTTTTCATCCTTTGGAGCCATTATAGTCAGATTGGGAAGGTGGCGCAGATAGGAGAGATCAAAGGCGCCGTGATGGGTCGGGCCGTCATTTCCGACAACCCCGCTGCGATCAATAGCAAAGGTCACCGGCAGGTTTTGCAGACAGACATCATGACAAACCTGATCATAGGCGCGCTGAAGAAAGCTGGAGTAAACGGCAAAAACCGGCCGATAGCCGCCAACGGCCAATCCGGCAGCAAAAGTGACGCCATGCTGTTCGGCTATTCCGACATCAAAAAAACGCTCCGGAAACTCCTTTGAGAACCCGGAAAGGCCGGTGCCGTCAGGCATCGCTGCAGTAATGGCGATAATCCGTTCATCTTCCGCGGCCAGCTTGCATAGG
The DNA here is from genome assembly GCA_025360785.1 of Geobacter sp. Lineage (GTDB taxonomy): Bacteria > Desulfobacterota > Desulfuromonadia > Geobacterales > Pseudopelobacteraceae > JACRCG01. The sequence goes on from JANYBN010000203.1 coordinate 2,226, forward strand.
GCGGCACCGAAAACAGCGGTATATGAGGCGGCGCCACCTTTCCCCTTGAGCACCTTGCCGGTCTCAATGCCAAAAGGCCCGACGCCATGAAACAACGCCGGATTCTTTTCGGCAGGTTTATATCCCATCCCCTTTTTTGTCAGAACGTGAATAAGAACCGAATGGTCAAACTTTTTCACGTTTTCCAGCGTCTCAATCAGCGCGGGAAGATCATGCCCATCAACCGGGCCGATGTACTCAAACCCGAAAGCCTCGAAAAGCATGCCGGGAGTAAACAGTCCTTTAAACGAATCCTCCAGTTTGCGGGCTAGATGGAGGACTCCTTTGCCTACTTCCAGTCGCTTAAGAAACGATTCGGTGTTCTTTTTGAAGCGCTGGACAAATTCGCTTGATGCCGTGCGGGTCAGGAAAGTGGACAGGGCGCCGACATTCTCAGCTATCGACATCTCGTTATCGTTCAGGATGATGATCATATCCTTGTTAAGATGCCCGGCGTGATTGATTCCCTCGTATGCTATACCGCCGGTCATGGAGCCGTCACCGATAACAGCCAGCACTTTGCCTCTCCGGCCGCTTAGGTCACGGGCAACCGCAAAACCGGCGGCTGCTGATATTGAGGTGGAGGAATGGCCGACATCGAATGAGTCATGCTGTGATTCGTGTCTTTTGGGAAATCCGCTGATGCCGTTCAATGTGCGCAATGTGCCGAAATTGTCGCGACGGCCTGTCAGCAACTTGTGAGCGTAGGCTTGATGCCCCACATCCCAGACGATCTTGTCAGTAGGGGTGGTGAAGACCTTGTGCAGAGCAATAGTCAGCTCTACGACACCCAGAGACGGGGCCAGATGGCCGCCATTGGCGGCACAGGTACGTATAATAGTCCGCCGCAGATCTACAGCAAGCTCCGGGAGTCTTGAGGCTGGAAGTCGTTTCAGGTCTTCGGGTGAATTTATTGTTTCGAGTATCGACATGTAAAAAACTCGTTTTGTTGAGATTTATTGTAGTTTCAATTTTTACGCTTCACGATATACCGTGCGATTTCCCGCAACAGGTCGGCCTCTTCAGTAAATATTTCCAGGGCTCTCAGTGCCTCATCCATCATGGCCTGAGCTTCTTCCTTGGCAGCAGCCAACCCCATTACAGCGGGATAGGTCGCTTTGCCACGGGCTTCATCACTGCCGGCATCTTTGCCGATCTCATCGGTAGTACCCTCAATGTCGAGAATGTCATCGGCTATCTGGAAGGCCAGTCCCGCAGCTTCACCATAGCGGATGATCGCCGCCAGTTGTTGCCCGCCCGCACCACCGATGAGCGCCCCGGCTACGACTGAAGCTTTGATCAAAGCTCCGGTTTTGTGGGTGTGAATGAACTGAACGGTTGCCAGATCAATATCCCGGCATCCTTCACTCTCCATATCAACCACCTGGCCGCCAACCATGCCGTAAGAACCTGAACGGGTAGCGATCTCATGGATCACGGCCAGCAGGCCGGAAGCTTCACATCCATCCGTAAAACGCGGGTCGCTGATAAGTTTAAAAGCCTCGGTCAGAAGAGCATCGCCAGCCAGGATTGCGATCGCCTCACCGAAAACTTTATGATTGGTCGGATTGCCACGCCTGTAATCATCATCATCCATGGCAGGCAGATCATCGTGGATCAGCGAATATGTGTGAATCATCTCCATGGCACACGCCGCCGGAACTGCACGCTCGGAATCCCCGCCTACCGCCTGGCAGGCGGCCAGCATAAGAATAGGCCGAACTCGCTTGCCGCCGGCAAAAATAGAATACCGCATCGCCTTGTGGAGGCTGTGCGGTAAATCCGTTTCTTTAGGTAAAAAACGGTCAAGTGCCGCATCGATTCGGGTACACTGTTCATGTAAATATAATTTCAGATCCATGCATTGTTCCTTTTAAATCAGTCTTCTCCGGATTCAAAGGGCTCCCGTTTCAGAGAACCATCCTTCTGCTTAAGAAGGATTTCAACCCGCCGCTCGGCATCTTCAAGTCTCCCGGAGCAGAATGCCGCATGTTTGACCCCCTCTTCAAAGGCTTTCAAGGAGTCCTCCAGCGTAAGCGAGCCGGTTTCGAGACGCTTTACAATTTCTTCCAGTTTTTTCAGGGATGCTTCAAATTTATCGGTAGCCATAGTCGTTATCTCGAATATTAAGGTAATTGTGTACTACTATGCCAGCAGGCGTCAAGCTTTGCCGGCTTCAAACGACTCTACCCGACAGCTGGCCTGCCCTTGATGAAGTCTTAATAACAGCTGTTCGCCGATTGTCAACGAACTTGCATCAGTAACCACTGCTCCTGTGCTGTCGTGCGTTGCAATAGCATAGCCGCGTGCAAGCGTTTTGAGAGGGGAGAGCACCTCAAGTCGAGCGGCATTGTCGCCGAATCCATTTCGGAGCACTTTCATCCGCTTTTCCAGCAAACTTTGAGCCCGCATAGACAGATACTCGACCCGTTGTTGGAGTGCATTGATATTTACAGTAGGATCGTTATGCTGCAGAGCGTCCTGAAGGCGCTCAAAACAAGCGCGGCGGCGCGATACCGCGACATTCAGGCCGGTCTCAAGCCTTACGGACAGATCATCCATTCTCTGGACCAGATGCCCCAACATCGTTCTTGGATCGTGTAATGACCTGCGCAAGCCTTCGAGACGACCGTCGTGCGTAACCAGAAGATTTTTAACGGCTCTTTTCAGGCGGTGAGAAAGTGATTCTACCTGGCTGCCAAGTTCGTCTCTGCTTGCAATTACCAGCTCCGCTGCAGCCGACGGTGTTGGTGCACGAAGATCCGCGACAAAGTCACAGATAGTCCAGTCCGTTTCGTGGCCGACTGCCGAGATGAGTGGAATTTTTGACCGATAGACCGCCTGGGCCACGACCTCTTCGTTAAAAGCCCATAGATCTTCAAGCGAGCCGCCGCCACGACCAACGATAACTAAATCCACCTCGTCCATCCGGTTCATCTCATCAATGGCCCGTGCAATCTCCAGCGCCGCACCTTCTCCCTGTACACGAACCGGGTACAGCAATACTTCCAGCGAAGCAAACCGACGTTTCAGTACATTAAGAATATCGTGAATGGCCGCACCTGTGGGCGAAGTAATTACGCCGATCTTACGAGGAAAACGCGGCAGGCAGGTCTTGTGAGCCTCGGCAAACAACCCTTCCTGAGCCAGTTTTTCCTTCAACTGTACAAAAGCGGTCTGCAGGGCACCGACACCGGCCGGTTCCACGTATTCGCTGATAAGTTGATATTCACCGCGCTGGTCGTAAACCGAAATACGGCCGCGCGTAATTAGCGCCATACCGTCAGTCAGCCGGAATTTATGGTTCTTTACGGCGCTCTTGAACATCACGCAGCGCAACTGGGCACCGGCATCTTTGAGGGTAAAATAGCAGTGACCGGAAGATGGGTAGGAAAGATTGGAAACTTCACCCTGCACCCAGAGCTGATCGAAGTTTTCTTCAAGAACTCCGCGGAGCAAAGCGGTCAGCCGACTGACCGTGAGAATTGTTTTTTCGGAAAAAATGTCCAAATTTAGAGCTCGATTGGTACGCTTATTTTGTCGTTAATCCTTGTCAGGGATTGCAATCGCCCCTTTGCCGAGCTTTCCGGCCAGTTCTTTTGCTGCGTCTGGATCAAGTCGCTTGCCAACACGGACACGATACCAGATGCCCTTTTCTCCCAAATGAGATTCAATTATATCGACATTGTAACCTTTGGTAGCCAGTTTATTACGAAGCGATTCGGCTTCCGATCTGAGGCTGTAGGAGGCAACCTGGACCGTGAATCCGCCAGTGTCCTGCCGGGCGGCTGGTTTAGCTGCTTTAGCCAGTATTGCCTGTTTTTGAGAATTCTCGTCGTTTGGGGGTGGAGCCGGTTTTGTTATGTTGGTGGGCATGGCGGCTTGGAGCAGTTGTTTCGCAGGCTTGTCATCCTTGGAATTGATGCCGCTCCCCATCACATTGTTTTTCTGTCCGCTGGGGAGAGTCTTGTAAAAACTGAGTTGCGGATCGGTCGCTGGCTGTGCTCCAGTCATGCCAGCCGGTTGCGGCGCAGCGCCGACCGCTTGCGGCCGTGGCGAGGGCGAGGGCGGCGGGGCAGACGAAGGTTGCGGTGATGGTTGTGCCTTAGCCTGTTGCGGCGAATTTTCAAGACTCTGCTGTTCCATCGCAGCCTTGAAACCTTTTTTAGCGGAACGCTGGGAAAGCATCCAGCCGCTGCCAAAACCGATACCGAGCGATAGAACAGCGGTAATAAAGACAACAATCAGTACGCCACCGGAGGACTCCTTACGAGGACGATTCTGGCTTGGTTGGGGTGAACTGCATGATTTTTTTGGTTCGCTGTAGTCAATGCGCATGGTGCCTCCGCTACATCCGTTCCGGTGCCGATATGCCCAGAATGGAGAGGGCGTTTTTAAGAGTCTGGGCGGTGCGCTTCAATAGGTAAAGCCTCGCTGCGGTCAGTTTCTGGTCTTCGCTGATGACGCGGTTCTTGTTGTAGAAACTGTGGAAACAGCTGGCGAGTTCACTCAAGTAATAGGTCAGTCGATGGGGCTCAAAATGCACGGCGCAGTCATCGACCGTGTCGGGCAGCGCAGCCAGCAGCTTGATCATTTGAAGATCCTCCGGGGTGGAGAGGCAGGCCAGGTCAGAAGGCTCCGGACTTTCAGGGGCGATGAAGCCTTTCTCAGCGGCGTTTTCAAAAATACTGCAGATGCGGGCATGGGCATACTGGACATAATAGACCGGATTTTCGTTGGTCTGCTGTTTGGCCAGGTCGATGTCGAATACCAGTTGGGCATCCGGTTTGCGCATCAGAAAAAAGAAGCGGGTAGCGTCACGCCCGACCTCATCGATCAGATCGCGCAGAGTGACATAACTTCCGGCCCGCTTGGAAATTTTCACCTCCTCGCCTCCTCGCATGACGGTCACCATCTGGTGCAGTACATACTCAGGCCATCCCAGCGGTATTCCGATGTCAAGAGCCTGAAGTCCGGCGCGGACACGGGTAACAGTACTGTGGTGGTCCGAGCCCTGTTCGTTGATCACCCTGGTAAAGCCGCGCTCCCATTTGGCCTGATGATAGGCAACGTCCGGAACGAAATAGGTATAATTGCCGTCAGCTTTGCGCATGACTCGATCTTTGTCGTCTCCGAAATCAGTGGAGCGCAGCCAGAGGGCATTGTCCTGCTCATAGGCGTGTCCGTTTGCGATCAGCTTCCGGACCACCGCATCAACTCTTCCCTCGCTGTAGAGCGACGATTCGAGGGTGTAAACATCAAACTCTACGTCAAATGCCTCAAGGTCAAGATCCTGCTCACGGCGTAGCCAGGCGACGGAAAAGTGTCGGATGTCATCAAGATTCTCAGGGTCTCCGCAGGCGGTTGTGTGCAGGTCTGCGGCCTCTACAGTCTCTCGGGCCAGGTAGGCTCTGGCCACATCCTTGATGTACTCCCCCTGATAGCCGCCTTCCGGCCAGCGTGGATCATCCGGTTCTATACCCAAACAGCGCAGTTGCACGGAAAGAGCAAGATTGCTGATCTGAACGCCGGCATCGTTGTAATAGAATTCGCGGGTCACATCCCAGCCGGCGGCATCAAGCACCCGACAGAGGGTATCGCCGATAGCCGCCCCGCGACCGTGACCTATATGCAGTGGGCCGGTCGGATTGGCGCTGACAAACTCAACCTGGACTTTTTTTTCGGCACCGCTTGTTGTATGGCCATACCGGTCAGCTTCTGACTCAATATCTAGAAGGGTGGTCTGCCAGGCAGTTTGAGACACGAACAGGTTGATGAAACCGGGACCGGCGATCTCGCTTTTTGCCAGCAGACCGTTGCCATCGCCCAGATGTTTGATGATGATTTCAGCCACCTGACGTGGCGCTTTGCGCTCGCCTTTGGCCAATTGCATGGCGATGTTGCAGGAGAAATCTCCATGTTCCGGATTGACAGGATGGCCGATGATGATAGCCGGTAGCGGGGATGTCGTCAGTTCTTGCGACGCATGGGCTTTGATCAGTGCAGATTCAAGCAGGGGGGCTATTCGGTTTCGCATCATTTTTTTGGCTGTTCTTTCTGTTCGGTTATATTGTCAGCATTATCAGTGTCACCCTTGATGCTGATATCACGGGTGAAATCGGGACATCTGGACCCGCTGTCGGGAATACAGAATCGTTTTGAGCAGTTTTCGCGCCAGGCACAGACCGCGCAGTTTTGTCGTGACATGAGTTACGTCCTGGAAAATTAAGGCAGCTTCTCTTCCTGCGGGAATTGGTAGATGACTTCATTGCTGCGCACCAGGCCGAAATCTTTGCGAGCGATGCTTTCGAGGTAGCGGCGGTCGGATTGAAGAGCTACAATCTCGCGCTTCAATTTTTCATTTTCGGTTCTGTTGTCAGCCAGGCGTGCTTCTATTTTACTTTTGTCCTGTTTAAGCTCAAAAATACGCAGGAGCCCTTTGTCACCAAACACGGTGAAGAAGAGAATGAATGCCAGGCAGCCGGCCGGAACGACATACATCCTTTTTTGAAGGGGCAGATAGAACATTTACCCTTTCCTGATCTGCTCGGCGAAATATGCCGCCGTTGATCTGAGCCCGTCATCCAGCGCGACATCAGGCCCCCAGGCCAGTTTCTCAAAAGCCAGAGAAATATCGGGCTGACGCTGTTTAGGGTCATCCTGCGGAAGTGGCTGGAAGATAATCTTCGATTTAGAGCCCGTTATTGTAATGATTTTTTCAGCGAACTCAAGGATTGTATTTTCCACCGGGTTGCCGAGATTGACCGGGCCGATGAAACCGTCACATTCCATCATGCGGATCATCCCCTCTACCAGGTCTGAAACGTAGCAGAACGAGCGGGTTTGTGATCCGTTGCCGTAGACGGTGATGTCTTCATTTCTGAGAGCCTGCAGGATAAAGTTTGACACCACGCGTCCGTCATTTTCGGCCATGCGCGGGCCATAAGTGTTGAAGATGCGGATGATGCGGATGTCAACATTGTTCTGGCGGTGATAGTCCATCATCAGCGTTTCAGCGACCCGCTTACCCTCATCATAACAGCTCCGTATCCCGATAGGATTGACGTTGCCCCAGTAAGTTTCGGTCTGCGGATGCACATGAGGGTCACCATAGACCTCTGAAGTGGAGGCCTGCAGGATGCGGGCTTTCACACGCTTGGCAAGTCCCAGCATGTTGATGGAGCCCATGACACTGGTTTTGATCGTCTTGACCGGATTATACTGATAATGAACCGGGGAAGCGGGGCAGGCCAGGTTGTAGATGCGGTCAACTTCAAGCAGTATCGGCTCGGTTATGTCATGTCTAACAAGCTCGAAACGATGGCTGTCCATCAGATGGATGATGTTGTTTTTGCTGCCGGTGAAGAAGTTGTCCAGGCAGATGACGTCATGTCCTTCGCTCAGGAGACGTTCGCAGAGATGAGATCCGACAAAGCCGGCACCGCCGGTTACCAGTATGCGCATGTTATTTCACCTCTCCGCAGAGTCCGCCGCTGCAGCGTCCCAGCGGGACATAAGTAAAGCCGCCGGCTGCCATGCGATCCGGTTTGTACAGGTTGCGGCCATCCACAATAGTTGGTGATCTGAGGGCTGCCTTGATGCGGTCGAAGTCAGGATTGCGGTATTCGCTCCAGTCGGTGATAATCGCCAGGGCATCGGCGCCGTCCAGGATGGCATACTGGTTGCTGCTGTATTCGATCCGGTCACCGAAATGATGTTGGGCTTCTTTGATTGCTTCCGGATCATGAGCGCGAACGACCGCTCCGGCGGCCAGCAGGCGTTCAATGATTGTTATCGCCGGCGCTTCGCGCATGTCGTCAGTGCGGGGTTTGAAGGAAAGCCCCCAACAGGCGACGATGCGACCGGTGAGCGGCACCTGTTCTTCATCGGGGGAACCGAGCAGTTTGATCAGTTTGTCGGCCAGAACCTCTTTCTGCAATTCGTTGACCTCTTCAACCGCTTTCAACAGCAGGAAGTCATAGTTGGATTCTTCGGCGGTTTTTATCAGGGCTTTGACGTCTTTGGGGAAACAGGATCCGCCGTAGCCGGGACCAGGGAACAGGAAGTCGTAGCCGATGCGGGTGTCGGAGCCGATTCCTTCGCGGACAGCCATGACATCTGCGCCCATTTGTTCGCAGAGTCCGGCTATCTGGTTCATGAAGGAGATTCGGGTGGCTAGCATGGCGTTGGCGGCGTATTTGGTCATTTCGGCGCTGCGGATATCCATGACGATCATGCGGTTCTGCTTGCGCATGAAGGGGTCGTAGAGCTCTTTCATGATTTCGGCGGTGCGGACATTGTCGCAACCGATGACGACCCGGTCAGGTTTCATGAAGTCGTCTATGGCTGCCCCTTCTTTGAGGAATTCGGGATTGGAGACGACATCGAATTCCAGGCCAACGCCCCGGATGTTAAGCTCTTCCTGGACTGCGGCGCGAACTTTGTCGGCGGTGCCGACCGGAACGGTGGATTTATCAACGATGATCTTGAAACCGTTCATGGTACGGCCTATATCCCGGGCGACGCCAAGGACATATTTAAGGTCGGCGGAGCCGTCTTCCCCGGGGGGGGTGCCAACGGCAATGAAGCAGACCAGCGACGCCTTGACAGCTTCTTCCATATCGGTCGTGAAGGAAAGGCGTCCCTCTGACTGATTGCGCTGGATCATTTCTTTGAGGCCGGGTTCATAGATCGGGATGATTCCCTGTATAAGATTGCCGATTCTTGCGTGGTCGATATCGACGGCGATTACGCTGTTCCCGCTTTCTGCAAAACAGGCGGCAGCCACCAGTCCGACATATCCAGCGCCAAAAATACAAATTTTCATACACTACTCCAGAGATTAAATATAATTGGTACTCTATAACACACTATCCACCTGAAATTCCAGGATTTTAAGCTCAATCCGGATCATTTTTCAATCTCAGGGCTTCAGTATACGCTTCACTCCTGGAAACCCCTGAAATTACAGCAGCTTGCTTTGCTATGTCCTTGATTGAAAGTGTCCCGTCGGCCATCAAGCGGCTCAGCACATTTTCGAGCGGTTCGGTCTCCTGAGGCATGACTTTACCAGGTGCGATCAAAATTACAACCTCACCACGCACAATGTCCTGTGAAACGGCTGCGATAACCTCTGATGCGGTGCCGCGAATAAATTCTTCGAATATTTTGGTAAGTTCCCGTGCAACTATCACCTGCCGCTCTCCCATGACCTCACGAATATCGTTCAGGGTTCCAACCAGTCGATGGGGGGCTTCGTACAGCACCAGTGTGCCGGGCAGGGCGTTCATATCGGTTAGAAATGTGCGACGTTTCCCCTGCCGGGATGGCGGAAAACCGGCAAAAGTGAAGTTGTCGGTCGGCAGACCGGAAGCTGAAAGGGCCGCCACGGCGGCACAGGCACCAGGAACCGGAACTACCGGGATGTTCTCGGCGACGGCATCACGAACCAGTTGAAAGCCGGGGTCGGATATGCAGGGGGTGCCGGCGTCCGATATCAGCGCCACGGATTTCCCCCGCCTCAGAGCGTTCAGGATTCGCTCACCTTTGAACTGCTGGTTGTGGTCAAAATAAGAGGTCAGCGGTTTGGATATTCCATAGTGATTGAGCAGCTTGAGCGAGTGTCTGGTGTCCTCAGCGGCAATCAGATTGACCTCCCCAAGGATCCGCACGGCCCTATAGGTTATGTCTTCAAGATTGCCGATCGGCGTGGCGATGATGTACAGGGTGGCCGTCATGCAACTTTCCCTGATGGGAATACGGAAAACATTTGATTTCCCTTGATGAGGGCAATGGAAGTTTGTCGGCGATTGTTCATGCCGTCAGATATAATGTGTAATCCCGGATGTGTCAACTTATTGCAAGTACATGATATATTGTTCGCAAAATGACGCTTATAATGCTAAATATTGCTAACATGACTATTTTATCAGCGCTGATGAGCGCACCAGGAAATCATATGAGAGGAGTTGCTCCTTTCTGCCTGTAAACCTGCGTATGACTGCTCAGTGAAGAGGAGTTTGCATGTTGTGGAAAATTAAACACATTACGGGTTCCCTTTTTTCCTCGATTCGTATTGTGTTAATGTATCCCGGCAGTTTTTTTGCGCTGTTCCTTTTGGCTACCTTCTGCTTTGAAACTCCTTCTGCAAGCGCCGCTGCTCAAACCGTGACGGTAGGCGTCTATGAAAACGCTCCAAAAGTATTCACCTCCGAAGCCGGCAAACCATCCGGCATCTTTATCGAAATCATTGAGCATATAGCGAAAGCCGAAGGATGGAATCTGCGCTATGTCTCCGGCACCTGGGCGGAGGGGTTGGCACGCCTGGCAAAAGGGGAAATCGACCTTATGCCCGACGTGGCTTATACTGCGGAGCGTGAAAAGATATATTCCTTTCACAAGATACCGGTTCTGTCCGCCTGGTCGCAGGTATACGCCGCTAAAGGCAGCGGGATTCAGTCGATATTGGACCTGAACGGCAAACGGGTCGCCGCCCTGGAAAATACGATTCAACTCGAAACCTTTACCCGGATGACGAACAGCTTCGGTTTGAAAATCACCCTCATCCCAGTGCCGGATTACAAGACCGAGTTTAAGATGATTGCCGCCGGCAAAGCCGACGCCGGCCTAACCAACCGGCTCTATGGCTTGATGTATGCCAGAAAATCAGGGTTGGAAGATACCCCGATCATGTTCGATCCGGCTCCTTTCTTTTATGCGGCTCACAAAAACGCTTCCGGTCAATTGCCGGAGATTATCGACCGTCATCTTGCTCAGCTGAAAAAAGATCCTCAATCCGCCTATTATGCGGCGATGAAACGATGGACATCCGAAGAAGTGCAATTCAAAATGCCGGCATGGCTGCAGTTTTTCGGCCTAGTCCTGGGCGTTGCGTTGTTCATGAGCCTGCTAGGTGGTTTCGTTTTGAAGCATCAAGTCAATGTCCGTACCAGGGAACTGAAGCTTATTAATCAGGACATGGAACAGCGTATAGATGAACGCACCTGTGCGTTACAGGAAACCAACCTGAAATTGCGCACCGCGCTTGAAGATCTTGCCGCTGCCAAGGAATCTGCCGAAAAGGCGGATCAGATCAAGTCGGCTTTCCTGGCCACCATGTCCCATGAACTGCGCACGCCACTCAATTCGATCATCGGCTTCACCGCTATTCTGCTGCAACAGTTGGGTGGTCCTATCAATGCCGAGCAGGACAAACAGCTGAGTATGGTGCTCCACAGCGCCAAACATCTGCTCTCGCTGATCAGCGATATTCTCGATATATCAAAGATTGAAGCAGGCCAGCTGACGGTTGCTGTTGAGCAATTCTCACTGAACGAGTCAATTTTGAAAATAGTCCAGACGGTTCGCCCTCTGGCAGAGAAGAAGCTACTGGCACTCTCGGTTGAGCTGACGGATGAGGTTGGTGTGGTGACAGGCGATGTCCGCCGGGTGGAGCAGATTTTGCTCAACCTGCTAAGTAATGCCGTCAAGTTTACCGAGCAGGGCAGTATTGCCGTCAGATCTGCCTATGAAGCGGGAAGCTTCGTCACGACAGTGAGTGACACCGGCATCGGCATCAGAGACGCGGACATGGGAAAACTCTTCAAACCCTTCCAACAGATCGACACCGGCCTGAGCCGGCAATATGAAGGAACCGGCCTGGGGCTTTCTATCTGCAAGCGACTTGCCGAGCTGATGGGCGGGAGCATCCGGGTTGAAAGTCGCCCGGGCGAGGGGAGCAGCTTCAGCTTTACACTGCCGCTATACGGGAAACCACTATGACCGTTTCATCGGAGAATAATCTGCAGCTGCTGCTTAAAAATATTCTTGTTGCCGTGGCGTATCTTGTGACCGCAAAACTAGGTTTTCTGCTGGCGTTTGAACAGACCAACGCCACCGCGGTCTGGCCTCCGACCGGCATTGCTCTGGCCGCCTGTCTTGTTTTAGGCTTTCGTGTCTGGCCCGGTATTTTTCTGGGAGCGTTTTCTGCCAACATACTTGTGCTGGCCCCCGGTCCCTTTTCCGCACTGGCCGTAGCATTGATTTCTTGTAGTACTGCGGCCGGAAACACCCTGGAAGCGCTTGTCGGGGCATATCTTGTCAGGCGTTTCATAGCGGGCAAACTTCCTTTTGACCGCACACAGGACACGGTCTGCTTTATTCTGCTCGGCGCACTTGCCAGCCCGGTAATCAGCGCGACCATCGGCACAGCCTGTTTCAGTATCTACCGGGACGATTGGTCGCAGAGCGGGCAAATGTGGCTCACCTGGTGGTTGGGCGACGCCGTTGGCGCCATTGTCTTTGCGCCGCTGCTCATTACCTGGGAAAAACGTCACAGTTTTCAACGGGATTTCGGTAAAGTTGCCGAAACGGCCATACTCCTGACGCTGCTGTTTCTGATCGAAGTGATTGTGTTTCACTGGAATTCGCCCCTTGAGTACCTGATTTTCCCTGTGCTGTTCTGGACCGCGTTCCGCTTCGGTCAGTTTGAGACCGCCGCCATGGTTGCACTGGTGATGGTGACGTTCCTGTCATGGACCGTCAAGGGGGCAGGGCCGTTCTTCGGCAAATCGCTTAACAGCTCACTGCTTTTTCTGCAGTCATATCTTGGCGTGATGTCTGCGTCTACGCTGCTGCTCTCAACGCTTATCAATGCCCGCAACCGGGCTGAGAACAGCTTAAGGGGCTATCAGGACAATCTGGAAAAACTGGTTGACGCCCGGACTGCTGAACTGCAGCAAACACTCGACGAATTGGGACTTGCCAAGGAGCATGCCGAGGTTGCCGATCAAATGAAATCCGCTTTTCTTGCGACAATGTCCCATGAACTGCGCACCCCGCTTAATTCGATCATCGGTTTTACCGGCATCCTGCTGCAAAAGCTGAGCGGATCTCTTAATGACGAGCAGGAAAAACAATTGACTATGGTACGCAAAAGCGCCAATCACCTGTTGTCCCTGATAAGCGATATTCTTGACATCTCAAAAATTGAAGCGGAACAGCTGAAATTAACTTCCGAACAATTTCAACTGAACGACACCATACTGACTATTGTGCAGACAATACGACCGATTGCAGATAAAAAGGGGCTGGAACTTTTTATCAATCTGGCTGATGATGTGGGAGTTGTGACAGGAGATGTGCGCCGCGTGAAACAGATTCTGCTCAATCTCTTGAGCAACGCGGTTAAATTCACCGAACAGGGAAGCATTACCATTTCTTCCGTTTATGAGGCCGGTGAGTGCACCATTGCCGTAAGTGACACCGGAATTGGTATCAACAGCGAGGATCTGGCACAGATATTCAAACCATTCCGGCAGGTTGACAATGGTCTCAGCAGAAAATACGAAGGGACCGGCCTCGGGCTGTCCATCTGCAAACGCCTGATAGACTTGACTGGCGGCAGGCTTCACGTAGAAAGCGATCCGGGCAAAGGAAGCACCTTCAGTTATTCAATACCGGTAGAAAGGAATTAACCGTGAAAAAGAACATCCTGTATATCGAAGACAATGAGCAGAACATGTATCTGGTGACATTCATCCTGGAAAAGCACGGCTATGAAGTCAGTGCCGCGACTGATGGTCAGGAAGGGATTGACCTGGCGGCCAGAATAAAGCCTGACCTGATTCTGCTTGATATTCAGCTGCCCCGCATGGATGGCTATGCCGTTGCCCGGCATCTCCGTGCCAACCCTGACCTGGCAAACATTCCGATTGTGGCGGTAACCTCCTATGCCATGGCCGGGGATCGCGACAAGGCTCTTGCTGCCGGTTGTACCGGCTATATTGAAAAGCCGATCAACCCCGATACGTTCATGCAGCAGGTGGAACAGCATTTACAAATCATGTAATAGTGATTGCTATTGATGTAGTCCAGAAAAAGCTGACACGAAAAACAGGGGGCCGCCATGCAACGAATTCTGATAGTTGATGATATCGCCGATAATCTCTATTACCTCGAGGTGTTGCTGAAGGGGAACGGTTTTGAGGTAATATCGGCATTGAATGGCGCTGAAGCGCTTGAGTCGGCGCATGAGAATCCTCCCGATCTGGTGGTCAGCGACATCCTTATGCCGGTTATGGATGGCTATGCCTTGTGCCGCGAATGGCGGGGCTCTGAAGTGCTGAAAAAGATTCCGTTTATTTTTTATACCGCGACATTTACCGGAAAACAGGACGAAGAGCTCGCCTTGAGTCTGGGGGCAGATCGCTTTCTTATTAAACCGCAGGAGCCTGAAATACTGATGGCTAGTATACGTGAAGTGCTGGCAGGTCCATTGTTAAGTGATAGGACACCCCCCCCTGATGTGTCACCTGATGAAACGGGTTTGCTCAAAGAATATAACGAGGCGCTTTTTCGCAAGCTGGAAAAGAAGATGGCAGATCTGGAACTGTCAAACCGTGAATTGGAACAGCGCATCGAGGAACAGAAACGGCTTGAGGAACAGTTGCGCCAGGCACAGAAGATGGAAGCTGTGGGACGTTTTTCTGCTGGTATCGCACATGACTTCAACAATATTCTGACCGTTATCATCGGCTATGGCGGTATCATGCGCATGAAGGGCGCAATGGATGACGGGCTGCGCGACAAGCTGGACCATATTCTTGAAGCGGCCGACCGGGCAAAAAACCTGACAAGCAGTCTCTTGACCTTTAGCAGAAAGCAGCCTCTGAAGCTGCAACAGCTGGATTTGAATGATGCCGTCTCCGGAGTGGAGACCTTTCTTCGCCGTGTTATTGGCGAAGACGTAACCCTCTCTCTTACCTCCGCGTCCCAAAAACTGCCCATTATGGCTGATAAGGGACACATGGAGCAGATACTGATGAATCTCGCTGTCAACGCGCGCGATGCCATGCCGGATGGTGGTAAGCTTTCAGTTGAAAC
>JANYBN010000204.1 GCA_025360785.1 Geobacter sp.
GCGAATTCCGCCCCAATGTCTGCTGTTGATAACCAGAGGTTTTGACATGTCATTCAAAATTTCGCCGGTGTCACGCCTGTAGGTTTGCAGCAGAAACCCATTGGTGTTACGGGCGCACCGGATACCGGTCTTGTCATCAAAGATGCGCTTTGTCCGATTATTATTCTTGTCTATCTCAGGGTCACCGGTCAAGGGTTTGCTGACGCGAAGATTATGGCAAGGGACATAACCATTATTATCAACGCAGATTGCAAACAGCACCTTGCTGTCACGATTGACAATCGTTTCCTGAATCGGCGAGATCACTTTGTCAAAAAACGTATCGAACTTTGTCTTGTATTTTTGCGGAGAGGTGTTGGGAATTGGCACATAATTCCTGTCGAAGAGGTCCTCGATTGTAATAGTGCGATCCTTGAGTGCTTTTTCGATAGCGTTCAGCGCCTGAACATCCACTTCACGGATATAAGCCTTTACCGTATCGTGATAATTGCCGACCGAGAACTTTCCGACCGAAGTGTAGATCTGTTCAACTACGTCTGAGAATGTAACGAAAGCTTCGCTGGTTCGTTGCATCATTTTATTTGTCTCTTCTGCACTCTGGGAGACAAGGTGTATCATCTCGGAAATATGATTTGTTGTGGCATTCTGCTCTTCAGAAGCGGTGGCTATCTGTTCGATCATGACTCGCGACTCGTTAGCATGATTTTTGATGTTTTCAAGGCTGTTACGAGCTTCTTCAGCCTTGGAAAGTCCCGTCTGCACCAGAGCGCTTTCAGTCTCGATCATCTCCGCTGCATTGCGGCTGGTCTTCTGGATGTTCGCAACGACTTTTTTAATCTCGCGTGTTGAGGCGGTTGTTTTCTCGGCTAGCCCCTTGACCTCGCTGGCGACCACGGCAAACCCTTTACCGGCATCTCCGGCCCGGGCCGCCTCGATAGAAGCATTAAGTGCCAGCAAATTGGTCTGATCGGCTATGTCTTCAATCAGAACAACCATTTCTCCAATATGTGCGGAAGCTGCCTCCAGTTCACGGATGGTCACCAAGGTGCCATTCACGCTGCCACTGATCTGCTGCATACAGTTCCATGTCTCTTCTACAACGGTCATGCCGCTGTTGGCGGCACTGTCAACGGCACTGGAGAGTGAGGCCGCCCAGTGAGTATTCACCGTTACTTCATGAATCGTCTGGGCCATCTCTGCGGTAGATGCAGCGACTGTAAATGCCTGATCCTTCTGATCCTGAGTCATCTTCAGGGTTCGTTCGGTTCCGGCTGCCAACTCGCAGACGTTTGTTCCGATCAGGCAGGTTTGTGAGTAGAGATCAGAAAAAGTATGGCGGATCTTCTCAGTCAGGTTGTTTACCTCGTCACCCAGACGGCCGATTTCGCAGGTCGAGCGAACCTGCAGAATCTTGGTCAGATCCCCTTCGCTGCCTGCCAGATCGCCCAGTTGCTTGTATAGTTCTGCAATCTGCTGAACAACAGTACGGTTGAAAAAAACGTATAATGTCCCTAGCATGGCGAAAAAGAAAAACACCCCTACTGCCGACATTACCAGTGTCAGGCGCAGAGCTGAGGCAAATCCTTCTTCAAGGGATGTCGTGAGAATAACGCCACCAACATATTTAGCTCCGCTTTTATGACATCCCCGGCAGCGTTCCTCGTTCACCAATGGAACGGCAAGATCAAGAAAGCGTTTCCCCTCCTTGCTGGCGGACAATTCTCTGGGCGCCCCGGTAGCGATAGCGGAGCGCATCTCTTCGTTTACCACCCCACTGCCCCATTCTTTCCCCTCGGCATTATACAATCGGATTGCCGCGACGCCACCCTTGGCCTTGATCTCGGTGACATATCCTCCGAAATCCTTCATATCACCCTTGGTCATCTGATTAAGGATATCGTGGGTAACTGTAGAGGCCAGCTGGCGGGCATTTTTTCTCTGCAGGTCGATGGTAGCGGTGTATTCAAGATATATTGAAAGGATGCCAAGACCGGCAAAGCCGATAAAAAGTGTGGCGGCAATTATGAGAATGATCTTACGGGTCAGGCTTGACTTGAACATGGCGCTCACCTTTTGGTTGGTATATAAAACAATATAAATAGATGTTTGGGGACTGTACACCTGAAAGGTGTATTTATCAATGGTTTGTTGGGTTGTAAAACCGTGTTATTTACAAATAAACTTGCTTGTGAAGGTTGGTAGCTTTTGCAAAACCGATGTATTTCAAGATGGTTATTGGTGATGTTGTTGGCATGCTGAATTAATATTGACATAACAATATGCTCAGTGGAATAATACCACCTTCGTTTAATGATAACATTGTATAGTTTAAGTGTCAGACGCAGTGACATATTAAAGCTTCATCAGCGTTCTTTTTGATCGCTGTCAATTCCAGTAAAAGGAGAATGTTATGAAAAAGGCACTGTTACTTGTTGGGATGTTGGTTGCGGTGGGCATACTGTATGCGTGTGGTGGCGGCAGTTCGGGTGGTTCCTCTGTTGGTGTAGCTGCTCCAGCGGTTTCTACCCCCAAAGTGATCGCAACGAAGGAGGAGGCTGCCAAGACGGCCAGTGCTTCGACGACAATGGCTGCTTCGCTTGTAAAAGGGGGCGGAATACCGGACCTTGGAAGTCTCATAGGCAAGCCTGCCATTGGTTCAACGCCAAATGGTCATCGCATTGTTGATACGATCCTCGGGTTTCAGAAAAAATTATCGGCACTACCGCAAAAATCGTTAATGCTCGGCAAGGTCGTCGCCGCAGCTACTTCCCAAAATCAGACGATTGCGTGCACAGATGGAGGCGACCGTACAATTACCGCCAGTTCAAATGGCTTCTCCATGACAGCAAACCAGTGTAAAGAGTTTGGAACTATCGAAAATGGATCGGTCTCCATAACCGGTATCAGTTCAAGCAGCACTGATTTCACAGGTGCAGCTCTCGTTGCCAACTTGACAACAGTTGACTACGCTGCTGGTGGATATGCAGCTCCAACATTCGAATCGACTATAAAAATGACGATGAATATCGTCTCTATGTCAACCACCGGCAGCAGCATGAAAATCAATCTTAGCGGCTCAAGTAGCGAGGTGGATTATCTGAAAAAGGAGAGCAATAAGGCTGCATTTACCGGCTTTAGCATGGACATGGCTGAAAGCGCGGGATATACGTTGACTCTTGATGGCGTTGCAAATATGGAAACCTACAGTGATACCACCTTCACTAAGGTCGATACGAAATCAGGAATGACGTTTAAAAAACTCAGCATAGTAACGGGTATTACTAATTCAGGCTCTTCAGTTTCTATCAATGGCACATATGCAATCGCCGCAATTCCAGCATGTATGGATGGAACATATGTTATTACAACTGCGAGCCCGATTATTACCGACAGTACTGGCATGACCACTGGCGGTAAAATGACGGTCAATGGTGTAGATATGTTGTTTAACGCTGATGGCAGTGTTGCTGCGACGATTGGTGGGCAAACTCAGACAATTACAGCTGCTGATGCAAAGACTGCGGCCAGCTCATGCCAGTTAAGCTTTTCTGAAGGAATTTTATAGTCACGAACTGAAAGTCATATGTGTTGTGTCAGGAGGCAGGATCATCTGGCCTCCTGACA
>JANYBN010000027.1 GCA_025360785.1 Geobacter sp.
ACCTTCCTGGCTGCATGTCTGACGGCGAAACTTTAGAAGAGGCTCTTGTGAATGGCAAGGACGCTTTTAATAGTTGGATAGCGGCACAAGTTGACATGGGAAGGCAGATACCAGTGCCGACGCATTACGATGAGGAAGGCAAGCCGGTAAAATTCGTGCAGCGCCTTCCGCGTTCGCTTCATGCTTCGCTACAGACAAGGGCGAGGGCTGAGGGTGTAAGTATCAATACGCTTGTGCTTGCGCTTATTGCAGAAGGTCTCGGCAGGCATGAGGGTATTGCAAAAGGTGAACTTGAAAAGAGGGCCGCATAAAGCCTATTTCAGAATTGGTGCAGTTTTGGTGCAACAAGCTCAACATAATGCAATAATTGACAACAAACCACGTTTATTAAGTAATTGATCTTTCTATTGAGTTTTATTGTGATTGTATGCCGCTTGTTGTTTCTAAAAGACTTAAAATCCCTCGGAGGAAACTCTGTACCGGTTCGATTCCGGTTTCGGGCACCACCTAAACAATTATACAAGATTTAATACAATGTTTAAGCCCATAGAAATGTGGGCTTTTTTTATATCCGGTGTCTTTTGAGTTACTCTATTAATTCCAGTTCTTCTATAAAGGTAATGCCACTATTTCAATATGTCAGCTTTGATATCGTAAGCAATACAGCTTTCTTCGATCGCTTCTCGCGCCCATGATTCTTTGCATTGTGCCAAGACTCTCGCTGCACCTTCGGCAATCGATGACACATCACTCCACAGGGCGTTGCGGATTGATCTCAACTCGTTAGATGAGGCCTTTCTGCCATCAGCCCAGTTCCTGCATTGCCGGCAGAGAAGCGCCAGCGTTTCCATGGTGGGTTGTGCATCAGGTTTATAGTCCCATACTCTGAGATCGTCCTTGCTTTCGCACCATTCGCATTTGAAAACAGCTCGTTTACCAATTGATTTACCGAAAGAGCTGATTTTCTCCAAACGCTCTTTATTACCCTGATATCCTTTTGCCATTCATGCCCCGGTTTTTTAGTATTAGCTGTTGTCTTTACTGCATAAGCAGTTTTTTCTTCACAACAAGTTTTGCCACTACCGTGACTTTTGATTTGATTATCCTCGTTTCTCGTGGGCTTTTTTGCCGTGAACACGTTCATACGCTTTGCAGAATGGACAAAGGTCTCCCTCGACATTCTTCACAAAGTTAAATACGACTCCCTGTTGGTGGTAACGGGCATGGAGACATACCGGACAGAGTTCACATATCTTGGCCAATGCCCGATCCAGTGATGTGCTGTCAGCAACGCTCATTTCTGAAATTGTTTACCTACGGAGAATGCCCTGCCTATGCCAGGCGTGACTCCGTGGTATCCCCTGAGTGCGGTATCGAAGATGAGGGGCTGGATTTTCATGATATCGAGTTGGCCATCCTCTCCAAACACTTCTTCATTGCTCTTCACATCGATAATTTCTCCGATGAACTGTGTATGCAGGCCGATTTCGATGGTGTGCAGCAGGCGGCACTCCAGAACAACCGGAAACTCCTCTGCATATGGTGCGTCCACCAGATCGCTCTTGACGGGTGTCAAACCGGTGACCTCAAATTTATCCACATCACGCCCTGAAACAATGCCGCAAAAGTCGGCTTCAGCCATCCTGCTTTCACACGCTATCCCCACGGTAAATGCTTTGCGCTCCACAATTCCATTATATGAATAGGTAGCCTTTCGCAGTGATATGGCGATACAGGGCGGCTGAGAACAGCAAATGCCGCCCCAGGCGGCGACCATCAGATTGGGTTTCCCCGTGTTGTCATAAGTCCCGACCATCAGCACCGGGGTAGGAAATAGCTGCGTTTTTACACCGATAGATTTCTTCATTGATGCTCCTTTCAGGTATATTTCATGTCCACTGGTTGTATCATATAGCATTGACAATTCAGGGTGTCAGGCATTGACGGCTCTCATTTGAGCTTCAAGGTGTTGGCAGCGCACCACTTTTTTTCAAGAGTTTGGCCAAAGCTTCGGCAAACATTCGGTACCCTGCGGCATTGGGGTGAATACGATCTGATTTAAAATTTCCCTTGCTCAGTATATTTTGAAGAATTTTCAACTCAACAGGAACGTGGAATTCTTTGGCAAGCTCTTCATAGAGTGATGGTGGTTTCAAAGAAAGATCAGGTGCAGGGACCGCTACCAGCAATACCGGAACGCCACGTTCAGCGGCTATCCGCATCATAACCCGGAGATTGTCGGCAATCCGCTGCTGACTCTGGTGAGCAAGCAGGTCATTACCGCCATGACAGAGAATCAGAAGAGCAGGATGCACACGCTCAAACAGTTCCGGCAGTCGTTGTACACCAGTTGAGGAAACCTCGCCCCGTACTCCGGCATTGACTACTTTTCGCCCGGTCAGGCTCATCAGCACCGCTGGATAGCTCTCAGACTCACCAGCACCGGTACCAAATGTGATGCTGTCGCCAAAGGCCAGGATTGTGGCATCCGCTGCCAGCGGGGGTAACGGAGGTGTTTTGCTGCAAGCTGTCAAGAACATCAACATAGCAAACAACGGAATAATTAAAAGGTAGGTTCTATTAGCACTCATAATCTATCCTGGAAAGGGACCGAAAATAGTGATGCCAGAGGTGCCAATCCTGGCGTCATTATTTTTCCATGTTCGATTATTTCAGTTTCTTGAAAAGTGGCCATAACGTTTCATTGGTTGGCAGGATTGGAAAGCTGAATATTTTTAACAGAATTCAGCTGGAATAGCCACCGGAAAGCCCTTTAATAAATAGACTTGGTTGGAGCTGTTTCTTAATGTACATTCTATCGATGAACAGTCTTATTTCAGGGGGTACGCTTATGAAGAGTGCTTTGAAAACCTGGTGGCGATCTTGTTTTGTCTCCGCAGTTGTCTCTTTGTTGCTGTTGCCGGCACCCGGCCATGCAGCTGAAAAGAGAGCCGACCCGGTAAAAACCCTTGTCTCTTCGATTCTGGTAAGTTACGGCGGCAAGGACGCGGTGACCAAAGTAAGGTCGGTTGTTGCCAAAGGCACCATTGCCGATTTCATGAAGAACAAGGAAGGGGAGTACGCCCGATATTTCGCACGGCCTCAAAAGCTAAGGATCGACATCTCTCTCCAGGGTGGGGAATCGAGGGTTCTGGACGGTATGCGCGGCTGGCTGGGGAACCGCTCTGCCTTCAGGGAGGTGCGCCCCATACTCCTGGAGTCGATGATCTACCAGTACAGCTACCTTGATCTGCCGATGGGGCTTGCCGATAACAGTTCATTGGTGACCTACGGCGGCAAACAGACCCTGAAAGGCCGTCCGGTTGAGCTTATGAATATTGAGGTTAAGGGGGCTCCGAAACTCAAGGTTTACGTTGATTCAGTGACCAGGTTGATCATACGGGTGGCGTCTGATTTCAATATGGGGATGGGTCCCAGCGAATTGGCCACTGAGTATGAGGATTTTAGAACCATCGGAAACGTGCGTTTTCCCTTTCGGCTGGTAAATTATTCCGGCGATATGAAGCTCTCGGTAATTTCACTGTCCGATATTCAGGTCAATTCAGATATCCCCCCGGAGATATTCACTCCGGTCCAGAATCCGGGTGAGCGGAGAAGTACCCTATGATGAAACTCACATTATTATAAATCCTGATGCATCAATCCATTGGAGCTATATCACATGAACAAGGTGACAGTTGACGGCATCACACTTTCGTTGGCGGGACCGGTAGAACTCAACCTGAACTGGGTTGGTCAGGAAGAGCTTCTGCTGCAGCTTCTTGCGGCCTGGATGGTTATTGATGAGCGGGACATTCCCTTCAATCCCAGACTGATCGGCAAGCCGGGGGTCGGCAAAACAACTCTGGCCTATGCTGCGGCCAAACGACTAGAGCGGCCGGTTTATCTCTTCCAGGCTACCATGGATACCCGTCCTGAAGATCTTATCGTCACGCCGGTCATAGGCCCGGACGGCAGGATCCAGTATGCCGCATCGTCGCTGGTGTCGGCCATGCTGACCGGCGGGGTGCTGATTCTGGACGAAGGGAACCGCATGAGCGAGAAAGCATGGGCATCTCTGGCGCCGTTACTTGATGACCGCCGCTATGTGGAGTCTATTGTTACCGGTCTGCGTATTCCGGCCACACGGGATTTTCGGATTGTGGTCACCATGAATGAAGATTCTTCTACCTTCGAAATTCCGGAGTACATTCATTCCCGGCTGCAGCCGCAGATTTATATCGATTTTCCTGAAGCCGACGAGGAGCTGGTGATTCTTAAGGAGAACCTGCCGTTTGCCGATAGCGACATACTGAAGTACGTCGTAGAGTTTCTGCAAAGAGCCCATAAGGCCGATGAACTTTATTCGGTGAGAGACGGGATCAACATCGCCCGCTATGCGCTCAAGATGTCCGCTGCGGGGGGCGCTCCGGCCAGGGAGTTGCTACGCCTGTCCGTCTCACGGATTCTCGGCAGAGAAGCGCTTCCCTACTTCGATTGAGCTATGTCGCATCGTCTCCATCTGGAACATTTCGGCCCCGTCCATGCTCTGCCGATTCTCCATTACCGCATGGAGTTTGCCCAGCTTGTGCGTTCGGCCTTTCAGCAGGTCAAGCCCGATGCCGTCGCGATAGAGCTCCCGCCAACCCTGGAACTCCCGTTTCTGAGAGCGGTGCGCCGGTTGCCGCAGATCTCCGTCATCAGCTATCAAGCTGAGGTAAAGAAAGGCAGCAGCGAGACGGTGTATCTGCTGGTGGAACCGGCGGATCCTCTGGTGGAGGCGGCCCGGCAGGCGCTGGAGTCTGGAGTGCCGCTCCATTTTGTCGATGTCGATACCGACAGCTACCCGCGCCACCATGAACAGTTTCCCGATTCCTACTCCATCTGCCGCATCGGTCTGGAAGCGTATTACAACGAATACCGGAAAGCCGCCGCCAATCAGCTGCCCTGTCTTGAAGATCGCCGCCGTGAACAGGGGATGGCCTTCCGCCTGCAGGGGTTAGCGCAAAAACACCGTCGGATTCTATATGTCTGCGGGATGGCTCATCTGGAACGGGTTAAGACTCTCTTTTTTATGCCTCAGGCGGAGCCGCTGGAGCGGGCCAGGCGCGAGGGGGTTAATGTCTTCAATCTGCATCCTGACTCCTGCAGGGAAATTCTGGCGGAGTTTCCCTTCCTGTCGGCGGTCTACGAACATCGTCGCGGCCCACTGCCAGCTGAACCTGAAGAAAGCGGCGCCGGGTTGCGCAAACGCTTCTACGCGCTGGAGCTTATTCGGGGCGGCAGAGAGGAACTTTCCGAAGAGACGCTGCTGGGTAACGCCATCCTCAGGGCTGCCCGCCATCTTGGCAGAGCAGGTTACTTTCCCGACCGCCAGCGGATCATCTACCGCCTCTTTAACGAGGCGGCCCGGCACTATCGCCAGGAAACCGGCGAAGCAATTCATATCTGGCAGAAAAGAGCTTTCTTTCGCTTCTCTCGAAATTACGCCTTGCAGAACGGCATGTTGTTGCCCGATCTCTTTCAGCTACTGGCGGCGGCACGGGGGTGCATCGACGATAATTTTGCCTATGCATTATGTCGCCTGGCGACCTTCTACCCGTGGCAGGCGGAAAGCAGCGACCTGGCCACCATCCGCCTCTCCCCTGAAGAAATCTGGGGCGGCAGTCGCCACATACGCTTTCGCCCAAGGCAGAAAAGGAATAAGGGACTCTCGAAGCTGGCTCTGCTCAAGCGCAAGCGGGAAACCCGTCCCGGCGAGTGGCTGGAGGGGTTCGATGATCCTTCCATCTGCTCCTATCCGCCGGAGGATATAGCGATAGAAGATTATGGTCGCTTTCTCAAACGCAAGGGGAGTATGCAGCTGTCAGAGGATCTGAGTCGCAGTGAGAAATTCAGCACTTCGCTGCTAGATGGCATTGACATGCGGGAGACGGTTCGCAATATCCACGAAGATTCCATTTATGTCAGGGAACAGCAGAGAGCAAAGGGAGGGGTGGGGTGCCTTGTGGTTGTTTTCGACGAGGATCGTCGCAAGGAGCGTTATCCGTATCGTATGACCTGGCTTGGCGAGCATGAACAGGAATCGGACATGGCTTTTTACGCCACCGATCCGGCGGAAAATATAGTGGGGCCTGGTATCTGCCGTTGTGAATACGGCGGCTTCCTGCTTTCATACCCGCCGCGCCGCATGCTGGATGTCTGGGAAGATCCTGATTATCGTATGGCCGCAAGCGGAGCTGAGGTGCTGCTGATGGCAGCGCTGGACTACTCAATTGAGAAACATTTGGTCTACGTGGCGGCAAAACCCCCTCGCAGCATTTTTAAACAGATGGCGGCACGTCTGGGCCGGAAAATTATCTATATTCCACTTGGGTCGTTATCTCCACATAAACTCAAACAACTAAGGGTGCTGCATGTCCTTTCCGGCAAGGATAAACGCGATATTGCAAAGGACTATGTCTGGTAAAACTCTCCGTTCAAACCACTACATCCGCTTCACTTTTTGCGTACTATATCAAGCTCCCCATGTTGAAACGCTCTATGGAAATAGAGATTGTTGTTAGCATCCCGCAGATATAAGCCGTTTTTGGTTGCCTGCTTTAATGACTTGTTCGCAGACAGCGTGTTGACCAGCAGGTTCAGGGAGGCATTGTAGGCATCCATATAGCGGTTTTGCGATGTCGTTAATTTGGATGCCGCCAAGCTGAGATCCGCATAGGAAATCTTGTCTTCATGGGTAAATAATATTGCCTGTGGTATCAAATATTCATTTCTTACTTTTTTGCCATATACAGTCTGTGCTATCAGTCCTGCAATGAAGGCGACATCTTCTTCTCGTTGAGAAGTGAGGACACTTTTCTCAATTACATCGTCCTGAACAGGAATTACGATTCCTTTCATAATTACATCAAAATACTTGTTGCCGATGTTTTTTGGGAGGAGATCAAGCGAGTCTAACATCAGAGAAATAATGAGATCTTGAAATGGATTCACAATTTTGGCAGTTGTTATATTTGATTGGCCAGAGCTAGGGGGAGTTAACTGCTTATGTTCAAGTGTGTGTTGCGTATTGTAAATACTTAATTGAATCGGTTTTGGACGAGCGCAACCATTTATACAGGCAGAGAACAGAACTAATAACACGAAGGTACAACCGGATTTATTTAGTATAGTTTTCAATGGAACGGCACCCAAAAGAGAATCAACAGAAAGTATTGAAGGACAGTCACAAGAAGTTATAAATATACAGGCTTGGTTTCTAATGAACAAACAAAAAGTTAGAGTTGGTGTGACGCATATTTTTTAGTATATATCCATTTATGCTATTAATCCATACAAACAGGTGATAAAACAACATCCAACCAAATCAAACACCAAGGAGAAAATGATGACTAAAACAGAATTCGTAGCAAAAGTAGCAGAGGAGCTGGAAGTTCCAAAAACGGTTGCAGCTGAAACGGTCGATGCGTTTTTGAAGGTAACAATGGATTTACTGAAAGCGGGAGACAAAGTAACCTTTCCGGGCTTTGGAACTTTCGAAGTTTCGCACCGCGCTGCCCGTAAAGGCCGCAATCCTCAGACCGGTGCTGAACTGAATATTGCCGCATCCAAGAGCGGTAAGTTTTCCGCTGGTAAGAACCTCAAAAACCTGTAGCCAGCTTATATCCATTTAGGGTAATAACAAGGGCTTACGAGAGATCGTAGGCCCTTGTTGTTTTGACTGATATCTAAAACGGTGCAATTCCGAGTGTCGCAGAGCACTGATTCATTGTTATCATCATGGCTTCATCCCATTTAAGATTAATAATCCTTCCCTGATTTATTGTTGACCGTTAGGGGGGGGTACCAGTATATTTAATACGTGAAATTCACGTGTAATCATGTCGGCATTTATACTTGGCCTTGCAGTAGTACACGAACCAAAATGAAAAGGTAGTCATTCGTATGAATACAGTACTTAAGGAAAAAACAGATAAACTTCGTATGATTCTGAAAGAGATGAGTGGCTGCGTGGTCGGCTTTTCGGGTGGAGTCGATTCTACGCTGCTGTTTGCAGTGGCTGTTGATGTGTTGGGAAATCGGGCGCTGGCGGTTACGGCGACTTCAAAGACCTATCCGGAGCGTGAGCTGAATGAAGCCCGCGAACTGGCGGAACGAATCGGCGGCCGGCATCTGGTTATTGTTTCGGAGGAACTTGATATCCCCGAGTTTCGCGATAATCCCCGTAACCGCTGTTATTACTGCAAGAAAGAGCTGTTTGGCAAGTTAAGGGCGATTGCCGATCAGGAAGGTGTGGGGTATGTGCTGGACGGCACCAACATCGATGATGCTAGCGACCATCGCCCGGGACGAACCGCTGCAGAAGAGCTGCAGGTGAGAAGTCCGCTTGAGGAGGCCGGTTTTACCAAACAGGATATCCGCGACCTTTCCCGCGAAATAGGTCTGTCAACCTGGGATAAACCTGCATTTGCCTGCCTTTCCAGCCGATTTCCCTATGGTACCGCCATTACGCCTGAGCGGGTCGGGCAGGTCGGACAGGCAGAAGAGTCGTTACGCGGGCTGGATTTCAGGGTGTTGCGGGTTCGCTATCACGGCAATGTTGCCAGGGTGGAACTGGGTGAACGGGAGTTTGAGCTCGCTGTCGGAGTGTTGCGGAACGAAGTTATTAACTTGGTGAAGGCGGCCGGTTTTACATACGTTGCGCTTGATCTGCAGGGGTATCGAACCGGCGCCATGAATGAAGAAACACCGTAATTTTGACTCGCTCTATGACCAAACTTCCCATCGATGACATTATTCCGGTTCTGCTCGACTCAATTCGTAATCATCAGAGCATCATACTCCATGCTCCTCCAGGGGCGGGTAAAACCACGCGAGTCCCGTTGGCTCTGCTTGATGTTATTCCTCCTGCTGCCGGCCGCATTATCATGCTGGAACCACGGCGGATCGCAGCAATTTCTGCTGCCCGCTGGATGGCGCGCTGCCTGGGTGAGGAGGTCGGACAAACGGTTGGTTACTCTATTCGTTTTGACAGTTGTACCTCTAAGTCCACTCGAATCGAGGTGGTTACCGAGGGTATATTGACCCGTCGTATTCAGAGTGATCCCGAGCTTGCCGGTGTTGCAGTGATCATTTTTGACGAGTTCCATGAACGGAGCATTCACGCCGATCTCGGTCTTGCTCTCTGCCGGGAGGTTCAGCAGTTGCGATCAGATCTCAAAATCATGATCATGTCTGCAACTCTAGATCTTCAGGCTCTTTCCAGGCTGCTTGATGACGCACCGGTAATCAGTTCGGAAGGGCGCTGTTTTGCCGTTGAAATGAAATATCTTGAGGATAAGGGGCATACACGTCTTGCACAGAGGGTGGCGGCGGCGGTGGTGCGAGCGCTGAATGAGACTGAAGGCGATATCCTGGCGTTTTTGCCAGGTTCAGGTGAAATACGCGCCTGCGCAACTCAGTTGACTGAAGCCGGTGTCTTGCAGAGAAATGTTGCGGTCTGCCAACTATATGGTGATCTGCCGATTGCCGAGCAGCAGAAAGTTATCCAGGTCGGTCAGTGCCGCAAAATAGTTTTGGCCACCAGTATTGCAGAAACCAGCTTGACAATTGAAGGTATCAGGACCGTTATTGATAGCGGTGTATCAAGGCGGCTGCAGTACGATCCGGGCAATGGTCTGAATCGGCTGATCACTGTTCGCGAATCGCGTGCTTCGGCCGAACAGCGCGCAGGCAGGGCGGGGCGCATCGCTCCGGGGGTCTGCTATAGGCTGTATTCTCAGCACACACTGCAAGCGATGGCTCCGCACACACCACCTGAAATCTGCGTCACCGACCTGTCGCAGCTTTTGCTGGAACTTTCGGCGTGGGGTGTGACCGATCCGATGCAGGTCGGTTGGCTGGATGTGCCGCCTGCCTCCGCACTCGAATCGGCGCGTAACCTTCTTGCGGAACTGGACCTGTTTGATTCTGCTGGCCGTATCACCAATTTTGGTCGTGAAGTCGTACGGATGCCGCTTCATCCCCGCCTCGGCCGGTTGCTGCTTCGCTCCAGAGAACTTGGCTGCCCGGGTCTAGGGTGCAGGGTGGCAGCGCTTCTTTCGGAACGGGACCTCTTCCGTTCGGAGGCAGGCAACCGCCAACCTCAAATAAGCCGCTCAGACATTGTTGATAGATTGGAGGCTCTTGAAAGCTATCAATCATCAGGTCGTAACAATCATAGACTGGATCTGTCGGCCGTAAAAAATGTTGAACGGGTTGCTCATCAGTTGGGTCGGTTTCTGGCTCTACCTGCTGCGGAAGTAAATTACGACTGTAATGATGAACGTCTTTTCAGGTTGCTGCTGGCAGCCTATCCTGATCGCATTGCACGGCGAAGAGCATCTGGTGGAGAAGGGTATCTGCTGACCGGTGGGCGTGGGGCACGTATTTCGGAACGGAGCGCAGTCAAAGCGGCTGAATATATTGTTGCGTTGGCGCTGGATGCCGGTAATCAGGCCGAGGCGATTATCCATCTTGCCGCTGAAATACCTGTGTCTGTTATCCGAGAGGAGCGCTCGGGTCATATCCGTTGTGAAACACAGGTGAATTGGGATGATCGTGAACAGCGAGTTATTGCCCGTAGAATGGAGCTATTGGGGAATATTCAAATTTCCGCTGATACGGTTGTTCCGATGGCCGTTCAGACAGTGCCGGCTGTAATAGGTGCGGTTCGTGCGTCGGGATTGGCGCTCCTGCCGATGAATGAAGCGGTCCGTCAGC
The DNA here is from genome assembly GCA_025360785.1 of Geobacter sp. Lineage (GTDB taxonomy): Bacteria > Desulfobacterota > Desulfuromonadia > Geobacterales > Pseudopelobacteraceae > JACRCG01. The sequence goes on from JANYBN010000027.1 coordinate 10,765, forward strand.
TGCAGGGGCGACTGATGATGGTGCGGTCCGCCTTTCCAGAACGCGAGTGGCCGGATGGCTCGGATGCGGTACTGTGTGATACGCTTGAAGAATGGCTGTCACCGTATCTTGAAGGGGCCAACTCCGCAAAAAGAATAGCTCAACTGAATATTGCTGATCTACTGAGGAATAGCCTGGACTATCGTCAGCAACGTGAGCTGGATGAACTGGCGCCAACGCACCTGGCTGTTCCGAGTGGTTCCAGGATAAAGATCGATTATTCCGGGGAAATTCCGGTGTTGGCGGTGAAACTTCAGGAGCTGTTCGGTTTGGCTGTAGGGCCCACAGTGTGCGACGGAAGGATTGCTGTGCTGTTACATCTGCTTTCGCCAGCCGGAAGGCCGATTCAGGTGACCAGGGATTTAAGAGGGTTCTGGGATGGTTCATACCAGCAGGTTAAAAAGGAACTCAAAGGTCGCTATCCAAGACACCCGTGGCCGGACGATCCATGGAGCGCGGCTCCGACGCGCAGACTAAAACCGAGAGTTTAGAAGAGGGGTGTCAAATCTGTGCGTGGCATTCGTGACATTCGATGGGTCCGGCCTTGCTTTCCATATGGCACCCTTTACAGGTATCATGAACCCACTTTTCGCCAATTTGAGCTATAGGGCCAGGAGTGTTTGAACCGTGACAATCCGTACATCCCCCTAATGATTTTTGATGCTGTTTATGAGGGAAAACAACCTGGGAATTTTTACCTAACGTAATCACATATGAGGCCTGGATCGGGGAGCTCATAGCGATACAGATAATAATGGTAAGTAATTTCAGCATGCGCTTCTCCTGCTGTAATGGAATCCACCGTCTCATTAAAGCATAAGTAGTGCCAAGCAACAACGGGGCGATCTGATGATCGCCCCGCATAAAGACATAAATATGCTGCAGAGACAGCTTGAATCGTGGTTAGCGGTCGATCCTGAATGCAATTTCCGAGATTTTGTCGGCACTCTCCTGAATAATCTCTCGATCCGGGTTGGCCGCCAGATGGCGCAGTATGGAGAAAATCATCTCCACTTCTTCCGGCTTTCCCAGCAGCTCGGCTATTGCTGTTGCAGTCATGCTCAACGGGTTCATTTGCAACAGTTCCATAACCGATTTTTGGAGTGCCATCACAGTGCCGGCCGCTTTTTTGCCGGCTTCCACTCCGGGCTGATGGTAGGCGTTGATATTGATCAGGCTGGCGTAGAATCCAACAGTCCGTTCGAACAGTGCGATCAGGACACCTACGGAATATGCATTAACCTGATTGATCGTGAGGGTCATCGATTCACGGCCATTCTCATAGAGCGCTGCACGGGTCCCCTGAAAAAAACCGAACAGAAAATCTCCACTTCTTATTCCATCCTCGACGAGCATAGAGTTGCCAGCCCGATCTTTCAAAACTTCGATAAACGTGACAAAGAAGTTTGCCACACCTTCACGCAGTTGCTGTACGTAAGCGTGCTGGTCGGTGGATCCTTTATTGCCGTATACGGTCAGCCCTTGATGGACAGCAACACCATCCCGGTCCAGCTCTTTGCCGATAGATTCCATAATCAACTGTTGCAGATAGCGGGAGAAGAGCAGGAGTCGGTCCTTGTAGGGGAGCATGACCATGTCTTTTGAGCCACGCCCTCCCGTGGCGTAGTGCCACATCAGTGCCATACATGCTGCCGGATTTTGTTTCGTAATAGTACCGCTGGTAACGATATCGCAGGCTTTGGCTCCTTCGAGCATTTTCATGAAATCTATCCCCTGAAGAGCCGCCGGCAAAAGCCCAACAGCAGAGGTTACCGAGGTTCGTCCTCCTACCCAGTCCCACATCGGGAAACGCTCCAGCCATCCTTCGGCCCGTGCCAGTTTCTCCAGCTCGCTTCCTGCACCGGTTACTGCGACGGCATGCTGTGAAAAGTCAAGTCCGGCGCGCTGGTAGGCTGCTTTGGCCTCCAGCATCCCGTTGCGTGTTTCCTTGGTAGAGCCGCTTTTTGATATGACGATAGTTAGAGTTTGTGAAACAACCTCACCCAGTTCGGCAAAAACTTTGTCGATGCCGTCCGGGTCGGTGTTATCAAGAAAATAGACTTTCATTCGGTCGGTGTGAGATGAAAGTGCGTCGGCTACAAACTGCGGCCCCAGTGCAGAACCACCAATGCCTATAACAAGTACGTTTTTAAAAGAAGTGCCGTTCTGAGCGAGTATGGCGCCGCTATGGATTTTGGAGCTGAAGGAGTGTATCTGTGCTTCGGCAGTTTCAATTTCCAGCCGAATATTATCTGAAGGCGCCAGAGAAGGGCTTCTCAGCCAGTAATGGCCGACCATGCGACCTTCATCAGGGTTGGCAATACTCCCACCCTCCAATTCCGCCATTTCGGTGAACGCAATCTGGATGGCAGGTTCCATATCATCGAAAAAACAGTCAGTAAACTTCATGCGGCTGATGTCGAGCGAGATACCGATTTCAGGGCACCTACAGAGATGCTTTTGATAGCGCTTCCAAAGGATAGAGTCGTTTTCCATTCGTTCCTCCTGTGCAGCAGATACACAAAAGGCGGAGAATTCTCCGCCTTTTGTGTCAGTTTATGTTCCGTTCTACTTTTTGATGTTGTAGAACACTTCGTGACCTTTGAACAGGGATGTGCTGTCGAGCTCGTCCTCGATCCGCAACAGCTGGTTGTACTTGGCGACACGGTCGGTGCGGCAGAGCGAGCCGGTTTTAATCTGGCCGGAGTTGACCGCCACGGCCAGGTCGGCCAGGGTGGTGTCTTCGGTTTCACCGGATCTGTGTGAAATAACGGTCGTGTAGCCGGCCCGTTTGGCCATTTCGATCGCTTCCAGAGTTTCGGTCAGAGTGCCGATCTGATTCAGTTTGATAAGAATGGAGTTGGCGATTCCTTTCTGGATTCCTTCTTTCAAAATAGCCGGATTGGTCACGAACAGGTCGTCGCCGACAATCTGAACCCTTTTGCCGAGGCGCTCGGTCAGCAATTTCCACCCGTCCCAGTCGTTTTCAGCCATTCCGTCTTCAATGGAGATGATCGGGTATTTGTTAACCAGATTCTCATAAAAATCTACCATCTCGACGGCAGTCTTCACTTTCTGAGTCTCATTCTCCAGAGTATACTTGCCATCTTTAAACAGTTCTGAAGATGCAACGTCCAATGCCAGCAGCACGTCTTCGCCCGGCTTGTATCCTGCCTTGACGATCGCTTCCATGATGACTTCCAGCGCTTCCTCGTTTGATTTGAGGTTGGGAGCAAAGCCACCTTCGTCACCTACTGCGGTGTTGTATCCTTTGCTTTTCAAAACGCCCTTCAGCGCGTGGAAAATTTCTGCGCCCATCCGGAGTGCTTCCTTAAAGGATTTTGCTCCGGCCGGCATGACCATGAATTCCTGAATATCAACATTATTATCGGCGTGTGCGCCGCCATTGATGATGTTCATCATCGGCAGCGGCAGCTCGCGGGCGTTGACTCCGCCTATATATCTGTACAACGGCTGTCCGGCTTCTTCGGCTGCAGCCTTGGCAACGGCCAATGATACTCCCAGAATTGCGTTAGCGCCCAGGTTCGTCTTGAACTCTGTGCCGTCCAGTTCG
>JANYBN010000100.1 GCA_025360785.1 Geobacter sp.
CGGATGTTTCGGCCTCTCCCGTAGTCATCAAAGCGGAAGGAGGATCAACCTGCAAGACGTTTACATTCAAGGATCTGGGGATCAGTGCCGTATCTGCTGATGCACAGCAATTTGGTTCGCTTGTCATTGTACTCAAGGACATAAATAACGCTCTAATCGACACAATTACACTGGGCCTCTCTCTTGTGTATCTCACAACAGATGTGGTCAACATCAGTACCCTGTATTCACATGCCGCCTGGTCGATTGTGGGTGTCTCTTCCATAGAGATCAACTATACCTTAATTGAAAATGGTAGTCTTGCAAGTGCATATGATCTCAATTTAGAGAATATAACCATAGCCAATGTTGAAGCTCTACCTTCTGCACCCAGTATCTTCGGCGTTTCCCCATCAAGCGGCCCGACCGCTGGGGGGACAGAGGTAACAATCACCGGGGCAGACTTTACTGGGGCTGCCGTCACATTTGGCGGCATCAACGTCATTCCTGCCAGCGTCTCTGATTCCAAAATAATTGCAACCACTCCTGCTGTTTCAACTCCCAGCACGGTTGACATCATGATCAACGCGTCATCAGGAATTACTGTTGGTCGGAATCTGTTTACATTCAATAATGCGACTGGTACCGCAGATGGAACCTACGATTTTGGCAGCCTTGGCGTGTATGACAGTGCGGAACTTGGTTATGCCCGATTGGGTGACAAGTTCAAAGTAGAAAACGGCCTGTTTGAAGAATATCGAAGCATTAACACAGGGCCATATACAGCTATCTATCCCGCATCATCAACAATAACCTCATCCTTTGCTCCAGCTGTCATCATCATCAAAGCTGAAGGGGGTACAACCTGCAACACGTTTACCTTCAAGGATCTAGGGATTAGTGCTTATGCCGGATCACAAAAATTTGAGTTATTTGACATAGTTCTCAAGGGCATAGACGGTGGACAGCTCTATACTAAATCTCTGGGATCCTCAAACGTTTTTAACACAGATGTTGTGACCAATATTCGTGACCTGTATTCTTCACAAGGTCCCTGGCCTGTTGAAGGGGTTGCAGACGTAGCATCTATCGAGATCACATACTCTATAAGTGCAAGTGGCATTTCTGCAAAAGCATGGGATCTCAATTTAGAGAATATAACTGTAGCCAACGTGGTAGGTAAATCTAACCAGTCAATCACTTTCGACCCGATTCCTGCCATCAGCATCGGTACTGCTGGCACTTTAAGCGCAACTGCGACTTCAGGCTTGCCGGTAGTTTTTACTTCCAATACGACTGGTGTTTGCACTATTAGCGATTCAACTGTCACTGTACTCACAGCCGGCAGCTGCATCATTACTGCTAATCAGGTTGGAAACGACTATTACTTGGCAGCTCCTCTGGTTACGCTCACATATGACTTCAGCAAGGGTAGCCAGACCATCACCTTCGGTGGCGCTCCCAGCCTGATGTATAATGGAGGAACCGGCAGCGTCAGTGTCGTTGCCAGTGGTGCATCCGGGCGTCCAGTCACCTTCACCTCGTTGAAACCAGAGGTCTGCACTGTTGTTGATAACACTAGCACTGTGACGCCTGTTTCAGCTGGTAGTTGCATCATTGCCGCAAATCAGGATGGAAGCGCCGGCTACAACGCTGCGCCGCAGGTAACGCAGGAGATCAATATTGTCAAGGCCAGTCAGACGATTGATTTCAACCCTTCGGGAACCACCTACGGCGATGCTCCGATCATTCTCAGCGCCACCGCCGGTTTGCCGGTATCATTCATCTTTGTCAGCGGCCCCGCCACACTTGATACCAAAACAAATACCTTGTATATAACCGGTGCTGGTGACGTCAAGGTTAAAGCCACCCAGGCTGGTAATAACAACTACTACTCAGCTGCCACAGTAGAAAAAACAATTACTATAGCTCCTAAGGCTATTACTATCACCGCCAATAACACCAGCCGTGCTTTTAGTGCCGCCAACCCCGCAGATCCGGGTTTTGCGGCACCTGCACTGGTCGGTACCGATGTTATTTCCAACGTCACCTATTCGTACTCTCTAACGGCAGATGCCGCCGCCGCTGTCGGCACTACCCACGACATAACTCCTGGTGACGCAGTATTCGGTGCCGGCCTGGCTTCTAACTACGCTATCACCTACACAACGGGCACTTTAACCATCACCGGTACCGCCAGCCAGACGGTCACTTTTACTCCTGCGGCAACCGCTACCTACGGTGATGCTCCGATCAATCTTACCGCCAGTGCAAGTACCCTCTTGCCGGTCACCTTCTCCCTGGTCAGCGGCCCTGCAGCACTCAATGACATTACAAATACCCTGACCATAAAGGGTGCCGGCAGCATTATAGTGAAAGCCACCCAGGCTGGTAATAACAACTACTCAGCTGCCACAGTAGAAAAAACAATTACTATAGCTCCTAAGGCTATTACTATCACCGCCAATAACACCAGCCGTGCTTATAGTGCCGCTAACCCGCCAAATCCCGGCTTTGCGGTACCGACACTGGTCGGTACCGACACCATCTCCAGTGTAACCTACACCTACGCTGGAACAGCTGACGCAACCGCCGCTGTCGGCACTATCTACGGCATAACTCCTGGTGACGCAGTATTCAGTGCCGGCCTGGCTTCTAACTACGCTATCACCTACACAAGTGGCACCTTAACCATCACCGGTACAGCCAGCCAGACTATTCGCTTTAGCCCTGCGGCAATCGCCACCTACGGTGATGCTCCGATTAATCTTACCGCCAGTGCAAGTACCCTCTTGCCGGTTAGATTCTCCCTGGTCAGGGGCCCTGCAGAACTCGATGACATTACAAATACCCTGACCATAAAGGGTGCCGGCAGCATTATAGTGAAAGCCACTCAGGCTGGTGATAACAACTACTCAGCTGCCACAGTAGAAAAAACAATTACTATAGCTCCTAAGGCTATTACTATCACTGCCAACAGTACCAACCGTGCTTATAGTGCCGCCAACCCGCCAAATCCCGGCTTTGCGCCACCGGCACTGGTCGGTACCGACACCATCTCCAGTGTAACCTACACCTACGCTGGAACAGCTGACGCAACCGCCGCTGTCGGCACTACCCACGACATAACTCCAAGTGCCGTAGTATTAGGTGTCGGTTTGGCTTCCAACTACACCATCACCTACACAACTGGCACTTTAACTGTCGTTGGCACTGCTGGCCAGAGCATTGTATTCATCCTTCCTGCAACGGCCACCTATGGCGACTCAGTCATGACACTTGCCGCCAGCGCCAGTTCCGGCTTGCCGGTTAACTTTACCTTGGTCAGCGGACCAGCAACTCTTGCCAGTAACAACCTGGCCATAATCGGCGCCGGATCCGTCGTAGTTAAAGCAACACAGGCAGGTAACGGAAACTATTCAGCAGCATCAGACATTGAGAAGACCATCACAGTTGCCAAAGCCACCCCAACTATAACCTGGACTAACCCGACCGACATCACTTACGGTACTGCCCTGAGCGCCACCCAACTAAACGCCACCGCAAGTGTGGCCGGAATCTTCACCTACACTCCAGCGATCGGTACGGTAATGAATCCCGGAACAGCTCAAACGCTATCGGTCAGCTTTGTTCCGGCAGACACAGCAAACTACAACACTCCTGTGACCGCATCGGCTGCAATTAAAGTCATCAGAGTCGCCATTAACCTGAACGATGCCAGAAATGCCTATCTCGTAGCCTTGGGACTGAATTCGCAGCCTACAGGCACCGACCTGGCACGTTATGACTTGGCTCCACTTGATGCTAACGGAAAGCCAAAAGGGAACGGCACAGTCGATATTGGCGACGTGGTTTTGATGCTACGCAATCTGGTCGGATTGGCAAACTGGTGACAGCAATAAAAGAGAGGAATCCAATTATGCAGAAAATATACGTTTTATTTATAGCCACATTTCTATTTCTGGCCGGCTGCGGCGGTGACGGCGGCGGAACAAACTCAGGCAGCAGCGGGGCTACCACATACAAAGTGAGACTTGCAACACAGGGAACCTTGACTGCTGGGCCACTTACTGGTATTGACGTTACCCTGCAACTTCCAACAGGAGTAACGCCAAAGCTTGCTGTCGATGGTGTTGTAGGCAGTAGCGTAGTGAAAGCGAGTGGCGTATTGGTCGATAACGCTAGTCAAAATATACAGACCTACTACACCCCGGCCAGCGGCACAAAAGCTGGGACTCTGAACATTCTCTTGACCAGCACTGCTGCGAATGGTTTTGGCATCGGTGAATTTGCCACAGTCACCTTGAATAAAGCTGCCCGCGACGTCAATTTTGCCACTGTCAACCAGAATGTCGCTGATGGCACTACGTTGGCAGTTGTTAAAGAGTACATAGTGAAATCTTCCACTGCTGTATTCATGAACTACAGCACTGCTGTAAATAGCGTCAGCATAAAAATCACTGCAGAAGCTATATAATTTAAAAATAATCAACCAAGAGGAGTCGTATAAAATGTATCTACTGACGATCCGTACCAGTTTTGCCGCTGCGCATAACTTGATTAATTATCAGGGGGATTGTGAAAATCTGCATGGTCACAACTGGAAAGTAGATGTGGCTGTCACCGCCAAGGAATTAGACAAGGCCGGTCTGGGTATAGATTTCAAGGTTCTGAAGAGTGAAGCAGGGGCAATCATAAACGAGCTGGATCATAAATACCTTAATGATAATCCTGCCTTCCGTGACATTTCGCCGTCATCGGAACATATTTCCAAATATCTCTATCAGCGTATTTCAGAGCGCATGAATAATGACAATATCAAAATAGAATCAATTACCGTCTGGGAGTCTGACAACGCATCCGCTCGCTATTATGAGTGAGGTTTATATCAGCGAAATATTTTCGTCAATCCAGGGCGAAGGAATGCTGGCCGGGCGCAGACAGATTTTTGTGCGTCTAATGGAATGCAATCTGGATTGTCGCTATTGTGATACCAACTTTGAAAAGTCTGCTATCGGCCGGCTGGAATCAAAACCAGGTTCAGGCGCGTTTATTGATCTTCCACAGCCGATAACTTTGCATGAATTGTCCGCCATTATTGAGGATTGGAAATCGCAGCTGCCGGGGGCACACCATTCGGTAAGTGTTACCGGCGGGGAGCCGCTTCTGTATGCGGAGGATCTTGCGGAGTGGTTTCCTGAAATCAGCAAATTACTGCCGATCCATCTTGAAACAAACGGCACAATGCACATTGCACTCAGGAGTGTAAAGCAGCACGTCGATTATATCAGCATGGACATGAAACTTCCTTCGACCGCAGGGTGTACGGAGCATCTGTGGGATCTGCATGCCTTGTTTCTACGCGAGGCGCACGGCTGTAACGTCACCGTTAAAATAGTGGTGGGTGCCTCTACGACTGATAGTGAAATTCAGCAGGTTTGCGATGTGATAACCTCGGTTGATGCAACTATACCGCTTTTTTTGCAGCCGTTGTCCCTGCCGGACGGCACTGTCGGCATTACTGCAGAGTACATTATGCATCTTCAGGAACTGGCATCGTCCCGTCTGCCCGATGTACGGGTAATACCTCAAATGCATAGACTATTGGGTGCGCTTTGATTATTGAAACGATGACACTGGATTCAGCTCTCTGCATTACACTGCTTGATCAAACGAGCCATTATTATGGCGGATACTATCATGTCAAAGTTCTTGCTTGTTGCGATATTCCGCTTGAAAAGTGCTTTTTTGAAACCGATGACGAATTCCGCGCTGCTGTAGCAAAGATGGGATCTTCTGTTAGATTTGAACGGGTTCTTGAAAAAATGGCTGTTCCCGAATCCGAAATAGAATCAGTACGCAGCCAGTTGATTAAAGCCTTTAATGAAACTTCCAAAGTATATCTGTCTGTTCCTGATTTTTCCTGCCGCTTTGTCCGGAGCGAGTATCAGAAGAACTTGAAAAAACCATCTCAAATACGAACTCCAAGAGTGTAAATGTGTCATTATCGGTAGCAACTATTGAAAAACTTGCCTTTGGTGGCAATGGTGTCTGCCGCATTGACGGCAAAGTCTGCTTTGTACCCTTCAGCTGTCCTGGTGATGAAGTTTCTCTTCAGATAACGGCCCAAAAAAAATCTTATAGCACGGCTTCAATATCCGGGATTTTAAACCCTTCTCATTTCAGAACAGTTCCCGAATGCTCAATTTTTGGCGCATGTGGCGGCTGCAACTGGCAACACATCAATTATCCTGCCCAGCTTGAACACAAACGGAACATCCTGGCAGAAACACTATGGAGAGGCGCTAGAGTTCCGGCTGATCTGATTGATGACGTTGTACCCGCTTCATTTCAGTATGGTTACCGGAACCGCCTTCAATTCAAGGTTTCAGCTCAAAAAGGAAAGTTGCGTATCGGCTTTTATCGGCAGGGTTCGCATCTGGTGGAAGATGCAGTTGGCGGATGTCCCATTGCTGCGCCACTGATCAATCAGGTGCTGAGCTGCTGCAGAGCTGTACTCGCGTCATATCCTGATGCTCAGTCAGTCACTCAACTCAGTATCGATGCCGGTGACAATGGAGTGCTTGTTATCATACACCAGACCGGAAGAGTCTCTTCCAATAGCAGAGATTATCTCATCGGTCGGTCTGGTGAGTTTGGACCATGCACAGGGCTGTTTATTAAAGCGGATAATCAGCGGAACATTGAAAAACTTTGGGGAAGCTCTGAAATATCCTATCGTATGAACCTGGCCGATCCCGATCAAAATCCGGTGGAGCTCACGTACCCCCCCGGAGGATTTGCGCAGGTACACCAACTTCAAAATGTTACCATGCTGTCCGTCATCAGACGTCTTGGTGCTTTTTCCTCTACCGAACATCTTCTGGATCTGTATTGCGGCAACGGTAATTTCTCGACTCCTCTTGCTGCTGAAGTTGCCTCAGTGGTTGGAATCGAAGGGAATGCCGAGTCAATTCGGGCAGCGGAATATAATAAAGAGCTCAACAAAGTTGCAAATATTCAGTTTTTTTGTGATGATGCCGCTTCAGGTGTTAGAACTCTTGTTGATCAAGGCCGGACATTCGATGCCGTTTTGCTGGATCCGCCACGCGCGGGTGCCGGTGACTCAGTTGCCGGCATTGTTAGTCTGAAGCCGAATAAGCTTATCTATGTTTCTTGTGATCCCAGTACACTTGCGCGGGATTGCGGATTGCTGTCAGGTTTCGGTTATAGTGTCGTCAGGTCCGTTCCTATTGATATGTTTCCTCAAACCTACCATATTGAAAGCGTAACTTTGCTCTGCAGATCATAGAAAGGAGTCGTTGTGAATTTTATTAGCCGGTTTTTTGTAAAGTCCCCGTCCGATTTATTGGCCAAGGGTGACAAATATATGGAATCAGATTGTCATTATGATGCCAGAACAGCATATGAGGATGGTTTACGTCTCTGTTCCGGCAAGGAATCTTGCGGTGATTTGAATATTGTTTTTTCAGAGCGGATCGATACTGCTAATCGGAAGTTGGCCGAGCGCAATCTTCATGAAGCGGAGTTGGCGTACTCACGTGGTGATACTGATAAGGCAATTGATCATCTAGAGCTTGTAAAAACACTGACTTATGATCAGAATTTACGGGAAAAGGCGGAAAAACTGCTTCACATTTACTCGCCGCAGGAAAGTGTTCAAGTTGAGCAGGCCAGCGTCTCATCCTGCTCTTCGTGTTCCGGTTCTTCCGGGAGTGAATGTGCTGAAAGCACACCTTCGGATGATTCCCTGCCACCGCTTGAATATTATGAGCTGCTTATTCACCAGTTGCCGGTTGATCAGTATCAGCGCTATGCGGGGTTAGGAGAGGATTTTGCATATGCGTACATCGCCGCAAGTCGGGACGAGCATCACGAAGCGTTATCCGGCTTTGAAAAATGTGTCAATTTTTTACCGTGTGATATCTACTGTTATGAAAAAGGGAAGGTACTGCATCGACTTGGAGATGATCACGAAGCTGAGCAGCTTCTTCGTAAAGCCATTCAAGTGAATGGCTCTAATTCACTTGCCTGGATGAATCTAGCACTATTACTGCGAGAGATTAATCGGTTCCAGGATGCTTTGGCCACAATTGAAACAATGGTTACTGAACATATAATGCCGGAACAGGCTTTGCTATTGCGCGCTGATATTTTTGAGGCTAAAGAGGATCATGAAGGTGCCGTGAATCAGTATGTGGAACTGTTACAGACACCGTATGCACGTACTGCCGCCGAAAAACTGTACGGGATTCTTCTGGAAACCGGACGCCATAGTGATGCCGCCGTAGTTTTTAAAAAATATTTGAATAAATCATGCCATTAGTTAGTTGGAAATTGTTCTGCTCTTGTTAAATTAAGATTATAATTTGTTTGTTTAGCTGGAAATTGAGTGGATTTGTTGCTTGTTTGGGTGGGTATAAAAAATCTCAACTCACATATCTTGTAGTAAATAGTTTTATAAACAGCCGTTACGGCTACGATTCCGGAGGGTTTTATGAATAAATCAGAACTTATCGAACAGCTGGCCGTAAAAAAAGATTTACCGGTGAAACGGGCGGAAGAGCTTGTTAATCTGATATTCACATCTATGGGTGAGGCAATGGTAGAGGGTGAACGAATTGAAATTCGCGGTTTGGGTAGTTTTGTAATTAAAGAGTATGGAACTTATACCGGTCGGAACCCAAAAACAGGTGAGCCAATCAAGGTAAGTCCCAAAAAGCTGCCTTTTTTCAAGGTCGGTAAAGAACTGAAAGAGATGGTGCTCGGCTAATCAGCCTTGGTGGTCTGTTGTTCGTATTTACAAATATGTTGTCGGGTTGCTCAGTGATCAATATTATTATTGCGCTCATAGTTTTTTGTCTGATCCCGGTCTGGGTCGATGCCAATCCGGGTCCATCCGGGGCAAGCGGGCTTCTCTCTGTTTCATCTGCTGAAACTCTTGATGCCGGCAACGTTTGTATCGGGGTCTGGTCATGCTATGGTCAAAATAGCAATTTTTCACAAAAAAAATCTCTGATTATGCCGGTTTCCATTACCATGGGCGTTGGTTCATTCTGGGAGGTGTACGGATCGTATCCCAATATTCTTTTTAATGGCGAAGAGGATGTGTCAGGCAAGGGAACGCTTGATATCGGTACCAAATTACGGTTTTTGGGATCAAGGTCTTCTGATTTAAGAATAGCTGCCGATCTGCTGTCGCAACGCCATGTTTCTGAAAGCAGAAATCTTGATGGCGTTACCGATCTTTCCGCAAAGCTGGTTACATCCTATAATAAAAATGACTTTGGAATCCATGTTACTGCCGGTTATCTTGTGCCTGGAGCGGTTTCCGGTTTCGGGTTGGATTCAGAATTTATTTTTGGTGCTGGTGCCGAGTACACGGTTATGTCGCGTTTAAGACTGCTCGGTGAAGTCACCGCCGGTACAAGTCGGACTAATGTTGAAGATTCCAGAGATTGGGTAGCTCCACGTATTTTCTCCGATTATAGTGTTGAAGCTTCAGTAGGGGTTCAATATTACTTAAACCCGCACCTTTCCTTAAATACATCTTTTGGAACCGGATTTGGCCCCAATGATCCTGCTATTAAAGTCCTTTTTGGTCTTAGTTCATGCCAGGGAGTTGGGACATATGTAAAACCGATTCCTTCAGTTGGACGTCGCGTTGCTGCAAAGGATAAAACCAAGGAAGCGCTGAAACCGTTAAAAATTATACCGATTTCCAGTCTGTTGCTTAAGGCGTCTGCTCCTAAATCGGCACCTGTCAGCAAGCTTGAAGTCGAGCTTGAAACTGACAAAGAAGAAGTACTAATTAAACCATACGGCCAGATAGTCATTGCTCCGCAACAGGCTTCCTCCAACTTGACTTCACCTGTCATTCCAGTGGAAATTCCGCTCAAAGCGCGAGATGAGGAAATAGCCATTAAGCCTCTTAGGACTGCGGAAGATCGTGAAGCAAGTGCCATAGATTACACGCTTAATCGAATTCGTGGCATTACTCCGTTGTTCGGAGTTGATGTAAAAGGATCTGAGGTCGCACTACCCCTTATAGCCGTGCCTCAGGAACGGATGACCATCTACAGAAAATTCCGTTTTCCTGATGTAACCTCCGAATTTAATCAGTGGTCACTCTCTAACGAAGGTAAAAAAATGCTTTCAGAGGTAGCGGAGCAGATTAGAAAAGATAAAAAGTGGCTCTATATTAAAATTGACGGTCATACGGATGCCATCGGTTCAACTTCTTACAATATGGACCTGTCATTAAAGAGAGCCATAGCAGCAGCTTCATACCTCATAAGTCATGAAGGTGTTGACCCAACAAAAGTATTTATCAAGGGGTTTGGCAAATCTTCGCCCATAGATAATAATAACAATGCTGATGGACGTCGGAAAAACCGACGCACAGAAATTCTGTTTCTGGTTTCCCCTGAGGGACAGTGATATGATTAAAATTGGCTGTTTTAACTGTTTTGTTTCAATGTTTGTTGTTTTAACATTGCAAGTGTATGCGCTGGCATATGAATCAAATCAGGAAGATTCTCGCATATTGGCAGTGGTTCCGGTCAAGAGTGGCAATGTTGATCAAAGTGTATATCGACAGTTTGATAGACTTGTTCCAAGGTTGAAAAAAATATCAAAAAACAAGATAGTAAAGCTTGAGTGCCGTTATTCGGGACAAACCGGCCGAGAACAGGATGTTGAGAGTGCGTATAAGCTGGCCGCCAGTATAGAAAAATATTTGCGAGTGCGCCATAAGCTGGATCTTGATTTGTGGCTTTCAATTAATATAATACAAAAAAAAGTAAAATCTTCGCCTGAATTAACGATTGCGGTTTTTTCTGATGACGTTAAGACTCTTGACGCTGTACTGGTGAATCCTCCTAAAATTAACAGTATTGATACGCAAGGGAGCCGGTTATGAAACATAGTATGATTTCAATATTGTTTGTCGCCTTAGTGCTAGCCGGTTGTTCCTCTGTCAAGGTTGTACCGGAACTGACTGCTAACGGTCGTATCAATACAACCGATAATTCCCAAACCATTATATCCAACGGTGTAGAGGTGACTGCAAGAGTTGATGAAACAGGAATCAACTCTTACAATCTTGAGAGTACGGTTACATCGTTTCACATTAGTATTAAAAACACCACAGATAGTGAAATCTTTTTTAATGATGAGTCATACATACTAGTCGATGAAAGCGGCCTGCAGTATTCTTTACTTACACCAGAAAATATACGCGCAATGCTCAGTAAAGATTCATATTACCTGGTACCGTATCCGTATGTAGGTTTTTATTATCTTGAAGATTATGCAAAAACAAATGCATACAATCGCTTTAATTCACCTCTGCCATATTATTATGAACTTTACCCCCAGGATATTTTTACAAAAGCAATGCAAGTTGCAACCGTTATTCCAGGGATGAAAGTAGAAGGACTGACCTATTTCAAAATTGATCCTGCCGCTCATCAGCATGTTAAGCTGCTGCTCTTTCGTAAAGGAGTTCCAAAATCTTCTCCTCCCGATTTTTCTTTTCCATTCAAAATAGTCAAGTAATTACATGTCTGTTCGAAGTAGATGCACTTCTCTTCTTGTTGAGGTATACAAGGTAAAGAAGTGCATCATGCGATCAAGGAAGCTGGAATGAGTGATTATTGTGCCGCCATTGATTTCGGGACAAATACTGCCCGCTTACTTATTGCCGAGCGTTCATCTGCCGGAATAACTCCGGTTCGAGTTGAGCGGGAGGTGGTACGTCTTGGCGGTGGTTTTACAGATGAATATGGTTTATCTGCTGAAGCTTGGCAACGCGGATTGGCCTGTTTGCATAGATTCTCAAAAATCATCTCAAGCTATGGGGTTAAGCAGGTTCGAGCATCCGCAACAAGTGCGGTGCGAGATGCCGTAAATGGTGGGGCGTTTGTTGATCAAGTGTTTCAGGAAACCGGCGTACAACTCGTTGTCATTGACGGAGATGCAGAGGCGCGTTTGACGCTCAAGGGAGTGTTGTCAGGGCTTGACTCTGAGAGTGGTATGCTTGTGGTGCTAGACGTAGGTGGGGGGAGCACCGAATTCACGATATCGTCTCATGGATGTCCCCTTTTCATCAAAAGTATGCCGATCGGTGTTGTGCGACTTATCGAGGGTTTCAGTTCGAATGTTGAAATAACTGAGCGTGTTCGTGCGGTGCTGGATCAACTTGAGAATGATCTATCCTCTGCTGGCGTGCTAATCTCAGGAAATTACGAGCTTGTCGGAACGGCTGGTACTGCAACAACCATTGCTGCAATCAAGTTGGAGATGGTCGCTTACGACTATCGTATGGTTAATAATCTTACAGTGAGCAGGGAAGATATCTCAGAAATTTTTCTGCGTTTGTCCCAACTATCACCCCAGGAACGACTGTCAATCAGAGGTCTTGAAAAGGGACGTGAGGATTTAATTGTTGCGGGTTTGATAATAATTACTTCTGTTATGGATAGGTTCGGTTTTAATCGGTTGAAGGTTAGTGATTTCGGGCTGCTGGAAGGATTAGCGCTTTCCGGTGATGACCCGTTAGAATTAATATGAAGCCGGTTTTATGACGATTGTGTTTTTAATTCGCGTACAGCAGGGGGCGTGATGCTGGAGAAACGGGGTTGTGGTGTGCTGTTGCATCCTACGTCATTGCCGGGACCTGGCGGCATAGGTACGTTGGGTAAGGATGCCAGGCGTTTTATTGATTTGCTTGCGGACATGGGGATGTCGTATTGGCAGGTTCTTCCCCTTACTCCCCCGGCGTGTGGCAATTCTCCCTATTCAGCGTTTTCGGCTTTTGCAGGGAACCCGCTTCTGATTGATCTTGATCAGTTTACGCTTGAGGGCGATCTTCCTGTAATAAGCTACGAAGACTGTATATGTGAGACTAGTGTCGATTTTGAAGCTGTTGCCGGCATTAAAATGAAGCTGTTGCATACTGCGGGATCCAAATTTTTATCAAACGATAATGCGCCGTGTAAACAGGAATTCTGGGATTTTTGTAACACAACTCCATGGCTTCATAACTACGCGCTTTTTATGGCGCTGAAACATAGATACAAGGGTCAGTCATGGGAAAAATGGCCGCCCGGCCTGGCGTTACTGACGCCGGAAAAATATGAAAAAGCTTCCGTTGAACTTGGCCCTGAGATAGGCATTCAGAAATACATTCAGTGGCAATTTTTCAGACAGTGGAGGGAACTGAGAGCATACGCTACAGGCAAGGGAATCGCATTTATAGGTGATATCCCGATTTTTGTCGGCTACGATTCCGCTGATGTGTGGAGTCATCGTGAGCTGTTTCTTCTGGATTCAAAGGGGAAACCGAGCGTTGTTGCAGGAGTGCCACCGGATTATTTCAGCGTCACCGGGCAGCTATGGGGTAACCCTCTGTATGACTGGGAAATGATGGAGCGTAAGAAGTACACATGGTGGATTGATAGGTTTCGGTCAATGTTTGAGCTGTTTGATATAATACGTGTCGATCATTTTCGCGGTTTTGAAGCTGCCTGGCATGTGCCGGCTGGAGAAGAAACAGCTATCAACGGAACATGGGTCAAGGCTCCTGGCACAATCCTGTTCGATGCAATATGCTCTGCGCTCGGAAAATTACCGGTTATTGCCGAAGATTTAGGAATTATTACCCCGGATGTTGTCGCGCTACGTGAGCGTTATGATTTTCCAGGAATGAAAATATTGCAGTTTGCGTTTGATTCCGGGCCATCAAATTCATATCTGCCGCATAATCACCAAAAAAACTCCGTTGTTTACTCAGGAACCCATGATAATGATACCACAGCCGGTTGGTATCATTCACTTTCTGATGCCCAACGCAGCCGAGTGAGTCACTATTTGGGGAGCAGAGGGGATGACACAGTAGGGAGTCTTCTTCGAACGGTACTAATGTCTGTCGCAGATACTGCAATCATTCCTCTTCAGGATTTGTTGCGATCAGGAAGCGAGACCCGCATGAATGTTCCCGGTACCGCATTCGGTAACTGGGGATGGCGATTCACCTGGGACATGATTTCCTGTGATCTTGCAGGACATGTTCGCGACCAGGTAGAATGCTACGGCAGGAGTAATCAGTATTGTTAGTAAATACATGTCAGCAAATTTCTTGACAATTTAAGCAGATTCTCTATACTGACTTGCTTTAAATTATAATCGCTCTGACTTTTGGATGGTGCATGTGAAACTTATTGTAGACCACATTAAAGATACGCCAATTTCACTCCATATTGATGAGCCTGTTGGTACATTTCCACTCCTTGCCGGCATACAGAATGACAAGAGCTGCTGCATTACCAGCAACATTCAGGGCGATATAACCGTTACTCGTGAATATGATAACATTCGGGTGACCGGAAGGATAACTGCGCCATTGGCACTCTCCTGTTCTCGTTGTCTTGCTGATTTCACCTCGTTTGTTGACACCAGCTTCACAATTTTTTTTCGAAAAGAGACCGCAATAACTTCCATAACAGAAGATGAGCTTGAGCTTGGCGAGATGGATCTGCTTTCTTCTACTTACTCAGGAGACGAAATTGATTTAACTCATGAAATCGAAGAACAGGTAGCGATGGAGATTCCGTTAAAGCCTCTCTGTGATGATGCGTGCAAGGGGCTGTGTCATGTTTGTGGCATCGATTTGAATACCTCCAGTTGTACCTGTAGTAAAGAGCCGGAAAGTATTACATTCAGCGCATTGAAGGATTTTAAAGTTATCAAAAAATAGAGCGGTGGCACGAGAGCGTGCATCACCAGAAAAAGGAGAAACACCATGGCTGTACCCAAGAAAAAAACATCCAAATCACGTAAGAATATGAGAAGGGCACATGACTTTTTAACTACTCCGTCATTGTCCATCTGCCCTCAATGCAAAACAGCAAAACTGCCGCATCGTGTTTGTCTTGCCTGTGGCACGTACAAGGGTAAAGAGGTTATCGACCTTTCCGCAGCACAAGCATAGAGAGTCGACACTGTGTCACTTCCGAAACAGATGAGGGTTGCCGTTGACGCAATGGGCAGCGACAATGCGCCTGTTATTGAAGTTGAAGGTGCTGTCGCTGCCTGCCGTGAATTTGGGCTGTCAGTTACGCTTGTCGGGGATCGTGTGCGTTTGGAGACCGAACTCGCCAAACACTCCGTCAGCGGTCTTGATATTGATGTTTTTCATGCAAGCGAAGTCGTTGGCATGCATGATTCAGCTTCAGATGCGGTACGTAAGAAGCGTGACTCTTCTGTGCGCAGGGCATTTGAGCTAGTCAAGGATGGCAAAGCGTGTGCTGCTGTTAGTGCCGGAAACTCCGGAGCAACTATGGCGGCTGGCATGTTTGTTCTGAAGCGGATTAAAGGGATTGAACGTCCGGCTATAGCCCAGTTATTCCCCACCCTGAAAGGCCAGACGCTTGTTCTTGATGTTGGCGGCAATGTTGATTGCAAGCCGCTTCATCTTGTTCAATTTGCCATTATGGGGGAGGTCTACGCTCGCTATGCCATGGGAGTACTCACCCCCAAAGTTGGCCTGCTTTCCAACGGCGAAGAGGATTCAAAAGGTAATGAACTGACCAGAGAAACCAGTTCAATTCTGCGCAAGACATCACTTAATTATTGCGGATATATTGAGGGCCGGGATATTTTTGCCGGTGCTGTTGACGTAGTAGTATGTGATGGTTTTGTAGGAAATATTGTTCTTAAGCTTTCCGAAGGTTTGGCGGATGCCGCCAGCAAGATGCTGAAAAGAGAGATCGTTAAAAGTTGGGTTTCGAAGGTTGGCTATCTTTTTGTGCGCGGTGCTTTCGGTCGTTTCAAGAAGCTTGTTGATTATGCGGAGTACGGCGGTGCGCCCCTGCTGGGGATCAACGGCGTTGGCATGATCTGCCATGGTGGCTCCAACGTCAAAGCGATTAAAAATGCTATACGATTCGCTCACGAGTACGCTAAAAACGGCGTATCGGAGCATGTCGCAGAAAAATTATCTGAAAATCACTCAGTCTTGATACGAAGGGATAGCCTGCCTCCCACCCCTGCAGAATAATGGAGATTCAATCGTGAATGTCAGGATTACCGGAACCGGCTCTGCTTTGCCCGGAAAAATTCTTACCAATGCTGAACTCGAACGGTTAGTTGATACCAGCGATGAATGGATCACTACGAGAACCGGAATTAAAGAGCGGCGTATAGCTGCTGAGGGTGAGTATACTTCGACTTTTGCTGCAGAGGCCGGTCGCCGCGCTCTTGAAATGGCTGGGGTCAAACCCGAAGAAATTGACCTGATCATTCTCAGCACTGTTACTCCCGATTTTCCTTTTCCTTCAACAGCCTGCATCGTTCAGGATATTCTAGGTGCCACTAATGCGACCGCTTTTGATCTATCTGCTGCCTGTTCAGGGTTCATTTTCGGTATGTCGGTAGCCGAAAAATATCTTCGCTCTGGCGCTGCGCGAAAGATCCTTATTATTGGATCAGAAGTGCTATCACGAATAGTTGACTGGCAGGATCGCAACACCTGCGTTTTGTTCGGAGACGGTGCCGGTGCTGTGGTGCTTGAGGCTTCAGAAGGTGCTCATTCCCTCCTTTCAACTCATACATTCAGTAATGGTTCATATTGGAATCTTCTCTATCAGCCGGGAAGCGGCAGTCGTAATCCTGCGACTGACAGCCATACAATTGATGAACGGAAGCTCTATGTGACAATGGAAGGAAATGATGTGTTCAAGCATGCAGTCCGTGCTATGGAAGAGGCTGCCGTAAAAGCTCTGGATGCCAATGGTCTTTCCCCATCCGACATTTCTCTTCTGATACCTCATCAGGCTAATCGCCGTATTATTGATGCAACAGCAAAACGACTCGGAGTTGATTCCGAGAGACTGTTCACAAATCTTCAACATTATGGCAACACCTCATCAGCATCAATTCCGATTGCGCTGGATGAAGTGAATCGCCAAGGACTTCTCAAGCCTGGCAACAAACTTCTGATGGTAGCGTTTGGTGGAGGTTTTGCC
Source organism: Geobacter sp. (assembly GCA_025360785.1). Lineage (GTDB taxonomy): Bacteria > Desulfobacterota > Desulfuromonadia > Geobacterales > Pseudopelobacteraceae > JACRCG01. Next base: position 17,028 of record JANYBN010000100.1, read on the forward strand.
TACGGGTCAGCGCTTGTTAACTGGTAATCAAAGTTAATGTATAATGTGATTCAAGGATATTATATGTCTAAAACAGCATTTATTTTTCCGGGCCAAGGTTCCCAGTATTCAGGTATGGGAAAGGAACTGGCAGATACGTTTGCAGTTGCGCGTCATCTTTTTGATGAGGCTGACGATGCTCTTGGGTTTAAATTGTCCGCGCTCTGTTTCTCCGGGAGTGATGCCGATCTAAAGCTGACAGCCAATACTCAACCGGCTATTCTGACAGCAAGCGTTGCAGTTTTAAAGGTTGTTGAACAGGAAACGGGTCTGAAGGCAGATTATGTGGCTGGTCATTCACTTGGAGAATATTCTGCTTTGGTCTGTTCCGGAGCGATCTCTCTCGCTGACGCTGTCAGAACTGTGCGTGCCCGTGGTACCTTCATGCAGGAAGCAGTTCCGGTTGGAACAGGTACTATGGCTGCAATGCTGAATATTGAGAGCGCTGTTCTTGAAGATATATGCCGCGAAGCCGCCGAAGACGAGGTGGTTTCACCGGCCAACTTTAATTCTCCTGGTCAGATTGTTATCGCCGGTTCGGTAGCGGCTGTTGCCCGTGCAATTGAAATTGCAAAAAGTCGTGGCTTTAGAAAAGCCATGCTTCTGCCGGTCAGCGCACCATTTCACTGCGCATTGATGAAACCGGCTGCAGATCGTCTGGCCACGGTGCTGGATGCCATCAGCTATTTTGATATGGCCAATCCGGTCGTCAGCAATGTGGAAGCGACAGCCAACTACGACAAATACAAAATACGTAATTTGCTTGTATCCCAGGTCTGTTCTCCAGTGCTTTGGGAACAGTCTGTCATAGTTATGACAGATTTTGGAGTAACGAAGTTCGTAGAGATAGGCCCTGGCAAGGTACTTTCAGGTCTGGTAAAACGGATCACAAAGGAAGTGACTACTGTTAATGTGGAAGACTTGGCTACTTTGAAGTTACTGGCGGTCTGAGACCTTCTTGTTGGAATTTAATTATTAATTGTTAAGGAAACGTATATGTTAGACATCAATGAAATAATGAATATTTTACCTCATCGTTATCCTTTTCTGCTGATCGATAAGATCATCGAAATGGAGGTCGGCAAAAGTATTGTCGGCATAAAGAATGTTAGCATCAATGAGCCGTTCTTTCCCGGACACTTTCCTGGTCATCCTGTTATGCCAGGCGTCCTTATCATCGAAGCGATGGCACAGGTTGCGTGCATACTCGCCATCCTGTCGTCAGATGAAAGTGTTCGCTCCAAGGTTACATACTTTGCCGGTATTGACAATGTTCGCTTTCGTAAGCCGGTCGTACCGGGTGATCAGCTTCGCTTTGAAATTGTGGCCACCGGATGCAAACGTGGTATTTGGTTATTTAGTGCCAAGGCCTTTGTTGATGGAAAGCTTGTCACAGAAGCTGATCTGAAGGCGACATTTGCTGATAAAAACAGCTAACATTCCGTTATTACTAAAGGAGCTATTATGCCTAAAGAGAAAGTTGCAGTTATCACCGGAGCATCACGCGGAATAGGCAGAAGTATCGCGCTTGCTCTGGCAGCTCAGGGAGCCACCATCGTGGCCGTGGATATGGACCAGGTATCTACCGAGGCCGTTGTAGCCGAGTTACAGGCAGCCGGAGGCAAGGCACTGGCGGTGGTCGGTAATGTAACTGTTGCCGCTGACGTTGAGCGTATGATTGAAGCGGCTACTGAGGCATTCGGGCGTGTGGATATCCTTGTCAACAATGCGGGCATTACCCGTGATGGCCTGCTGATGCGTATGAAGGACGAAGATTGGGATGCCGTGCTGAGTGTAAATCTTAAAGGCGCCTTTCTTTGCACTCGTGCCGTCTTTAAGGTCATGAGCAAGCAACGCTACGGCCGCATTATAAATATTGCTTCAGTCGTCGGCCAGATGGGTAATGCCGGGCAGGCCAACTACTGTGCCAGCAAAGCCGGACTGATCGGTCTTACCAAGTCAAATGCCCGCGAAATGGCAAAACGAAGCATTACAGTAAACGCCGTTGCGCCAGGTTTTATCGCAACAGCCATGACTGATGCGCTTTCTGACAAGGTCCGTACTGAATTAACCGCCCAGATACCCTTGGAGCGGCTCGGGAGTGCTGATGATATAGCCAATGCCGTTGTTTTTCTTGCTTCCGAGGCAGCCGGATACATAACAGGCCATGTCTTGTCGGTCAACGGCGGAATGTACATGTGACATGTGGACGCATGCCTGATGCCGATGTTACAACTGATAATAACAGGCAAAAATATGATTGACATTTAAAGATTTCATGCTTAATTAAGCACACAGCATTACACACGAAACCTGCAAAGGTTTAAAATCACATGGAGGTACGAAATGTCTGATATTGCAAAGCGGGTGAAAGAAATTGTTGCAGAGCAGCTTGGAGTCGAAGAAGCACAGGTTTTAACGGAATCTTCTTTTATGGATGATCTTGGAGCCGATTCTCTTGACACAGTCGAGTTGGTGATGGCTCTTGAAGAAGAGTTCGATATCGAAATTCCTGATGAAGATGCCGAAAAAATTCAGACCGTGAATGACGCCATCGAATACATCACTGAGCACAGCTGATAACAAATAACTGAGGGGGGCGATAAGCCCCTCGCTTTTTATCTGCCATAGCAGAAGTCACTGTTATACGGAGCTAAATAATATGAGAAGAGTCGTAATTACTGGCGTTGGAGCAGTTTCGCCACTAGGGTGCGGGAATGTCAAAAACTGGGATGCACTCACATCAGGAAAATCAGGCATTGGCCTGATTACCCGTTTTGATGCGACTGATATGCCGGTTAAAATTGCCGGTGAGGTTCCTGATTTCAATGCGGAAGAGTATATAGATAAAAAAGAGATCAAGAAGATGGACCTTTTTATCCAGTACGCTCTTGCAGCAGCTCATTATGCCATGGAAGATTCCGGGCTTGTGATAAATGATGAAAATGCAGAACGGGTCGGGGTTTTGGTTGGTGCCGGCCTTGGCGGATTGCCGACAATTGAAAAGTATCATACGCTGCTTGCCGAAGGTGGACCCAAAAAAATATCTCCGTTTTTTATCCCGATGCTGATCATTAATCTTGCTCCAGGCCATATTTCCATCAAATATGGAGCCAAGGGACCAAATATTTCTTCCGTATCTGCATGTGCGACCAGTACTCATTCGATTGGTGATGCCTATCATATCATTAAGCGCGGCGATGCGGATGCCATGATTGCAGGTGGGGCCGAGTCGGTCATCACACCTCTTGGTATTGGCGGTTTTGCTGCCATGAAGGCACTTTCTGACAGAAATGACGATCCTCAAACTGCTTCACGCCCCTTTGACAAGAACCGTGATGGCTTTGTCATGGGTGAAGGTGCCGGTATTGTTGTCCTTGAGGAATACGAATCCGCCAAGGCGCGTGGAGCCAAGATATATGCTGAAATAGTGGGTTATGGTATGAGTGGAGACGCTTACCACCTGACCGCACCGGCTCCGGGTGGTGAAGGTGGTGCACGGGCAATGAAAATGGCGCTGAAAAATGCCGGAGTTGCCCCTGAGCAGGTCTCCTATATCAATGCTCATGGCACCTCTACTCCGATGGGTGACATGTACGAAACCATGGCAATCAAAAGTGTGTTTGGCGATCATGCCAAGAAAATGCTGGTCTCTTCAACCAAATCCATGACCGGGCATCTTCTTGGTGCAGCAGGCGGTGTAGAAACTGTTTATACCCTCATGGCAATGGACAAGGGAGTTGTTCCGCCTACAATTAATTACACTGAACCTGATCCGGAATGTGATCTTGATTATGTCCCGAATACCGCTCGTGAAGCAAAGCTTGAGTACGCCATGAGCAACAACTTCGGGTTTGGCGGAACGAATGCTACGCTTCTGTTCAAAAAAATATAGGCCGAGGGTGCAATGATCATTATCGGAAGCGACCATGGAGGTTTAACCCTCAAAACTGCCTTGGAGAGTTATCTGAAGCGCAGGGGGGTTGAAGTAAAAGATGCGGGGACCAACGGTGACGCTTCAGTTGATTATCCTGATTTCGGCCAGAAAGTAGCCGAATCTGTGATTGCAGGAGCGGCTGAATCAGGAATTCTGATTTGCGGAACCGGAATCGGAATGTCGATTGCAGCCAACAAAATACCGGGGATTCGTGCCGCTCTGGTGACAGATGTTTTTATGGCCCGCATGGCTAAAGAGCATAATAATGCCAATGTGCTGGTGCTTGGCGGTCGCGTTCTCGATGAACAGAAAGCCTGTGATCTCGTTGGCGCATGGCTTGATGCAACGTTTGAAGGTGGACGCCATCAGATGCGCCTAGACAAGATATCAGCACTTGAAAAGATGTATTCCAAGTAGCAAAGAGATTCGAAAATATCCTAATACCCACAGGCGGGACCAGCTACGGCATGTGTCCCGTTTCCTGTTTGCGAATTGTCATTTATAAAAAGAACATTACAAGGAGAACCCATGTCTGTACTTTCCCAATTTGACCCACAGGTAGCTGATGCCATTCGCCATGAAACCGAGCGTCAGGAATATAATCTTGAGCTGATTGCTTCTGAAAATTTTGTTTCGGAAGCTGTAATGGAGGCCCAAGGTTCGATCATGACAAACAAGTATGCCGAGGGTTATCCTGGAAAGCGTTATTATGGCGGATGCGAGCACGTTGACGTTGTAGAGCAGCTGGCCATTGATCGCGCCAAGGAACTTTTTGGCGCCGAACATGCCAATGTTCAACCGCACTCCGGTTCCCAAGCCAACATGGCGGTCTATTTTGCCGCATGCAAGCCGGGTGACACCATTCTCGGGATGAACCTTTCTCATGGCGGGCACCTTACACACGGAAGTCCGGTCAATTTTTCCGGTCGTTTCTTCAATATCGTTCCTTACGGCGTTTCACCCGAAACCGAAACAATCGATTATTCCGAGGTTGAACGACTGGCTTTGGAACATAAACCAAAAATGATTGTAGTTGGTGCCAGCGCCTATCCACGAACCATCGATTTTCCCGCTTTCCGCACGATAGCCGATAAGGTTGGCGCGAAGGTCTTCGTTGATATGGCTCATATTGCCGGTTTGGTTGCCGCCGGTGTTCATCCCAGTCCGGTCCCGTATGCTGAATTTGTCACTACAACTACTCATAAAACGTTACGAGGTCCTCGCGGCGGGATGATTCTCTGTCGTGAAGAATTTGCCAAGGCGATCAATTCCCAGATATTTCCCGGTATCCAGGGCGGCCCGCTTATGCACATCATCGCTGCCAAGGCGGTTGCCTTTAAAGAAGCGCTGCAGCCTGAGTTCAAAGTCTATCAGCAGCAGATTGTCAAAAACGCCAAAGCGCTCTCGGAAGCGCTCATTAAACGTGGCTTCAAGCTGACGAGCGGCGGTACCGATAACCATCTTATGCTGATCAACTTCTCTTGTACGGAAATAACCGGCAAGGCTGCAGAAGAGGCGTTGGACAAAGCCGGCATCACAGTCAACAAAAATACCGTGCCGTTTGAAACCCGCTCTCCGTTCGTCACTTCCGGCATCCGGATCGGAACGCCTGCATGTACATCCCACGGGCTGAAAGAGGCTGATATGGAACTGGTTGCCGCTTACATAGCCGATGCCGTAGCACATATCGGTGATGACTTGAAACTTGCAGCAATCAAGGTGCAGGTAAACAGCATGATGAAGAAATTCCCGCTGTATATTGACAGGCTTGCTTAATTATCAAATATCAGGTAGTTACGAGACCCACTGGACATGTTCCAGCGGGTCTTTTTTATGATGCAAAAACAACTCAAGTGGCAGAGGAAACAACATATGTCTGAAACCGGTTCAATAACTACCGAACAACTGCGCCTGTGGGACAAACGACACGTCTGGCACCCGTTTACCCAGATGCAGGAATGGGAGCAGGACGATCAGATTATTATCGTAAAGGGAGAGGGGTGCTGGCTGATCGACACGGATGGCAATCGCTACCTTGATGGGGTAGCCTCCATGTGGACCAACGTTCATGGCCACTGCCGGCGTGAGTTGAACGAGGCCTTGAAAGAGCAGGTTGATCGCCTGGAGCATTCCACGCTGTTAGGGCTTGCCAGTGAACAGAGCATAATTCTGGCCGCTAGACTCGCCGAAATAACTCCTGTTGGGTTGGATCGCTTCTTCTATTCAGATAACGGATCTACAGCCATGGAAGTTGCGGTCAAGATGGCTTATCAATACCAGGTTCACGCAGGGAGACCGGAACGGAGTCGATTTGTAACATTCAGACATGCCTACCATGGTGATACGCTCGGTGCTGTGAGCGTCGGGGGAATCGATATATATCATACGACCTTTAAGCCGCTCATGTTTGAGACGCTGTTGGCCCCGGCTCCATACTGCTACCGTTGTGAACTGGGCTGCAGCAGAGACTCCTGCAACATGAAGTGTATTGATGCTCTTGAAGAGCTGATGATGAGAAATGCCGGCCTGATCGCTGGACTGGTGATTGAGCCGCTTGTTCAAGGAGCTGGTGGGATGATCGTTCAACCGGCAGGTTTTTTGAAAAGGGTTCGAGATCTGTGTGACCGTTATGATATATTGATGATCGCAGATGAGGTTGCTACCGGTTTTGGAAGAACCGGTAAAATGTTCGCCTGCCAACATGAGAACGTAGTGCCTGACATCATGGCCATTTCCAAGGGAATAGCCGCTGGTTATCTCCCTTTGGCGGCAACAGTTACGACTGATAAAGTCTACTCGGCTTTTTTAGGTACTTATTCAGAGCTGAAGACGTTTTTTCATGGGCACACTTTTACCGGGAACCCGTTAGCATGTGCTGTTGCACTGAAAAGTCTGCAGCTTTTTCAGCAGGACAATCTGCTGGCAGAACTGCAGCACAAAATAGCCGGACTGAAACAGCGTCTGGATGGTTTCAAATCAATGCCGCACGTTGGCAATATTCGGCAGTGCGGAATGGCAGCAGGTATAGAACTGGTTGAAAACAAGGAGACAGGAGCACCGTATCCGTGGGAGGATAGGGTTGGGATCAAGGTTTGTCTTGAAGCGCGCAAACATGGTGTTTTTTCACGCCCTTTGGGAAACACAATCGTCATATTTCCGCCGCTGGTGATCTCGACTTCTGAGCTTGATACGCTTTTGAGAGTACTGTATGAATCAATTCAAACTGTTACTGAATGACCTGTATTTAGAGGCTCTCTAATGGATGATCTAATTAAAATTCTGGTGATTGACGATGATGACTCCGGCCGTGAGGCACTGTCCAAGTTGTTGCGGTCGGTCGGATATGAAGTCACATCAGCAGCTACTGGTGAGATCGCATTAGACCTGATCGATCAGGAACAGTATCAGGTCATCGTTTCCGATCTGTTTCTGCCTGATAAAAGCGGGCTAGATATATTGCAGAATGTACAAAAAGTTTCTCCAGTAACTGAAGTTATTGTCGTAACTGGACATGCTTCTGCTCAAACAGCTGTCAAGGCCATGAAAGAGGGGGCTTTTGATTATATTACCAAGCCGATTGATTTTGATGAGCTGAGAATAGTTGTTTCAAAGGCTTTGGAGAAACAGAAGCTGCTGTCAGAAAACATCTATCTTCGCAGGCAGCTTCAGGGGCGTTTTGAATTCAATAATATTATCGGCAGTTCTCCGGCAATGAACCTTGTTTTTGAGCGAATGAGCCGCATTGTGAAAACCGACTCGGCGGTTCTTGTCAGCGGTGAGTCAGGAACTGGCAAAGAGCTGGTTGCCAAGGCGTTGCACTATAATGGTGCACGCAAGGAGCGGCCATTCGTAGCGGTAAATTGCAGCGCAATTCCGGAGCTACTGCTTGAAAGCGAGCTTTTCGGTCATGTCCGTGGAGCATTTACCGGAGCAATCAAGGATAAACCGGGCAAATTCGAGGCGGCCAATCACGGCACTATTTTTCTTGATGAAATCGGAACATTGCCGCTTCATCTGCAGGCCAAACTGTTGCGAGTATTGCAGGAACATGAAGTAGAGAGAGTTGGTTCTAACAAGACTGTAAAACTTCATGTCAGGGTTATTTCGGCAACCAACACCGATCTGGAAAATATGGTGAAGCGGGGCGAATTCCGGGAAGATCTTTACTACCGTTTAAATGTTATTCCACTTCATCTTCCTCCACTCCGAGATCGGCAACAGGACATTATGTCCCTTACAGCGTTTTTTCTGGAGAAACAGTGCCGCTTGATGGGGCGAGCACCATGCACTATCAGCAAGCAGGCAATTGAAGCGTTGGAACGGTATTCCTGGCCCGGTAATGTGCGTGAACTGGAAAATATGATTGAGAGAATGATTGTTCTGACAGATGCATCAGTCATAACTTTAGACGATGTTCCGGCTCAGATAGTAGGCGAAAAAATTGAAGTAGAAGCTGGTTGTATTAAAATGCCGAGTAATGGTGTGGATCTGACTGCGACGCTTTCCCAAATTGAATTTTCTTTTATTTCACAGGCGCTTGAATCTGCAAGAGGGGTCAAGGCGAAAGCTGCCGCTCTTCTGGGGATAAATCGGACGACATTGGTTGAAAAAATAAAAAGGTTAAAAATGGAATAACGCTGTCGGCGACGACGGCGCGCACATCAGAGCAAGTAGCGACTTATACTTGGTCCTCCACCAGTCGGTATTTAGAAGAATATAAAATGTTTGGAGGTTGAGATGGATCCGGAAACGGGCGCCATTGCCCAAAAGGAATTCGATAGAGCACAACAGGAACTAAACCAGAACAACGTCTTGGCTGCACTTGCCTGTCTGGAGCGGGCACTGAGTATCTGGGATGATCCGGTCTGGTATTCCCGTCTTGGGTTCTGTATCGCCAAACAGCGCGGCCTTCTCACCCGGGCATTCGAACTTTGCTCCACTGCAATTGAGCACGATCCGGTCAATCCTCTTCACTACCTTTATCTCGGCAAGGTATATCTTGTCGCTGGAAATACGTATGAAGCACTTCAAGCCTTCAGGCAGGGCATGATCCTTGGGGGAAGTCCGGAGATAGAAAGGATACTCGATGTTATTGGAACAAGGAAATCTCCGGTCATATCTTTTCTTTCACGCGACAACCCGTTGAACAAATATCTGGGAATAATTTTCGGTCGTTTGGGTTTGAGATAGTGATTATACAATCGGTGGTAATAGAAAAACAAAAAAGGTGCCCATTACAGGCACCTTTTATTATGGCGGGGTTGACGGGGCTCGAACCCGCGACTTCCAGCGTGACAGGCTGGCACTCTAACCAACTGAGCTACAACCCCAATAACAAGTAGTCAGCTTAACTTCGTTCTTATGCCACAAGATGTAGATGGTTGTCAAGCATCTTGTGTCATATTTAGTGAAAAACGTTTACGCGCATTCCGAATAGCCGCAGACATGGCAGACTGAGCAGCCACCCTCATGTTCGACAATGCCGCCACACTCCGGGCAGGCTCCGCGTTCATGCCGTACAGACTCATTGTCGATATCATAGCCGCAGTCAATCAGATGGTTTTGAATCGCTTTTGCAACAGCATCGGCGCAGGAAAGCACACGGTTGTCGCCGAATCCGGACGGGCAGTGGCAGGAGATTCCCTGTAGCTGCTTTACCACCTGACGAGCCTGGATGCCGCTGCGCCAGGCGAGTGACACCAAACGGCCGATCGCCTCACTCTGGGAAGCGGCGCATCCGCCAGCCTTGCCCATAGTGGTGAAAAGCTCAAACAATCCGTTTTTGTCTTCGTTTATCGTAATGTAGAGCGGTCCGCAACCGGTCTGCATCTGATGGGTTGCTCCTTTAAGTGCTTTAGGCCGCTCCCGCTTGATGGCTTTCTTTTCATCTTCTACCGGAGTGGCGGCAACTGCTGCTGCCTGCTCTTCTTTTTTGCCGGTCGAGAGCACCTGTTCGTCTCTGGAGCCGTCACGATAAATTGTGACACCCTTGCAGCCGGTTTCATAGGCGAGCATGTAAGCTTTTTCGACATCTTCGATAGTGGCGGAATTTGAAAAATTCACCGTTTTTGAAACGGCATTATCAGTGTAGAGCTGAAAGGCCGACTGCATCTGAATATGGTATTCTGGCGTTATTTCGTGGGAGGTCACAAACACGTCGCGGATATCGGCTGGAATTTCTGCGATGTCGGCAACGGTGCCGTGCTCGGCTATTTTTTTCATCAGCTCTTCGGAATAGAAATCACGCTCCTTTGCGATCCTCTCGAAAATCGGGTTAACCTCCACCAAGACGTTCTTGTCCATGACGGTGCGGATGTAGGAAACCGCAAAGAGGGGCTCAACTCCCGAAGATGCATTTGCGATGATCGAGATGGTTCCAGTTGGTGCGATCGTTGTGACGGTTGCGTTTCTCTGCGGAGGTGCCCCTTTTTTGTCAAAGATGGAGCCTTTGAAGTTGGGGAACGACCCCCGTTTTTTACCCAGTTCCTGCGATGCCAGATGTCCTTCGTCATTGATGAATTTCATAACTTTCTTGCCGAGTTTTACAGCCTCGTTGGAACAGTATGGAATTCCCAGCAGAATCAGCATGTCGGCCCACCCCATGACACCCAGTCCGATCTTACGGTTTGCATGAGTCATGTCATGAATCTGTTGCAGAGGATAGTTATTGGCCTCGATAACGTTATCTAGAAAGTGGACGGCGTTATGGATGGTCTCCCGTAGCTTTTTCCAGTCTACCGCGTCGTCTTTGATAAAGGTGCCCAGATTGATAGAACCAAGATTGCAGGATTCATACGGCAAGAGAGGTTGCTCGCCACAGGGATTAGTAGACTCAATTTCGCCGACCAGTGGTGTGGGGTTGTCGCGATTCAGGCGATCGAGAAAAACAATTCCAGGTTCACCGTTTTCCCAGGCCTGCTTGACAATGCGCTGGAAAACCTTGCGGGCGTTAAGGCTGCCGCAGACTTTTTTATCACGAGGATTTAAAAGATTATATTCCTCATCCCGCTCGACTGCCTGCATGAATTTTTCGGTAAGGCCGACTGATATATTGAAATTGTTGAGCTGCTTCTGGTCTGCCTTGCACATGATGAAATCCATCACGTCAGGGTGGTCAACTCTCAAAATTGCCATGTTTGCGCCGCGCCTGGTGCCACCCTGCTTTATGGTTTCTGTGGCAACGTCAAATACTCGCATGAAAGAGAGCGGGCCGCTCGATATGCCGGTAGTCGTGCTGACAACGTCGTTGGCCGGCCGTAGACGGGAAAATGAGAAGCCTGTGCCGCCACCCGATTTGTGGATCAGAGCGGTGAATTTGACGGCATCGAAGATCTCTTCCATAGAGTCGCCCACCGGCAGAACAAAGCAGGCAGAAAGCTGACCTAATGGCCGACCGGCATTCATTAAGGTTGGTGAGTTGGGGAGAAATTCAAAGTTGGTCATCATGTGATAAAAAGTATCAGATAAATTCTTTACATCCGCTTTCTTGTCAAACTTTTTATCAGCTGCAGCAATTGTATCTGCAACGCGCCGAAACATGTCGGCAGGTGTCTCAAGAACCTTGCCGGTCTCATCACGGCGCAGGTAGCGTTTTTCCAATACAGTGGTTGCGTTTTTTGTCAGTCCGGGGATGGTTTCGGGTGCTGGATTTTTTTTCATAACGGTACTCCTTGTTTTGTAAGTAACTGATGATTCTGAATGATTTGAATGTGGTGTGGCTGAAAACCAGAAACCACAATATTTTGTGTGGGCAGTGAAATAAACCACAACATGTATATGGAGTCAACAAATATATTTTGAAAAAATATAAGATATTGAAAGGACTCGAAAAGCTCAATAATCAGGAACAACGGTACTGCATTAATTAAAAAATAACATTAAATTTACAGTTTGAATGAATCATGGTAATGGTTTCAGTAATATATGTCAGAGGAACTTCTCTAGTGATAACTCTATTTACAGCTTGTATCTTTTTCTGCATGACAACAATCTCACTGGCAGCCGAACAGGCTACAGTAATATATGATGGAATGGTGCTGACCGAAGATGTAACCTGGCGCGGTTCAATACTTGTTAAGGGATTCGTTGTTGTGGCTCCTCAGACAACCTTGCGCATCGAACCTGGAACGGTGGTGCGTTTTGCTGCGACTGCTGTTCAGCAGGTTCCGAACCTGGTTATTCAAGGTCGTATTCATGCCGTAGGTACCTCCGACCGGCCAATTGTGCTGACCTCTGACCTGTCAAAACCGGTACGCGGATCGTGGGGCGGAGTTGTCCTTCTTTCGACAGAAAAACGCAATCTGCTCGATTGCTGTCGCATTGAGTACGCCGAGACCGGAATAGACGTCAGATATTCCACACTCACCATGAAGGCGGTCTCGATTGTACAGGCCAAGACCGCTCTGCTGTCTCATGACGGCATTGTACAGATGACCGGCAGCACTATTTCAGATTCAGAAACCGGCATAGAGATCTATAACAGCGAATTTGATGGCAGAGATACGACGGTATCCTCCTGTCAGCGTGGTTGCGTTTTGAGTAAATCAGCCGTTGTCTTTGCGTCGCCGAAAATAGTTAATAATCAGCAAACGGGACTTGATGCTGAAGAATGCCGAATTAAGATCACAAACGGAGAATTTTCCGGTAATGGGGTCGGAGCACGAATAAAGGGTGGAGAAGGACAGATTGTCATGTCCAGCTTTATTGGTAACAGGCAGACAGCACTGCATCTTTTCGGTGCACGTATCAAAATTCAGCGGTGTCTTTTTGCCGGGAACAGTCAGGATGCTTTGCGTACCGAAGATGGTTTGGCGCTTCTTTTGAATAATGCCTTTAGCTCTAACGGTGGTTATAATCTTTACAACGCCGGTCGAGAGGTTGTCTCTGCCCGGCAAAACTGGTGGAGAACTACCGATCAGTCTCTGATTGGGCAAAAGATTCATGATGCGGTTCGCGATAAAAATTCCGGCACTGTCCATGTTTTTCCGTGGTTAATTGAAAAACCGCAGTTTATGCCGTAAAGTAAGGAGTTTCAGTGTATCTCGATAACGCAGCTACTTCATACCCCAAACCAGAAAAAGTATATGAAGCCGTTCTTCATGCAATGCGTGAAGTAGGGGCTTCTCCCGGTAGAGGTGGATATCGTCGATCTCTGGAAGCCGGGCGTATTCTTTTTCAGGCACGTGAAGCTGTAGCCGGCTTTTTTTCGATTTCCGATTCGTCGCGGATCATCTTTACCCAGAATGCTACTGGTGCGCTTAATCTGGCGCTTTATGGCACCTTGGTTGCTGGCGACCATGTTGTTACCACGTCCATGGAACACAACTCTCTGTTGCGGCCGTTATATGCGCTTAGAAACAAGGGTGTTGAGTTATCGATCATCACGGCCGGTTCTGACGGCGTGGTCTCTGTTGAGGATATCCGTCGTGCTGTGAAGATAAATACACGAATGATCGCCGTCAGTCATGTGTCCAATGTTTGCGGCGCTATTCAGCCGATAAAAGAGCTGGCGGAACTTTGCCGCGAAGTTGGAGCATTTTTTCTGGTTGACGCGGCGCAATCGGCCGGGTACTTGCCGATTGACGTTGAAAACATGGCAATTGACCTGCTGGCTGTGCCCGGCCATAAGGGCCTGCTGGGACCGGGCGGTACTGGGCTGCTGTACGCGGCTCCTCACGTACAGCTTAAACCTGTTATCCAGGGTGGAACCGGAAGTCATTCAACCGCTGAAGAGCAGCCACAAATCATGCCTGACGGTTTTGAGGCCGGCACTCTCAATCTCTCCGGCATCGCCGGATTGCATGCCGGAATCGAATTTATTCGTGAGCGAGGGCTTTCGGCAGTCTTTGAACATGAGCATGTGTTGCTCAATCAGGCGGAGCAGGCGCTGAAAAATATTCCAGGAGTGACAATCTATGGACCTTCAGATCCGTCTGGTCGTTGCTCGGTACTCTCCTTTATCGCTTCCGGTGTTGATTCGGCGCTTTTGGCCGCAGAGCTTGATCATGGTTATGATATTGCTGTCCGGGCCGGGTTGCATTGTGCCCCTCTGGCACACCGCACGCTGGGTACATTGCCGGGAGGCACAGTGCGTTTGAGCCCCGGCTGGTCTACGACAAGCGAAGAGATTGCATTCTTTTCTGATGCCGTTGTACAATGCATCGGTAAAATTCGAAAATCTGCATAAATAGGAGTTCTGACATGAAATCGTTGTCAGCATTGTTTCTGATCCTCTGCATTTGCGCGGCCTGCTCGATCCCTCCTGAAAGGCCGTTTACCAAAGAACAGCTATATAAGTCCGGTATTTATACGTATTTTACCATTGAAGACTCTCCGGAAAGTGTTCTTTCTGCCATTAACAAAGAAGGAGAGGTTGTGCTAAACGCCAAATACAGAAATCGTGATGTCTGGATCAAACTACTCGGTAAGTTAAATGGCATTACCATTCAAATTATTGAAAAATAAATTTCTACTCCGGCACCCTGCCGTTATCCAGCAAATCCAGAAAGGGACTCATGAAAAACTTCATCCTCGATACGAACGTATTGCTCCACGATCCTCAGTCGCTGTTTAAATTTCAGGACAACAACATTATTATCCCGATTACCGTTATTGAAGAGGTTGATCGATTCAAAAAA
>JANYBN010000115.1 GCA_025360785.1 Geobacter sp.
AACTGACTATCAGAAAAGCATATGGATTCAAATCTCCTGAATGCTTAAAAACAGCTTTATATCATACACTTGGGAAACTACCCGAACCATTATGCTTGCACATATTTAGCTGAAGAGCCCAAAAAATAAACATGAGGACTATCTCACCGCAAAGACGCAAAGGCCGCAAAGAACTACAAATTCATTTTTGGGTTTAAGCAAAAACAGTTTTAAGTTTTGGTTTTCTTAGCGTGCTTTGCGTCTTTGCGGTAAAAAAGGTTTATAGAATGTGTGATAACACCAACAAAAACATCTACCTTCCGTATCTGGCCACTGTCGAAGAAGTTATCGATGAAACTCCTGACGTTCGTACCCTGCGTCTGGTCTTTCAGGATGAGAAAGTGCGGGATACCTTCGCATTCCGGGCCGGCCAATTCGCCGAATATTCTGCTTTTGGTGCCGGCGAGTCCACCTTCTGTATCGCCTCATCACCAACCCGGGCCGGGTACATCGAGTGCAGTTTCCGGTCGGTCGGAAGGGTGACGGAAGAGTTGCGTCGCCTGGAAGTGGGAGACAGCATGGGAGTCAGGGGCCCCTACGGGAATTCCTATCCGTTGGAAGAATTTTACGGTAAGAATCTGGTGTTCGTCGCCGGCGGGATCGCGCTGCCCCCCTTGAGAACCCTGATCTGGAACTGCCTCGACCTGCGCGACAAGTTCGGCGACATCACCATTGTCTATGGCGCCCGGACAGAGGCCGATCTGGTTTACAAGCGGGAATTGGCTGAATGGCAGGAACGGGCGGATGTCCGGTTGGTCAAAACGGTCGATCCAGGCGGCAACAGTCCGGAATGGGACGGCAAGGTAGGATTTGTGCCGACAATCCTTGGTGAAGCGGCTCCAGCGGCAGAGAACACGATCGCCTTGGTCTGCGGACCGCCGATAATGATCAAGTTTACCTTGCCGGTGTTGGAGAAGCTGGGCTTTGGCGACGAGCAGGTCTATACGACTCTGGAAAACAGAATGAAGTGCGGTCTTGGTAAATGCGGCCGCTGTAATGTCGGCAATGTCTACGTCTGCAAGGATGGTCCGGTCTTTACAGCTAAACAGCTGAAGGCTATGCCGATGGAGTTCTAGTCAGAATCATGTAAAATAGATTGCCGCTTTCGGCAGACTGCTGAGTTGCAACCGGCCGAAACTATAGTGTGATTCCAGTTTTGGCTGCAGGAAGATAGATCGAGAAGCTGGTCCCCTTCTCCAGCTCAGACGCTACTGAGATCATCCCGCCATGATTCCTGATTATAGAATAGCATGTGGCCAGACCCAGTCCGTTGCCCATCGGCTTGGTTGAGAAATATGGATCGAAAATGCGATGAAGATTCTCTCCGGCTATTCCGCATCCGGTATCTTCAACTACGATTATGACATATTCGCCTGGCGGCATCGGGAGAACCGCGTGATTGTCAATGTGGATATTGTCTGCTTTGATTGTTACCTTTCCGCCGTTAGGCATGGCCTGACAGGCATTGATCAGCAAATTGTTGAGAACTTGTACTATCTGCCCGGTATCGACCTCAACAGGATGGAGCTTGTCTGACAATTCTATATTGCTGATCACGTTGGAGCCGACCATGCTTATGTCTATAGCCTCTCTTATGACGGATGCCAACGAAATGATCTTGCGAACCGGTTTGCCGCCACTTGAGAAAGTAAGAAGTTGCTGGGTCAGGTTTTTTGCCCTGAAACATCCTTTTTCAGCATTTTTTAAAAAATCCTGAACCTTCTCGTCGTCCTTTGTTCTATTGCGGGCTACTGAGATGAATCCTACGATAGACGTCAGAATATTATTGAAATCATGTGCGATCCCACCTGCCAGAACCCCAATAGATTCCAGCTTTCTGCTTTTAAGTAGTTCATCTTCCATCAGATTCCGGTCGTTTTCAGCCTTGGTGCGCTCGGCAATTTCAAATGAAAGCAGTTCATTGGCCGTTTTAAGTTCGCAGGTTCGTTTTGCTACCTGCTCTTCAAGCTGCTCATGATGCAGGACAAGTTGCCTGTCGCGTTCTTGTATCTGCGCCAGCATGTTGTTGAAGCTGTCTGACAGGATTCCTATTTCATCCACGTTGAGACACTCTGCACGAATGCTGTAGTCCTGTTTGAGCGAAACATTGTGTGCGACTACCGCAAGATTCTGTATCGGCTTGGATATATATATCGTCAGGCGAGAAGCAGCCAGATACGTCAGGCACGAAACAAGAACCAATACGAAAAGAACCAGTGAAATGAATCTTAACTGCCGGGAAGCCAGTGATGAAAGGTCATATGAGAGATATATCCTGCCGATATGCTCACCTTCAAGATTGAGAGAGCGTGATATGTGAATCTTATCGAGATCGAAGTTTGACTTATTGAATGACTCGGCAGATGCAGGCCGCCCTCCTGACCCTTTGCGGACATAAGAGGCTATTTCTGAGCCGTCTTTGCGGTAGAGAGCCGCCATGTCGATATTAGGATGTGCATTAAACGCCTGCAGTATTTCGCTTGCCGTTATACTATCATCAAAGGCAACGGCATCCGAGCTGGCTTTCCCAATAGTATCTGCCAGGGCAGCTGCCCCATTGAGCATATCTTTACGTTCGGTCAGGTAGTCATTGATTATGAAAATAAGGCATACCAGTGCCAATGATGTAATGCTGGTGGCCATAAAGGAGAGAATAAGTTTCTGCTTAAGGGGGAGATTGCGAATGCGTTCAGGCAAGGTCATCATGGTTGTTCTCGTGCTATTCTAGCCGGTCTATAGCGGGGTTGTCGCTCTTTGCAGGTTACAACGGGCTTCACCTTGTCGTCTGAAATCAGGCTGATCCATGGGGCATGGAACCGCAAATCACTTGCCTAGCGCCGCTTCAATCTTCTTCAGATCAAAACCCTCAATAATTCTGCCATTGATTATGAAAGTCGGCGTGGAATTAACCTTGAATTTCTTGGCTATTTCCAGTTGTTCCTCCTGTAGTTTTATCCCTTCAGCGGTTGCTGCCAGTGGCGGCGTTTTATCCATTTTCCCTGACATGGCATCATTGTAGGCCTTGGCTTTGTCCGTCATGGAAAGGATGTAGCGCGCCTTTTCCTTTGCTCTGGGGTGCATGGGAAGCGGGTAGAAGTAGATGTGCCGGGTTACATCAGATCTTGCTTCAAAATATTTTGAAGCCTTGCGGCAGAAAGGACAGTCCGGGTCGGTGAACTCGAAAACGGTATTTGGACCGCTACCGATGGTTATCGATTTGCCGGAATCAAGAGAAGCTGCATCAACTTGTATGGACGCGGTTGCAATAACCATTATTATCATTAGCCGTAATAAGTTAGTCATTTTGTACCTCACTATTATTTAAATACTGTCGCTGCTGCTGAAGTAGCAACATGGCAGTAAAATTATAAATTCACTCCATTGGTCGGCTTCTGACTCCGCCCAAATCAATCCATGAAAACTATTGATAACCAGCTTGCAATATGCCAGTCCCAGACCGGCACCACCTTGCTCTCGCCCTGTTTTACGAGTTAATTGGGTAAAACGGTCGAATATGCACTCAAGTTCATCCGGTTCAATGCCATTGCCGGTGTCATGGACCGATAATCTGATGAAATAGTTGTTTTTTTGAAAATCCGGTGGAATCGATAAGTAGGATGGTATTTTCAGTTCCGTTATTCTGTCTCCAGGAATACAGCGACAGGAAACAGTTATTGTGCCGCCCTCATGCGTAAATTTCAGTGAGTTGCCAAGCAAATTTCCGATAACTCTGGTTAATGCGCTTTTGTCGATCGCAATTTCCGAGGTGCCAGGTTCTATATCTACTATAAGTTCAATGCCATCATGTCTGGCAGGCCTGGTAAACTGCTCGGCAATTTTGCCGATAAGCTCCTGGGCGTTGAAGGTGTTGATCGCCATCTGAAACTTTCCTGCCTCGAATTTTCTGATGTCAAGCAGGTTGTCTATCATGGTAACAACCTCTCTGCAGCTATCAATGGCAGAATGAAGGTAATCTTTCTGCTCTTCGTTGATCGGGCCGAGGCAGCCTTCACGGATGATGTCAATTGAGCCGATTACTGCGGTCAGTGGATTTTTCATGTCGTGGGAGAGCATCAGGATGAAATCATCTTTTTCCTGTTGCAACCGTCGCTTTTCAATCCGTTCACTTCGATTAGTTCGTGCCCGCTCTATTCTCTGCAGCATATCTTCAAAGACAAACGGCTTGGAAATATAGTCCTCCGCTCCATCTCTCATGCACTGAACGGCCATTTCTTCGCTGCCGTGCCCACTCATCATGATAACCGCAACATCGCTGCCGATTTCCTTGAGGCGTTTTAGAACCGTAACACCGTCGAGTCCCGGCATTTTGATGTCAAGCAGGACAACGGTGTAATCCTTTGATTTTTCGAGCATATCCATCGCTTCAGAGCCGCTGGTAACCAGCGAGGAAGAATATCCCTCATCATCAAGAAATAGCTTTAGAACCCGGCCGATTTCAGGTTCATCGTCTACTATCAATATCCTGTCCAACGATGGATCTAACATTGATTACGCTCTCTATCCATGACTTCCAGGAAGGCTTCGGCCAGGATCAGGTCTTCAGGTGTAGTTATTTTTATATTGCGATAATCACCTTGAACTATATGCACTTTTCCACCCGTGCGCTCAATCAGGGATGCGTCATCAGTGCCGCAGAAACCGTCCGATTCTGCGGTCAGATGGGCAGTAAATATTTTTCCGAAACGAAAAGTTTGCGGTGTTTGTGCCTGCCAAAGTGACTCCCTTGGCGGAGTGCCGGTAACAATGCCGCCATGTACTGTTTTGATGGTGTCTTTGACCGGTACCGCGACTAGTGCACCATCATGCAGTGTGGCAATTCTGATGGATTCGCGCAGCGCATCTTCTGTTATCAGAGGTCTGACTCCGTCGTGAATAAGAATGACATCTTCATCGGATACAAAGTCCCGCATGGCATTCAAACCATTCATGACAGAATTCTGACGCTCCTTGCCGCCCGCCACAATTGCAACAACTTTACTGAAACCACACGCTTCTACAACATGTTTCTGACAGTATGGAATCTCCTCGGCGGGAATTACCAGATAGATTGCATTGATCAGAGGGGATTGCTCAAAAACCGAAATAGTGCGGGCGACAATCGGCATACCGTTCAATTTCAGATACTGCTTGTTAATTGAAGCGCCCATGCGTTTTCCGATTCCGGCGGCCGGTATTAAAGCAATAGATTTGAATTCAGACATTAACTAATTCTCCGCAATAAGTATATCAGCTTACTGCATAGATGCAACATGTAGTTTCGCGAAAGAACGATCAATTGCGGTTTGCTGGTGTCGTTCCTTTCATAAGAACCTGACCGCCATACTCGGCATTTTGCCGAACCAGCGATTCAGCCAGGTCAGCATCTTTATTGCGAAAGGCTTCGATGATTTTTTCATGTTCCTGCACCGAGATTTCCATCCTTCCCGGGAGGCTTAGCGATGTAAAACGCAGGCGTTGAAATTTTGTTACCAGACCGGCTATCAAATCATGCAGTTTTTCATTGTCAGCGGCCTTGATGAAGAGTTCATGAAAGTCACTGTGTATCTTGAAAAAATGTTTGATGTCGCCGATTCGTGCCAGTTCAGCCAGCTTATCATTGATAGCCTGGAGGCGGTCAAGATCTTTAACACTCATGTTTTCACAGGCCCGCCTGGCGGCATAACCTTCCATAATACTTTTGATGGCGTAGAATTCCTCAACGTCCTTTGGGCTGAATTCCCTGACTACCGCCCCACGACGGGGAATTACCGTCAGATAACCTTCTGATTCCAGTTGGCGGAATGCTTCACGGATCGGAGTGCGGCTGATCCCGTAACGCTCGGCAAGTTCAGGCTCTGAAACACGGCTTCCAGCTTTGAGGCTTCCGGAAACAATTGCATCACGGATGTTTTCAAGTATTACTTCACGCAGAGTAAGATGCTTTTCCAGCGATTTTTTCATGATTGAGTATAACTCCCGAAGAAATTTTGCAACATTGTATACAGTATGCAGGATTTGTCAATTATAACAGCGTCTAACACTGGTCTTTTCGACTCTGTCAAGTAACGAATAAGCCGGTTCCAATGCCGATATCTGTTTGGTGTTATTTATCAGATAGTAAAGAAAGAGCCTTGTTTTTTTGAGCCCTTACAGGTAGTCTGCAGCAACTATGGATCCGGTTCGGCACCTCAAAATTTCGTTTTTCGTACTCCTGATGCTTATATCGGGTGGGACAGTAGGCTATATGTCTATCGAAGGGTGGCGTCTGCTTGATGCCGCCTATATGACGGTCATTACCCTGGGTACGGTCGGTTTCAGGGAGGTCCACGAGCTTTCAGACGGCGGCAAACTGTTCACAATGGGTTTGATTGTTGTCGGCGTCAGCGTGTTGGGCTATATCGTCGGTAGTCTGGCCCAGATAATGTTTGAGGGACAGATACAGCGGATCATGGGGAGGAAAAAGGTGGAAAAGCAGATAGAAGCACTTGCCGGACACTATATAATATGCGGCTTCGGCCGGATTGGTTCTCTTATTTGCAAAGAGTTCAAGGCAAACGGACTGAAGTTTGTAATCATTGAAAAAAGTGCCGAAGCGACCGAACGTCTTAAAGACGATGGCTATCTGTACATGAGAGGTGATGCCACTCTCGATGAAACTCTACTTAAGGCCGGAATCAACAAGGCTAAAGGGCTGATTTCGGTCGTTACATCTGATACCGAAAACGTATACATTACCCTGACCGCTCGCGGCCTTAATCCCGATCTTTACATCATGTCCCGTTCCGGTGAGGAAGGCTCCGATATCAAGCTCAAACGGGCCGGCGCCAACAAGGTTGTGTCGCCGTATACTATCGGCGGCAACCGTATGGCACAGTCGATATTGCGGCCGAACGTGGTTGATTTTATCGAGATCGCTACCGGTCATGAACATCTGGAATTGCAGATGGAGGAAATCAACATACCGGCTCACTCGGCATTTGTCGGGGAGACACTCGTCAGTTCCGGGTTTCGCAAAGAGATCGGTGTCATTATCGTCGGCATAAAAAAGAGCCACGGCAAGATGGTATTCAATCCGCATTCCCAGACCAAAATAGAGGAGCGTGACACATTGATTGTGCTTGGGGATCCGTCATCTATTCACAAGCTTGAAGATCTGGTCGCCCGCACCGCTTTTGACGAAATCATAAAACAGCACAGGAAAGAGCACCATGGAAAATAAAATTCACGCCCATGTCCCGTACGGTCGTTTAGCCGAACATCTGGAGTTCGCCATAGCGAATCGCATCAATCCGGAGGTGTTTTTTTCTTTCGAAGCGCTTGACAATCTTGTCTGGGAAGAACTTTCCTCGCTGGCCGGTGCGCTTCATGCCGCCGGTCTGAAAACGACAATCCACGCTCCTTTTCTGGATCTCAACCCGGGAGCGGTCGATCCGAACATCCGTGCCGTAAGCCGCCATAGAATCCAGCAGGTCATGAAGGCTGCTGAACTGCTCCGCCCGCTGGTTATTGTCGTTCACCCCGGTTATGATGACCTCCATTACGGAGACAACCGTCTGGTCTGGTTGAAAAACAGCATTGATTTCTGGCAGGAATTTGTTGTTCAGGCTCGTGAGCTTGGAACGATCCTGGCGGTTGAGAATATTTTTGAGAAGGAGCCGTCCACAATCAAGGCTTTGCTTGATGCGATTGATGACCCATGTTTCAGGCACTGTTTCGATGTGGGACACTGGAACATGTTCACAACGGTAACGCTTGAGGAGTGGTTCAGTGAGTTGGGCTCATATATTGTCGAGAGTCATATCCATGATAATCATGGGAAAAGCGACGAGCATTTGCCGGTCGGTGAGGGTGCCATTGATTTCGGGCAGTTTTTTCCGCTCCTTACGAAATACGCTCCTGCTTCCGTCTGGACGATCGAAGCTCACAACACAGAGCATCTTCAGCGGGCACTGAAAAATATTCAAAACTACATTCCATGAAGAGGGGGGCTACATGTCAGAAACAATTTTAGTTACTGGCGGCTGCGGTTATATCGGCAGCCATGTTGTGCGCCAGCTTTCAGAGTCGGGCCGTACGGTTGTTGTTTATGATAATCTTTCCACCGGATTTCGTGATGCCCTGACGCATGGTGAAGAACTGGTCGAAGGTGATCTGGCCGACCGAGAGCGGTTGGTGAATCTTTTCCAACGTCATGGTTTCACCACTGTCCTGCATTTTGCCGCTGCCATCATCGCCCCTGAATCGGTGTCCAAGCCTCTGAAATACTACGGTAACAACACCCGCAATACTCTGGGACTTTTAGAAACATGTGTGAAACATGGTGTCAGGCGCTTCATCTTTTCCAGTACTGCCGCCGTTTATGGATTTCCTGAAGGTGGGGTGGCGTCAGAAGAAAGCATCATGGTTCCGATCAACCCCTACGGCACCTCCAAGTTGATGAGTGAATGGATGCTGCGTGATGTTGGGGCAGCTCATGACATGCAGTATGTCGCGTTGCGCTACTTCAACGTTGCCGGAGCTGACCCGCAGGCCCGCATGGGGCAGCGTACCCCGGATGCAACTCATCTGATCAAGGTCGCCTGCCAGGCCGCTTTGGGGATGCGGGAAAGTATCAGTGTCTACGGCACCGATTATCCAACCCCCGACGGAACCGGAATTCGTGATTATATCCACATCGAAGATCTTGCTTCCGCCCATCTATGCGCTTTGAAATATCTTGAATCAGGTGGCGAATCAACCGCCATGAATGTTGGTTATGGTCATGGCAGCAGCGTACGTGAAGTGCTGGAAATAGTGAAAAAAGTGAGTGGAGTCGATCTAAAGGTTATCGAAGCGGAACGACGACCGGGAGACCCCGCCTCGCTTGTGGCCAAAGCTGATAAAATCAGAACGCTGACCCGCTGGCAGCCGCGTTTTAATAATCTTGAAACAATTGTAGCTGATGCGTGGCGTTGGGAAAGCAGGTTGGCGGGAAGATAGAGGCTTATGGCTGTTTGGAAACTGTTTTCAGATGGTATTTTTTACATTCTATGTTAATGTGAGCGACGAAGCTGGCTCTCTCATTAAAGAATTACGTACAGGATCACATGGACTTCACCACTCTTTACAACACCCGAATCCAGACGACCTTTGACGGTGATCTGGCCACAATTTTTCAGACTTTTCTTGAAAAGCATACTACAAAAGATGGCTCAAAAGTAACACTGACCAACTATTACAACGGATTGCCTGTTACGTATCCAGCTACTATTCTTGGCGTCGAGCGCGGCAATCTTGATCTTGATGTCAATCCGCAGCAAGCGGTTGCAATAGCCGCTGATCGCTATACGCTGATTCGCAGCAAGCTTTTCCCTTTCCCCATTATTGCTCATGTCCAATATGTCAATGTAAAGAAACATGTGGCATCACTCAACAAGCTTTGTTTTGTCGATGTGCTGGCTGAAAAGCGTGCGGCGGTAAGATTGAATCTGGATCCACCGGTGGCGGCTACAATATTGTATGGGGCTCAGACAATTGCCGGTGACCTGGTGGATATTTCGACGCAGGGGCTGGCGATAATTGTTGACGATTTTGTAACGCTGGAAGTCGGGACAGACATGATGGTAAGATTTATGCTGCCCGATCCGGTATTGATGAAGCAGACCCTGCTCAAGGTGCCTGCAACACTGGTTGATGTTGTCGGAGACGCTTCACCGTACCGTTTCAGGTTCAAAATATCACCGGAGAAACATCATGAACAATTGATCTCACGCTACAGCTTTCAGCGCCAGGTAGAAATCATCCGGGGTCTGAAGGAAGTTGCTGATTGATGAAGTAAAATTCGAATTCAATAAAAAGGCCCCCCGGCAAATCGGGAGGCCTTTTTATTGAACGGTATTGACACTTTGTGGCGTAGAAAGCTTTCTGGAACGCTTTAATTCACTATAAACATTTACAGGGACCGGTTGGACATTCCTGACATGAAGCGCACTGAAATGCAGGTGTGTCGGAGAGCGGCGTTTCGCGGCATTGAGACCGCTGCGGCCGATTGTTGCCAACAAATCTCCCGGTTTGACAATGGTGCCCAATTCTACAAACAATTCTTCGTTATGAGCATAGTAAACAAGCAGATCATTGACCGGATCATAGACCCAGATATATTTCCCGCCGCGCAGTCCGCTTCCCTTCTGCCACTCCTTTTCCAATGCCACCACAATCCCGCCGGTCATTGAGAGCACCTTGACCGCGCTGCCGCTACGGTCATCATGCAGGTCCTGATTCCTGTCGCGAATAAAAATGTCATAGGCGGGATGGCCGCCGTGACGGTTGCCGCTGAAGAAGTCGTACCCTTTGGGAATAAAACCGTGCTTTTTACCCTTGTCTATGGCGCCGGCATCGTAACCGGCCACCGGGAAGACCCACTGCGTTGGTGAATAGTCTCTGCCGCCTCGCTGGTAGTATTCAGAGCGAATCGCGGCCAGTTTCACCGGAAGTTGCTGGCGCGCGGCGGATTTTTCAATCCGGCCGTCACGGATCAGGCTGTTTAATTCATTGAAACCGAAACAGTGCGGGCTTGAAGGTGTTTTGCTGGAGGAAATGGCTGCTTCCGGTGTTGTGACGAGTTCGTTCAGGTCGGGTTCGGCGGCAGCAGCGGTAATTGCGGTGCACAAAAAGAGACAAAATAATGCGGATATAATCGTTGTCATGTGTTTCCTGGTCAGTAGTAGCTAACTAAATCTAATTATATGAGATGTCTATATCACGACGGTTCCGTCGTATCCGCACAGCAGAGGCTGTGCCTGTATCCCCGGAGCATGAACGGCGGATATCTGTCTGGCCCGACCGGCGACCAGCTCCATTAGCGCTTTGTCAAAGCCGGTTGCCACGGCAATTTCACGGGCGGTATTGGCTTGCGAAATGATTGCCAGAATTTCCGGAGAGGTGTGTGCCGCCTCCGCCCACTCCCGTAAAACGGAAAGGTCCAGTTCTGAAGCAGCTGCGTGGGTGTTTTTATAGCCGCAGGCAATTTTAAGCAACTTGGCAAACTGGCAGGAGATGATCGGCTCCATGAAACCACGTTTGGCACATGCCTGAAGCGCATACGCGACATGGTCTCCCATCATGATGCAGGCTTCTTCCGGCAGATGAGGAAGATGCTGCTGCGCCGCCATTTCACTGCTCCGACCTGTGGAGAGGACAACCGTTTTGCAGCCGCAAGCCTTAGCCACATCCAGAGCCGCATCGATGGTGTCGGTCCAGGCCTTTGCTGAAATGGGGCGCACAATGCCGGTCGTTCCGAGAATCGAAAGGCCGCCGATGATGCCCAGGCGGGCGTTGAGGGTCTTTTTTGCGCGTTCTTCGCCGTCGGGAATTGAAATTTTGATTATGAAATTTGAAGTATGAGTTATGGATTCAGGCAAAACGCTTTCAACTGCTTGTTCAATCATCCGGCGCGGCACCGGGTTGATGGCCCATTCGCCCGGCGAAACGGCCAGCCCCGGTTTGGTAACCCTGCCGATGCCGGTCCCGCCCTCGATTAGAACTCTCCCCTGAGCGGAATCGCAGGGAACCGATTCCACCCGTGCATGTACTTCAGCCCCGTTCGTTATATCCGGATCGTCGCCGGCATCCTTGATCACGAAGCAGCCCGCTTCGCGCGCATCGAACGACTGGCCGTCAAGCCGGAAGGTTGCACTCTCCCCGGTCGGGAGGACAATGCTGACCTCGGAAACCGGCGCCTGATTAATAAACATCAGCGCCGCTCCCCTGGCTGCGGCGGCGGCGCAGGCGCCGGTGGTATATCCTGAGCGTAGCAAGCGTTTCATGGTTCTGCTTCCCGCGGCTTTAGCCGCATCGATTGGTATGGCTATTATTGTATCATTTATTGTCCGGCAGATCATGCTTTTTTGGCGGGGCCATCCAGTACAGTACGGTCACTTCTGGAACCTCAGGGCGGCACGTGTCCGTGCCGTGGCGATCTCCGCCGCACGGATCTCCTCTTTCGTCACCGGCGGTTCAAAGTTGAAGATGGGCCCGATGTTTCTGCACATAAGCGTTACCTCGCAGTATTAGTAGTGCGTCAGCGGAATTATTGCTCTGGAATCAAGTATGGTTCCCTGCCGCATCATCCTCGAAGGTAATTATCGGGTCTATTCCCGGAACTGGCTAATCAAGGCCGGCCTCAACCCCCTCAGGATAAAGGCGAGGAAAATAATACCCCACCAACGATGCAGGAAAACCGAGCATTACAGGTCCCTTTTCCGAATCAGAAACTAAATAGTTTTTTTCCAATAAACGACTGACGACCCTACGCGCCGAACGTTCGGGCATTCCGATGATATTCGGGATTTCTCCACGAGGTATTTCACCACGTAAAAATACATCTCTCAGTAAATGACCCGCTTCAGGTTTCAATTCACCAAAAGAAACTTGACGATCAACCACAGCTTGTATTCTTTTCTGCATTCCATCCAAATCCAAGAGGCCTGACATAAAGTCAATTTGGTCAATAGCAGTTTTAAGGAAAAACCTGCAAAACCCAAACAGTCCAGCTTGGGTCAGATTTCCCCGGCCATCCAGATCTCCTCTGCGAGGTTGGTCAGCCCCTGCCAAGGAAGCAAGATACTCTTCTCTGCTTCTTGCGAAACCTCGGGAAACAGTCCACAGTCCGTGGCCATCTATTTTTGCCTTTTTCAGGTAGGCATGAGTCATAAGACGTGTAACTCGCCCATTGCCATCCAGAAAAGGATGAATCCATGCAAGACGGTGATGAGACGCCGCCGCCGCGATAACTTGGCTTAAACCCTTTAGCTTTTGAGGGTCGTAGGCTTCTTCGAATCTTTTCATGAAAGTGCAGAGGAACTCTGATTTAGGCGGCAAATGCCTCCCAACCTCAACCTCTAATTTCCTCGTTTTACCAGCGATCACCGTCTCAGTTTTTCCATCTGCACGCTGTACGACAAGATACTCCTCGGGCATTCGCTCATAAAATTCCTTATGTACCCAGCACAAAAAGCTCTTGCTTGTTATGACTGTCCCCGGAGTATCCTCGATCTGGGCCTCGATACGTTTCTGTACTTCTATATGCGCTTTGCTTTCCAATTGTTTTGCTCTTTTAGCAGGATCTTTGGAAAAGTCTTCTCGCATTGCTCGATCAATGTCTACAGGATGGGTGTTGTGCCCTTCTATTAAATTTGAATAGTAGCTGTTCATTTTTCTTACTAATTCCACGATTCCTCTACGTGTAACCGGATGAAGAGCGGCACTGATGCCGGCAGATTTACGAATCACCTCAATCGCCAGATCGTCGAGTTCTCCCGCAGAATCAGTAGGCATCATTGGTTCCATTTCCGAAATCTTTGTATAAAAACCATCTTTCATGTTGATGCTCCAGACATATGCCGGTATTTTGGCCGATATTAAATACCGTAGCTTTAATTAATTATGAGTCCAATTTTGCACATGATTTATTAGTTGTGTTGAAAATTTGGCCGGTTATATGAAGATCTTTGAAAACAAAAAAACCAAGTGTAAGCTGGATATTGCAATTAATTGCACATAAATATATCTAAAGTTTTGGCCGATGTTTTGGCCGGTGTCTTTGTACCGCATACCACCAAAGAAATAAACAAGTTTTTCGCTTTTTTAATTTTAATGGCCGATGTTTTGGCCGATCTTTCGGAAACTAAAACAACAAAGGACCAATCAGGTCCTTTGTCTCAGCATGATACCCTGCTGATTATTCATGCTCCTTTACGACCTCCTTGCCACCCGCGGGCTCGTACGGTCGATTCCAGTCCAATTCTCTCACACAATTCGTCTTTCCAATCTGCGTTGCCAAAGGGCGTTTGCCGGTTCACGCTGTTTCTTAGCTTTTCTATCTCTGCGTTAGCGGAGACCCGTGGAGCCGAGTGTTGGGTAAAAAAACAAGGGGCGTGTCCAGAGCGAAATATTTTCAGCTTAGACGCGACCCTTGATGTGTCTACTTGTTTACGCTGCCAACTCTTGCAAAACTTCCGGATGCCGCGCAGCCACTTTCAATAAGGTAGCTGCTGCCACAGATGGCATTTTTCGCCCTTGCTCCCATTCTTGAAGAGTGCGCACTGAGACGCCCAGACGTCTGGCAAATGGTACTTGAGACAAGCCAGTCGCTGCTCTTGCTGCTGCAACTTGAGCTTTTTCAGCTGGGATGATTTTATCTTTTTCAATTGTTCCATCACGTCTCAAAAGTACTCGACGAATTGATCCGTCGAATTCCCCTCATTATCCTCTTCGTTCAACAGTTGAGAGCACAGCGGGTTCACCGCTGTTGCGCTTTGTTGGGGATTTTTGTCGTAATTCTGGCTAGTTGAAAATCAGCAATATTCCACCAGGATTCATTCCTTGAATTTTCTATCAATATGTACTATGTTATGTACATAATTGGCAAGGAGGTGCTATCAATGAATGCCCTAACCTATACTTATACGCGCCAGCATTTGGCAGACGTCATGCGATCAGTTAACGAAGACCACGTTCCCGTGGTGGTGACTAGCCAGCGTGGTAAACCCGTTGTCATCCTTTCTCTCGACGATTTCCATGCATTTGAAGAAACCGCATATCTGCTCCGGAATCCTCAAGGGGCTAAGCGACTGCTTGAATCAGTCGAGGAACTGCGTGCGGGCGGCGGCCAGATCAGAGACTTGACGGAATGATGATCAAATTCTCAACCGCAGCATGGGAAGACTACCTCTGCTGGCAGATGACCGACAAGGCGATGCTCAAACGCATCAATCAGCTTATTCGGGATATTCAGCGAGAACCTTTTGCCGGTATAGGCAAGCCAGAGCCGCTCAAGCATCAACTGGCTGGTTTCTGGTCTCGCAGAATAGACAGTTGCCACCGTTTGGTATATTCAGTCGAAGGTGATACTCTCCTGATTGCGCAATGTCGCGATCATTATTGAAATGGATTCCTTGAAATCTACAAAAAAAACGGACGGGGAAATCTCCCTGTCCGTTCAAATATTCAACCTACAAAAAGCAGTTCATTACCGCAAAATCGCAAAGTTCGCCAAGAAATCAAGCCGTTAATAAAAGTTCTGCATTCACCTTTTTGGTAAATCAGGTTTTTACCATTATTTTATCGTTTTTCTTTGCGTTCTTACCATCTTTGCGGTTCATCTGCCGTTTTTTGGTTTCTTGTTTGGTATTACCGATAGTCCCCGCCTGATCAAACCCCTATCATCAGCAAATGCCAGACATGCAGCGTGACAAACGACAGCGGGATGCCGATTCCGACCAGCATGCCGACCAGCTGGGGACGGAGATCGTGGTCGATGGCTATGATCCCGGCGGTGATCATCGGGGCCATGGCCGCTTCAAAAATCGTCACCTGGATCACCGGCCCGGTCGCACCGATAATGACACTATATAAAAGGAAAATGAGCGCCGGGCCGAGCAGAAGCTTGTAGAACAAACCGGCCGCCAGCGGCTTGATCTCCTGCCGTATGCCGCCGAAGTGGAGCTGGAAACCGACCGATACCAGCGCCAGCGGCGTCAGGGTGCTGCCGAGCTTCTGCAGGATTTGGGTGCTCCACTCCGGAAAGGTGACCGGACGGAGCAGCAGCGCCAGGACAAGAGCCTGAAAGGGGGGGAAGAGCAGGACCTTGCGCGCCATCTGGCGCGGCGTAACGTTTCCCGACGAATAGAACGCCGCCGCAAAGATGCCGAGGGTCGAGAGCACCATGAAGGAACCGAGCTGGTCGGCGATGATGCCGATGCCGAGGAACTCCTTGCCGTAATACGCCTCGATCATCGGCAGACCGACGAAGGAGGTGTTGCCCAGTCCCGCCACCAGGATCAGGGCGCCGGTCGTCTGCCGGTCAAGCTTGCACCGCTTTCCTGCCGCGCCGAAGATCAGCCAGGCGCAGCCGAACAGCAGCCAGGCCATGAGCGCCGTGAGCAGCAGCGATGCATCGATCTTCAGGTTGTGAATATGCAGGATCGCCAGAGCAGGCAGCGAGATGTGGATGATGAAACCGTTCAGTGCGGCAGGAGTAGCGGCGGGGAACCGCCCGGTTCTTTTGAGGACGATCCCCGCCAGGAGACAGACCGCCAGTAAGATGATGTTGGCCATTTAATGTCAGTTCCCGCTCGCCAGAATCGCCAATGCATTCACCACGGCGGCGGCCACATTGGAGCCACCCTTGCGCCCGATGTTGGTTATGAACGGGATGTCATGAGATCCCGAAGCCAGTGCATTCTTGCTTTCCTCGGCCCCGACAAAGCCTACCGGCAGGCCGATGATGAGAGCCGGTCTGGCTGCTCCGGTTTCAATGAGCCGGAGCAGTTCGAACAGGGCAGTCGGAGCGTTGCCGATAACAAAGATGCGATTATCAGGATTGGCTACGGCTTTGCGCATGGCAGTTACAGAGCGGGTGATTTCTTCCACTTTTGCCAGTTCGGCAACATCGGGATCGGCGATATGACAGGACACCGTACAGCCAAGAGAGTTCAAACGTGGCTTGCTGATTCCGGAAAGTGCCATGTTTGTGTCGGTGACAATGCCTGCTCCACTTCTCAACGCTTCAATCGCCTTCTCAACGGTACCCTCGGACATGACAATGGACTGAACGTATTCAAAATCTGCACTGGTGTGTACGGCGCGTCGCACAATCTGCCATTCGGCCTCTGGCCAGTCATGCTTTCCTGCTTCAGCTTCGATTATTCGGAATGATTCGTTTTCGATCTCTTCGGGCCGCAGGTGGAGCGACGTGTTTCCAGACTTGTGTGTCATGATCCGATTCCTTCCCAGCCCCTCAAGGGGCCGTGTTTGGATTTAAGTTTATTGTAGGCGTACATTGCCGTAATGGCGTCTTTTGAATTACCCAGTTTGGTGTACCCTTTGGCCAGCATCAGCCAGGCAAGCATGTTATCCGGGTTCTGCCTGAGCGCAGATCGCCATAAAGTTATATTATCTTTCCAGATCAGTGACTGGTTGTACGCAGCACTGCCTAGAACGGTACAAACAGCTATAGCGACAGCAACTGTTGTGTTACGAAGCCGGGGTGATTCTTGTATTAACACTGATATCACCATTCCTGCAATACCTGCCGCTCCAATCATCGGAAAATACAGATAACGGTCATTTTTGAGTGTAGAAAGAAGCGGGATTATTTGCATCACCGGCAGTAGCGAGACAACATATACTGAAATAAAAAAGAGAAGTTGCGGTCGGCGCTTGACTGACATGACTCCAACCCGGACAAGGCAAAGCAGGAGAATAGCCGAGAGTGTAACAGTCACGTCGGCAGATTTTCGGATCGTGACCATGTAATACGGACTCAGATCAAACGGATAGAACAGATCTTTCAGATAGGAAAGAAAGACCGGTATCATGGTCCAGATGGTTGTCAGAGGTGTGCTGCCCGGATAGTCCCTGATATCGATGCTTGTGCCTTTATTCTGACTCAATACTGTCAAAATAGCGGCTATCAGAGAGAACAACAGGAATGGCAATTTATCCGCCAGTTTCAGTGGGCGTATATCACGGCAATAACAGTAATCGTAACTGACGATGACAATCGGGAATACCACTGCCACAGATTTACTCAGGAGAGCGCACGTAAAAAAGGTAAGTGAAAAGAGATAGCTTCGCACAAAATTGTTGTCGGTTTTTCTGTAGTCAATGTATGTGAGCAAGGCCAGTAAAAAAAAGAATGCGGAAAGCACATTTTTACGTTCAGACACCCATGCCACGGATTCGACCTGAACCGGGTGAAGAACGAATAGTACCGCCCCGAACAGAGCGGGTATTGCCGGGAGCTCAAGCTTTATGAATAGTCGGTAGACCAGGAATCCGTTAATCGCATGCAGCAGGACATTTCCGAAATGATAACCGGCCGGATTAAGACCCCAGAGCTGATAGTCAAGCATGTAAGAGATCAGGTGGAGCGGGGCATAATTGCCGATATAGTATTTTGTGAATACAGCCTTGAGATTGACAAGGCTGAACCCCTGTATGTCCGGATTGTTTACTACATATTTATAGTCGTCCCAAATGAATATGAAACCATGGCCAAGCGTTGAGGCGTAGAGCAGAAACGTGACTGCGACAAGCGTAAATAATGCTATTAGATGCCATCTTTTGCTGTTATTCGGGTCGGCAGTGTTTTGCTGCCTGTCCATCAACGCCATCCGAGTCTTTCGATCACTTCCCCAATCCGTTCTGCTTCGATCTCTGCCAGTTTCCGGTGTGCTCCCAGGTGGCCACCCATCTCCATTATCAGGTTCGGGTGACGTTTTTGCGCTTCTTCGATCTCTTCCGGCAGATCATGCTGAACATGAGCGCCCATGAAGAGGAAATAAGGCATCAGCAGGATGCGCTCTGCCCCACGCGCAACACAGGCATCGATCCCCTGTTGAATGTTCGGTTCATGCAGTTCACGAAAGGAGACCTCGAAAATCTCAAAGCCGGTCATTTCCTTAACCATTGCCGCCACTTCGCGGGCGGCGCCATTTGCCTCGGCAATGCGGCTGCCGTGGGCCATCATCAGAATTGCAGTTTTCATAATTTGTCCCTTGTTATTTTGATAGGATTATTGCGGTTCCTGATAAAACCGCCTCCTCAGTTACACTAACCTGAGATGTTTTGCCGCTATTAAAGATAATTTTGTAGGAACCTGCCGGGATTGTATCCCCTTGTCGTTTTTCAGTAGCGTAAGGGGCAGGAAAAACAAATTTACCGGTTGCATCACAGTTGTAACTGTCACGATACGTTGCCTTGCGTCCGCGAGACGTTAAATAATGGAACTCAAGGCCTATGCGTTCGCCTGGGTTGCAAACTCCATTTATCCGTGCTGCAGGGACGACTTCAAAAAGCTTATAATAACTGACCTCGTTACCCGGTATCTGTCGATCTCCCAGGTAGGAGCTTTCATAGACAAGACGGTAATTTCCTAATGCAGGGATTTGCTCGCCGGACCGCTCAATACCGCCACCATCCCGGTAAAGAAGGCTTTCGTAGACACTGGTTTCAGGAGGATTCCCCATTGTTACTGTTCCGGTAGCTATTATGCCTTTGAGTTCCCCCTCTCTGGCAATTGCCAAATCATTCGACAGAACTTTGTTGCGACGGATCACCACATATTTCACGCTGCTTTCTTTTGCCAGCTGCAATGCTTTGGCAGGATCACTCGTACTCCAGAAAGCGGCTTGCTGGTAGAGTCCATGCGTTTCCCATCCGAAAGCTGTAGCGACTGAAGGCCGCTGGGCGACTTGATATAGTAATGCTCCCAGATCCCAATCGGCAAGAATCCCATATTCCGGACGCTGAAGTGGATGAAGA
The DNA here is from genome assembly GCA_025360785.1 of Geobacter sp. Classification (GTDB taxonomy): domain Bacteria; phylum Desulfobacterota; class Desulfuromonadia; order Geobacterales; family Pseudopelobacteraceae; genus JACRCG01. The sequence goes on from JANYBN010000115.1 coordinate 19,345, forward strand.
TAATGTGATGTGGGAGGCGTGCTTTTGCGAATCCAGGTAAGAAGGCCGTCCGGACCATGGAGGCCATAACGCAGGTTGGGCAGCAGGTAGACTGTGGAGGAGCTTTTAAGATGTGGCCATGAAGGGCAGATAATCGAAGCCACAATAATAAGGCATATCCATATTTTGCTGACTTTCTGTCTGTAATGTCCGGAAAAATAAACAAAAAGATAAGCTGCGGCAAGAGACGTTATTACTGAAGCGACATGGGAGTAACGTATTATAAGCCCTAAAAGGCACAATGGCGACCAGATGATTAGAGACGCCATGAAAGGGTCGAGTTTATTACCCTTTAGCCATGTCCGTGCTGCCAAATAAGCCGCAACCGGTGTCATGAGCCAGGCGGAGGTCAGATAAGTGGCACTATACCAAAAGGGCTTCGAGGAGAAAACCCCCCGTTGTTCCGAGTTGATAGTCAGCCAGGCATCCCCTCTCTGCAAGAAGGATATTCCACTTATAAGTTCGCTCAGTAAAGCCCGTAGCGGCGTCAAAAGTACCAGCAGAGTAAGGCCGGCGATAAACAAAGTGCATGGTACCAGATAACTGCGAACTGATATCGCATAGGCTATGACTAACAGTGCTGCCGCTGCAATGAAAAGCAGGATGACGTGAAACCATGAAATAATGCCATATGAAAAAACGTTTTGCTTTCCCCAGGTTGTCAACAAGCAGAGCAGAGATGTACATAAAGCAGCCAGTGCAAAAGCCCGGGCATAGCCCGTTGCAAGAGAGCTGTCTTTATTAAACAGCGTCCGGAAAACTATGGCGGCAAAAACAAATCCCCAATACAGTGCACTGCCTCTCCACATCAAAAGAGCCAGCAGCAGTACTCCGGCGGTTATAAGTATTCCCCTGAACCGGAGGGCGCCATCTTTTTCCAGCACCGGGATTGAAATAAGCATCATAACAATCATCGGCTCCAGAACGTGGTGATCGAAGTTCATCGGCAGAGTGTAGGCGACATGTGCCGGCGAAAGAGAAAAAACAAGTGCGGCCATGGCGCCTGCTAATGAACATTTGAAAAAACGGCGGCCTAACAGAAACATCATAATCGTTGCAAGTGACGAAAATACGGGGTTTGCCAGAAGTCCGATCGTTTCGACAGCGCTGCGCGATCCTCCGGACAACAAACTTATGACCGTCAGAAAATAATCGTAAAATGGCGACCATATCTGTCCCGTTCCGATCGGGTAACCTACATAATAATCCAAAGCGGGGATCGATGGAAATATCTGCAGGCCGAGTGAAATGCGTCGCAGATGATCATACGCATCTACAGTATAGAAAAGGAACCCTCCATCGGGTGATGCAAAGTTACGAAAAGATGCCATACGCAAAGCAAAACCAGCCAAAACTGCAACAGTAACAAGTGTAATAGCCGCTGCTTTATGTGTGAATTTGTTCTTTCCTTCTGTATGGTCCTTCATAAAAGAGGGCTCTCCAGCGTTTGATTTGTTACTGAATGGGGGGATGACCCATCCCCCTCATTTTGTTGAGTTGCGATACAATCGCAAATTGTTTGTCATTGAAGACGAACTCTTCATCCCGGATGAATACTTGAGTATAGGACGTATCCTTGAACTGATCAAACGTGAATGTGCCTAAAACATTGGATGCATCCTGCTGAATACATCTCCCCTTGTACTCCATTTCCAGCCACGCATGATCGATGATGCTTCCCGGAATATCCACTTCGCCCGCTACAACGCGCACGGACGAAGCTGGAATCCCCATGGCACGGTAGAGAGCGCAGAGCAGGATGGCTTTTCCGAGACAGCTGGCTTTTCCAGTTGCCAGAATTTCGCCAGCTGGAATTGCAGGGTCAGCGGCATCGTTGGTGATACGTTCCTGAACAAAACGATAGGCGTTCTCCGGGGTTTTCAGTTCGACAGCAAGCGCCTTGATAAGCTTGTCTTTTGGCGTGATAAGACTTGAGAGCTCAAAGGGATTGCTGACGATGACATCATGAAATGACAGTGGCGGACGTTTTTTTAGACTGCCGGCGGCAAAACCACAGATGAAAGCGAGCACTATAGCCGTAAGCACTACAGCTGTTTTGCGCATGATGTTTTCTCCGTAAGTTCAGCTGTCAAGAAACAATCCGTTTCTGCTGTGGGCGGAGTACCGACCGACTCTCTGCCGCAACGTCTGATGATTTCGGCTATAATGTCCCTTGACGGCAGTACGTCGCCGCCTGGAGCAACGGTTCCATGTTCTCTCGGCGGATGCCCGGACGGATCCAGTCCCTTGATCGGCAGGCCGGGGTTCATGATCTTACTGAAGTGCTGGGCGCGTCCTTCAAAGTTGACGAAGGTGCCTTCCATCTCAACCCAGCTGGTGACCGGCAGAACAACTTCGGCGCGCTGGATCAGATCCGTTGCCTGCCAATCGGCGGCTGCCAGCAGTGTAACACCTTCGAAAGCAGCCGCTGGAATGTCGGCCTCGAAGGTGATGATTCCCTTGATCTTTCCGGGAGCAAATGCCTCCGAACAGGATACGGCATTATGCTTCACGGCCAGCCGCGCACAGCCGAAGGCATTGGGACCGCATAAAATATAAACCAGTTTCGCACCGTAGATGGAGGGTGGAATCTTCGGCACAGCTGGGTCTGTTCCGCAAATTATGACCGGGCGTTTGGCCTCCGTGAGTAGAACATCGTCCAGAGACAGGATTTCTTCGGCTTCGAACAGCTGCAGCAGAGCATGATCTGGCGGATATTCCGTGCCGACGATATAAACCTTTGCACCGTCACGCCATGCTTGGCGCACAGCCAGCGCCATCATGGGAGCTTCATCCAGCAGCAGGTTGCATCCCGCTAGCACCACCATGTCTGCCCGTCGCACATCCTCCTGCGAGGCTGCGTTTTTGGTATTCAACTGAGAGACAGCATCAATCGTGCTGTTTGCTTTGGGTGTGTCATCGAAATAACAGAGCGCTCCGGCATTCAGAGCATCGCGCAACCGTGCTGCCATGATGTTTCCCTCATGCGACATGCGCGGCGAGCCGATGATTGCCAGGGACTCTGAACCGTGCTGCTTGATGAACGCCAGTATCCGCTCAGAAACCGAATCCAGTGCCGTATTCAGAGTGACGGAGTTTCCGTCAACCAGAGCCTGACGCGGCCTCCCGGGAGCATTGACGGCAGTGTTGGAAAAACGGCCCCGGTCGCAGATGAACCAGTCATTAACGGCATCATTGCGGCGGGCGGTGACTTTAAGTAATTCCCGATAACGCGCCATCGGAACGGTGCTGCAGCCGAGAGAACAGTGCGGGCAGACCGAGGGGGCCATGTCATAATCCCAGTAGCGGGCGCGAAAACGGGCTGTTTTATCCGTGAATACACCGGTGGGACAGATGTCCGCCAGATTCCCTGAAAAGGGCGATTCGAGTTGGCCGTCCTGCTGACGTCCGAAGTAAACGTTGCCGGAACGCCCCATAACGCCGAAATCTGTGCCGCCGGCGTACTCCTGGTAAAAACGGACACAGCGGTAGCACTGAATGCAGCGGTTCATCTCATGCTCGATAAATTCACCGAGATACTGGTTGACGTGGGTACGTTTCAAGCCGTCGTAGCGCCTGATGCCGTGGCCGCCGGCAATGGTGTAATCTTGAAGCTGGCATTCGCCACCCTCGTCGCAGACCGGGCAGTCATGCGGGTGGTTGATCATCAGCCATTCAATGACCGCGCGGCGCATGGCGACAGCTTCCTTGTCAGTCGTAGAAACCACCATGCCATCCTGGGCCGGCAGCATGCAGGACATCTGGATCCCCTTGACCGGTCCCTCCATCATCTTGACGGCGCAGGCCCGGCAGGCACCGGCTTTCCCGAGGGCCGGGTGCCAGCAGAAATGCGGGATGGTAATACCGATGCTGCGCACGGCCTCAAGAATGTTGACGCCTTCCGCTACTTCAACCGGTATGTTGTCGATGATTATCTTAGGCATGGATCACCTTTCACTCATCACCTATTCTCTCCGGTATCTTATGTCCACCTACCCAGTCGGCGATGACATGGACAACTTTTTCTTCCATCCCGAAGAAGCCATGAGCGCTCAGGTTGTCACAGGGTGCCGAACGCGGATACGCACCGCCGTTTACTTCGGTAAAAGCTACCAGGGTGGTGGCACTCAGGGCGGACTGCGTTATTCTGGCTTCTTCAAACGAGCTGACCCGGCAGGCGTCGTTACGATGATGTATCATCAAGACAGGGAGCTGCAGCTGATCCAGCGGCAGCCAGCGCATAAAGTTTTCATGCTCCAGCGCAGATGTCAGAATAACCCCCTTTATATGGCTGTCTTTAATGCGGGTGCCGAGGAACGTTGCCGAAAGTGTCCCCCTGCTGTTACCGACCAGAAAAATCCGTTCATATCCCTGCTGTTCAAGATAGTTTACCAGGGATGTAATATCCTCGGCATGCTCGGGAGATTCGCGAAAACCGGTGCCCATGCCGGTAGGATGATCTGATGGTGGATCAACGGTGAACACCGACAAGCCGTTCTCAACAAAATCATCTGCACTGCGTACCAGAAAGTTCCAGCCGCTGACGACCCCGCTTTTGGTCATCTTGAACGGTCCGGCGCCGTTTCCGCCCGGAAAAAGGATCAGTGCATCATGCTGACCGGCATTTTCGGGCGTCATGGCAAGGAAGTCCATGGTAACACCCGGCCGGGTCGAAATAGAGCGGATCTCCGTGAGGGCAAAAGAGGTGGTGGCCAGAGCCAGCAGGAGAACTGTTGTACGGAGAAACAGAAGCATCAGCAGGTATGAACTCCTTTGAAAGGGCAACGCTGCGCCGAGACATGCTCCCGCAGTTCATCCTCGAAGTGGTTCAGCAACCCATCCACCGGGCCCATCGCCCCGGGGGCCAAGGCACAGAATGCATAATTCAGCATATGGACATGTTCCCGCAGAATGTCAATGTCCTGGGGCTCACCCCGCCCGGATTCGATCCGCTCCAAAGTGTGCTGCACGAAGGGGAGCCCCTCGCGGCAGGGAGTACACCAGCCGCACGATTCCCGTGCGAAAAAACGGATCAGATTGAGTGTGACCGCCACCATGCAGGTCGTCTGGTCGAAGACGATGATTCCTCCCGTACCGAGCCGGGAACCGGCTTTGGCCACCGTGTCGAAATCCATCGGCACGTCCCGATGTGCACCGGTGAGGTACTGCGTAGAGGCTCCGCCGGGAATGCAGACCTTGAAAATGCTGCCGGGGCGCATGCCGCCGCAGGGGCCGTCGATAATATCGCCAAGGGTCATGCCGAGCGGCAGCTCGAAACAGTCAGTGTTGACTACGTGCCCGCTGATACAGAACAGCTTGGTTCCGGCGGCCTCGGGGGTGGCAGCGGTGTTTTTCCACCAGAGCGGCCCTCCGGTGATGATTGCGGGGATGTTGGCCAGAGTCTCCACGTTATTTACGACGGTCGGCTGTCCCCATAAACCTTTGATGGCCGGGAAAGGTGGTTTAACGCGCGGATTGGCGCGTTTTCCCTCCAGTGCGTTGATCAGGGCGGTTTCCTCACCGCAGATATAACGACCGGCTGACTGATGTACGCCCAGTTCCAGGCTGAAGCCGCTCCCCAGGATGTTGCTGCCCAGAAAGCCGGAAAGATGGGCAGCAGCAATCGAACACCGCAGGTTTTCGGCGGCCTGCTCATAGCCATGGCGCACGAAAATAAAGGCGTGCTGCACCCCGAGCGCATAACAGGCCAGGGCCATCCCCTCCACCAGCAGGTGCGGGTTTCGCTCCAGCAGCACGCGATCCTTGTAAGTGCCAGGTTCCATCTCATCGCAGTTGCAGATCAGATAGCGCGGACCAGGAAGGTCACGCGGCACGAACGACCATTTCTTCCCGGTCGGAAATCCGGCGCCGCCTCGCCCCCGCAGACCGGAATCGATAACACTTTGCTGGACTTCAGCGGGAGTCATGGTCGTGAGAGCATTCGTTAGCGCTACAAAACCGGCGACTGAACGGTACTCGTCAAATGTAAGGCATTGTCCGGGGCGGGTATGTTTGAGCAGGATTTGTTCCATGGATTGTGGTCACCGGGGAGACCGGTTAATGTGGCTCCCCGGTAGGACAGGTTACTTCTTGAAGGTTTTTATTATATAGCCGGCCAGCAGTTTTGCGTCTACATCGGAAATCGCCTTGGCATCGAAGGCGGGCATTCCGCCGCCACCCTTGCGAACTTGAGCGATGATCTTCTTGGTGTCTTTCAGACCTTTCAGGGTCTCTTTCGGCTTCATGATGTTGCCGCCGTCCGGGTGACAGGAAGCGCAATGTGCCTTGAAAATTGCCTCGCCGCTGTTTGCAGCAGCAAAGGCAGCTGCTGACATCATACCCAGGCTCAATACAACTGTTGCCGTAAGGATGTTTCTTTTCATGGGTTTCTCCTTTTTAATCAAGTCGTTGTCCTCTTTCAGAGGGGGAGTGGCACAGAACAATAGCACTCCGGAAGCGTACAGACAAGTAGTCGTTTGTATGGAGTCATCTGTCGGGTCAGCTATTCCGTAAGGCCGTTATTAACTGCGTACCGGCTTCGAGAGACATGCGGCCATATTGTCTTTCGCCGATCATCATGCATGGAGCTTCGCCGCAGTTGCCCAGGCAAGAGCAGGGAAGCAGGGTGACAGCGCCGTCAGCGGTGGTTGAGCCCGGAGCAATTTCCAACAACTGTGCCAGCGATTTCAGCAGTGTTTCACCACCAACAGCCCAGCAGGAGATGGAGTCGCAGACATGCACAACATGACGCCCCACCGGACGCCGGTAGATCATTTCATAAAATGTGGCCAATTCTTCAAGCTGGAGTGTTGACAAGCCAAGCAGTTCTGAAGCCTCTTCAAGCGCTTCATCGGTCAGCCATCCATAATGGCGTTGCAGCTCTTTCATTACATCTACAGCAGCCTCCCGATTGGTGATGGCGGTGCTGACGCGTTGTTCAAGGTTCACTTTGAGAAGTTCCGGGATCATAGCGAACATTATAATTGCTTTGGCGCTTGTGGCAAGGGTAAAGAACTGTGCAGTGTTAATAGTGAGCTAAACAAAAAAACCAGTCGTAAATTGTTGTTTATTACAGACAAGCAGTATCGGACACATTGTCAGCTCCAGGCACGGGCGTATTACAGCCATTGTTTGACTTTTTTGCTGATTTTATTCATTATATAGACCCATTCTACGGTGAGTTCTCCGCATCGGCAGAAGTCAGGAACGGATGGTGTCCTACAATTCGGGAAAAGGAAATGATTGATGATCTGCCCGCTGTCACCTGCCCATTTTGTCGCACTGGGTGCCTTTCAACTTTTTACAGTGTTGCTTTTTATTAATGTGAATCTTGCTCCGCTGCCGCTTCTTGTCTTCATTCTCCTCTGCTGCATCACCCCGCTGTTTCCTCGTCTCAGTTTTTTTCTGCCGATAATCAGTAAAGGAAAGATGGGAGCAAAAGGGGTGGCCCTTACTTTCGATGACGGTCCCGATCCGGAGGTTACCCCGCAGCTTCTGGAACTTCTGGCGCGCCACGGAGTGACGGCAACCTTCTTTGTGACCGGAGCACGTGCTGAGCTCTACCCTGATATTGTGAAAGCGATCCTCGCCGGCGGGCATGCGATCGGAAACCATTCCTACAGCCATTCTCCGTTTCTGATGCTCAAGAGACGCACCACCCTCCAGCGTGAGATTGTATCAGCACAGCTGGTTTTTCAGCAGTTCGGTATCGTGCCGCTAGTTTTTCGCCCTCCGGTCGGCATTACCAACTCCCGTCTCTGGCGGGTTCTGCTTGAAAACGGTATGTTCTGCGTTAATTTCAGCTGCCGTGCCGCAGATTTCGGCAACAGACGGGTGACGAAGCTTGCAGGCAGATTGCTGGCGAAAGTCGTCCCCGGCGATATTATTCTGCTTCATGACGTTGCGCCGGTACAGTGTAACGTAACGCATCTGCTGCATGAATTCTCTACTCTCATAGAGGGACTGAAGGAAAAAGAACTGGAAATTCTTCCGCTGGGTCGGCTTATCGGGAAGGAGGTCATGCAGTCCGGTGCGTCTGACTCCGGACCTAACCCTGCGGAACTGTTCTACAACGGTCTGGCCGAAACCTACGATCAGGAACAATTCAACTCCAGGGTGTCGCTGTCGCGCTCTATGGAATACCGGCTGTTTTCGGCACAAGTGCCTACGCTCTTTGCAGGTGCAGGCCGTGTCCTTGAAGTAGGCGCCGGCACCGGCATATTCACACTGGATATCGCCAGAAACTGCACTGAAGTGCTGGCTGCGGATATTTCCGGCAACATGCTGAAACTGCTGGAAAAAAAAGCCGCTACTGAGGGAATAACAAATATTAGAACCTTGAAAGGCAATGTGGAGACGATGGAGCTTGAAGGGCCTTTTTCGGTTGTGTGCGCTTTTTTGGCACTGGAATATCTTGCCGACCTGCCTGCCTTTTTAATCCGTTTGGCGCGCCATGTTGAAGCGGGAGGCTCCGTATATTTTATTACCGCCCGCACTTCACTGTTCAGGCTCTTCACCCAGATCGGCAACGCCATGAGGCAAGGACTCTGGTTGAAAGCTTACAGCAGTCGGGAAATCGAGGTTATGCTGACGACTGCCGGGTTCGATCGTATAGCCATCTCATCGCACCTGTTCAAGTCGTTTTTGTCCGGAGGCATGCTGCTGGAGGTGTCTGCACGCAGGGTCGCTGCCGCTTCTGTTTCTGTCTTGCCGACGAATGAACCGGAGGGGGCGTGAACATGGCACAGGAAACGATCCAGCTCCACGTATCAGAGCTGAACGGAGTCACTACAGAGCTGAAAACTCTTGTGGTTATTCCGGTATATAACCATGTGAAGACACTGCGCAAGGTGGCCAAGGGGGCGTTGGCAGAGGGATTTGCCGTTCTGGTTGTGGATGACGGCAGCACGGACGGCAGTCTTGACAGCGTCGCCGATCTGCCGATCGGGCGTCACCGTCTGGCGGTGAATCAGGGCAAGGGCGGCGCCATCCTGGCGGCGGCACAACTGGCACGGAGTGCCGGTTACCAGGCGATTCTGACCATAGATGCCGACGGCCAGCATGACCCCGCAGATGCGCGGCAGCTCCAGGAAACGGCCTCTTCATCCTGGCCTTGCATCGTCATCGGCGCACGCAGAATGGAGACTCTGAATGTGCCGCGTTCAAGTCTCTTCGGCAGGGACTTTTCCAATTTCTGGGTCAGGATCGAATGCGGGCAGACCCTGCCTGACACCCAGAGCGGCTACAGGCTTTACCCCGTGGAGTTTTTGGAGAGTTCCCGCTTCCTTTCGCGGCGTTACACCTTTGAGATTGAGGTTCTGGTGCGCGGGCGCTGGGCAGGACTGCCGGTGCTGTCTACCCCGGTATCGGTCTACTATCCTCCGGGAGATGAGCGGATTTCGCATTTCCATAAGTTCAAAGACAATCTGCGCCTCAGCTGTTTGCATACATTTCTGGTGACACGTTCACTAATCCCATGGCCGCATCGCCAGTTGTTCCGGGATGCCGGCGCCGAGCGTCTGCCGAGCATCTTTCAGCCACTTCTTTATTTCAGAGCGATGAGCAGGGAACACTCAAGTGCGACACAGTTGGCCGCTGCGGTATGGGTCGGCGTATTTATCGGTGCACAACCTATCATCCCGTTCGGTATAGCGGTCACCGTCTATGTATGCCACAAACTCCACCTTAACAAGCTTGCCGCAGTCGGCGCCAGTAACATCTGTTGCGCCCCCTTTGTGCCGTTTCTGTGTATTGAACTTGGCCATTATCTTCTTTATGGTAAATTCTGGTACGAATTCAACCGGCACTCGCTTTTGAATGAGATCCATTACAGGCTTTGGGAATGGCTGATTGGAGCATTGCTGATCGGTCCGCTGCTCGGAGTGATGGCGGCGCTTTTTGCCTATCTCATGGTGAGCACCTTTCGCAAGCGTAGGGATAGTGATGTATCAACGCAGGATGATATGATAGAAAAGGCGGAAGCCCGATGAGGATTTTGCTTATTAACCCGCCCAACTGTGGCAGGAGTATCCCGGAAGAGCGCTACGGCATTGATTCGATTCGTCAGATTTTCCGCGGTGAGCCGTTGGCGCTTGAGGTTTTGGCCGGTAACCTGACCGGACATGAGGTGCAGATTCTTGACCTGAAGGCGGATCCTGACGGCATGCAGCAGGCTCTTGAAAACTTCAGGCCGGAACTGGCCGCCTTTACTGCGGTCACCTGCGAAGCCAATACAGTCCTGCGTTTGGCCGGAGAGCTGAAAGACCGTTGCGGGGCTCAGGTAGTGGTGGGCGGCATTCACGCCAGCTGTGATCCGGCTTTCTTTAACAATTCGGCCATCGATTATATCGTTGTCGGTCTCGGCAAGGGGAGCTTTGCCGAACTGGCCGCAGCAATAGAGGCTGGTACCACGGCCAGTGCGATCCCGGGCGTCGCGGCGACCAGGCCGGGGAGCGCGCTTGCCTTTGCCCCCAGACGCTTCGGAACGCTTGATCTTGCGGAGCACGCCCCACCGCGCTATGACCTCGTCGCCGGTAATCGCAGCAGCTACACCCTTTCTGCCGTCAGTTCCCGGCTCGGCATGGTTGTATCGGCCTTCGGCTGCCCTTACAGCTGCTCATTCTGCTGTATCAGCTCCCAGTCAGCCGGACGCTATCTGACCCACTCAATTGATACGGTTATCAGGGACATCCGGCTACTGGGCGACATCCCGGTGATTCGACTGGTTGATGCCAATACGTTCGGGAACACCGAACATGCGCGCCTGCTGGCTGAGGCGATTATGGCGGAGGGGATCCGGAAACATTTTATCGCCGACGTGCGTTCAGACACGGTTGTGCGCCATCCGGAACTCATGCGGCAGTGGAAAGAAGCCGGCTTGCGCTCTGTAGTGATCGGCTTCGAGGAAATTGCCGACGGTGACCTCACGTTTTTCAACAAGGAAAACAGTGTTGCCGTCAATGATGAGGCCATAACCATCCTGCACGAACTCGGCATTACCATCGTAGGCGACTTCATCGTCTCGCCCGATTATGACGACGCCCGTTTCGACGCGCTGGAAAGTTACGTGAACAGGATGGCTATCGAACTCCCGATCCTGACGGTGCTGACTCCTCTGCCCGGAACACCCCTCTATGCCGAGCAGCAGGAACGCATCACGATCAGGGATCTCGACTATTACACGCTAACCAATGCGGTCGTGCCGACCCGCCTCGGAGAAAAACGCTTTTATCAGCAGTACGCCAGACTTATCAAGTCTTTCCACGCCAACGCAAAATTATAGGGTGAGTCTCTAATGAATGCATACATAACAGATATCGCGGCCTTTCTTCCCAACGAACCGGTGAATAACCAGAATATTGAGAAGGTACTCGGCATGGTGAACCAGACCCCCTCGCGCACCCGGGCCATTATTCTCAGGAACAACAAGATCAGGGAACGTCACTACGCCATCGAGCCCGACACGGGCCGGATTACCCATACCAACGCCCAGCTTACTGCCGAGGCGGTGCGCCGGTTGAACCCTTATGCAGGCTTCACCCCGGATCAGATAGAGTGTCTTGCCTGCGGCACCTCCTCGCCTGACCAGATTATGCCGGGGCACGGTCTGATGGTGCATGGCGAACTGGCGAGCGCGCCGTGCGAAGTGGCGAGCATGTCTGGCATCTGCCTCTCCGGGATCAGCGCGCTCAAGTATGCAGCCATGAATGTGGCGTCCGGGATTACCGGCAACGCGGTGGCGACCGGGTCCGAACTTGCTTCCACGTTCATGCGTGCCGAACTGTTTGATGCGGTGACGCCTGAAAAGGCGGCGGAACTGGAGGCGTGCCCAAGCATATCTTTCGATGCCGATTTTCTGCGCTGGATGCTGTCGGATGGAGCCGGGGCCGCATTTGTCAGCGCCACCCCTTCGCTTGACCGACCGTCATTGAAGATAGAGTGGATCGAGCATCTCTCCTTTGCGGGTGAGCTTGAGACCTGCATGTATAGCGGCGCGGTAAAAAATGATGACGGCAGTGTCACCGGCTGGCGCAACCTTAGCGGAGCGGCAGGTGCCGAAGCAATTCTGGTCAAGCAGGATGTAAAACTCCTGAACCGGGAGATCATCACCACGATCGTGAACAGAACCCTTACCCGGGTGATTGCAAAACATAACATCTCCCCCGGACAGATCAGTTGGTTTCTCCCCCATTACTCATCGGATTACTTCCGCCAAAGCCTCCATGACCGGATGGTCGAGATCGGCTTTTCGGTCCCCTTTGAACGCTGGTTCACCAATTTACCGACCAAGGGAAACACCGGTTCCGCCTCGATCTATATTATGCTGGAGGAAATTTTTCACTCGGATCGCCTCAAGCGGGGCGACACCATTCTCTGTATGATTCCGGAAAGCGGCAGGTTCTCGGTAGCCTATGTGCTGATGACGGTCGTATGAAATCAGCATCCATCCCGAATTATCTTTCATCAGGTTAATCCGGGTTTAGTCGCATGTCTTAGATTTATCGGCATTAGCGGCGTTCATCGGTGTTTTATTGGCATCGCCGCGATTTGTTGCGGTATAGACCGCAGAAAGTTGCTCCACGCGGCGAGATATGCCGAGCAGTCCCACATGAAGACATCGCAGTGCCCACCCCCGCTGATAATGTGGAGCGATTTCGGTGCAACGGCCCGGGCAATGAGCCTTCTGGTCATCTCCACCGGGACCAGAGTATCATTATCTCCATGTATTAAGAGCAACGGTACCCCGGCACGCCCGATCTTGTTAAGGTTGTCAAAGGGGATGTCTATACCCCACCATCCAACCGTATAGTAGGCAAACGGTGAAATATGTTTTACAATCTCCTTCATTGAAGTGAAGGAACCTTCCATGACCAGCCCTGAAGGCGGGCTTTCCAGGGCCATCTGGAGCGCCACTGCAGACCCCATCGACTGCCCGAAGAAAATCATCCTCTCATGTCGCCATCCTAGTCCTTCCAGGTAGAATAAAGCTCCGCGGGCATCCTGATAAAGATCATTTTCCCGAAGCGGTTTTCCCTCACTTTTTCCGTAGCCCCGGTAATCAAAGATGAAAATGGGAAACCCTTGCCCGTGCAGCAGGTTCAGGTACTCCACATTGTCGGATAGATTCCCGGCATTTCCGTGAAAGAAAAGCACGAGCGGTGTTTCGGGTGCACCCGGTACGTACCAGCCGTTCAGCCGCACTCCATCGCGGGCCGAAAACCAGATTTCCTGATAGGGGATGCTGTTCAATAGCGGTGAGGCGGAGATTTCCTTTTTGGGCAGGAAAACTGACCGGTTCATGATGGCACAACCTAACAGATTCAGCAGAAAAAGAATTATTACCCCGGACCTGTAAAGGTGCCTCCAGGATAATGTCGGCTTCCTTGCACACTTGGCCGCTATAAGCACATTTGCCCTGATAGTCTTAGTCACTGATGCTACCATAGGCTTAGCCTTTTTTCCGCGTAGTCCCTTGCAGTCGCGTCACAATTTATTTCATAGTCTGGTGATGCACTTCATATGATATGCCAAGTTTGTATTGATAAATGTTACTATATTACAAGTTGTTACGATTTAATCAGGTTGTCGGTGAATGTAAGGTGTGTTTGAGCAGGCGGGATATCAATAGAGGGTTTGTAAGAATATGTGGCTGATGCCGGGATGTTACGAGATGTTATGATATTTTTCAGCTATTCATTTTGTAACATCGTATGGAACGAGCGCGGGTTGGTTTCGTCATAGCAACACTCCAACGCCGAGGAATACATTGACCAGATAAAGAGCAAGGACTGTGAGTCCCAGCCGGTAATGAAGGTCCCGTTGCGGAGCGCCCGGTCCGGAGATCTTTCGGGAGAAGCTATAAGTAAACAAGAGCAGGAAGACAATTGCCGATCCGACGAACAGGTGGGGAGGGTACTGGAGAACGTTCCCGGTATCAATCACGACCAGAATCAGTCCGGCTGAGTAGCCTGCCGCTCCGGATATCGCCAGACCCGGCCCCATACGGCGGTGTCGTTTAATTGCCTGGAGCGGTAGCGCTGTTTTGCCTGTCCGGGATCGCCTGATCATCAGGCCGTTGCGGGCATGATAAAAAAACAGGAGCATCACGGTCAGATTGAAGAGGCCGTGAACCAGCTTCAAAATGGCGATCAGCTCCCTGCTTATCAGTGGAAACTGCATGTGCTACTCCTAATCAACGACTTCGATCATTCCTTCCATGCCCCTTTCCCTGTGAGTCTTGAACCATAGTAAGCTCTTGTCACAGTAGATCGGGTATTTGCCGGCCTTTTTCGGGGTGAATTTCACCGTTTGGGAGTCCCCTTTCAGGTCTAGTTTAAATTCAATCCCTGCATCCGGTGCTTTTGCAACCAGGTCATGCGGAACGTAACCTGCTGCTTTTTTAACTTTCAACTCCACCGGCTTGTTCACTTTGACCACGATATAGTTGGGATCATAGAAATAGTCGCCACCGATCATTTCAACCCTCTGTACTCCGTCGGCATCAACCTTAGCGACAAAACGTTTTTCCTTCCACGTTCCGTGGTCGTGAGTCTGGCCACTTTCCGGTCTGGCCTCTTCCTTGGTGTCCGCAGCATACACGGTGAAACTACAGAGGGAGAATAGGACAAAAAAACCGATGTAATGCTTAAAGTTTCTCATAGACGCCTCCTTACGTTATCTGCCAGTGGGTTAATGATACCATAATATTGCCGGTTTTAAACGGACACACAGAAATTTAAATTCAGCATGGCATTATGAAAAATCGGCTATGCGAAATCCGTCATTCCCGGTGGCGGCGGATATAATCGGCCAGGGTTCTGAGTGACTGAAGAACCTGGCGGCTCGACTCCGTACTTTCGATTCTGACATTATATTTTCGCTGCACAGCTACGACTACTTCCACAGCATCAAGCGAATCAAGGTCGAATGGGGAGTCCGGGCCGATCAGCGGCGCGTCAAAAGATATATCCGCCGGAACGGGACCGGCAACTCTGCACGCCTCTATCAACATCTCTATCAGTTCCTGCTCCAGATTGTCTTGCACGTATATTCTCCTTAGTCTGCCAGTGTCACCGGGTACGGTTGCTGCGTATTGCCAACCCTGAAATTGTTACGGTTACGATGAAAAAGAGCAACAGGTACGACATTTCGGGGAGTACGGTGCGCAAACTCCCTCCCCTGACGAAGATATCCTGAAAGGCTGTCAGCCCCCAGGCGAGTGGGGAATAGGTACTGATTTCCTGCATGTAACGGGGCATGACGTACACCGGTATCATGATGCCCCCCAATGCTGCGGCAATAACAATGGAAACTGCGCCGAACATGGACGCCTGTTCATAGGTTTTGGCCAGGGTGCCTACCATCAGACCATAACCGGTTGCCGCCAGTGAAGCGGCCAGTGCGACAGGGATAATAGTCACCAGTACGGCTCCTGTTTCCAAACCAGACGTTCCCAGCAACGGCAGAAGGTATGATCCTGCCATAAGCATCAGGGA
>JANYBN010000125.1 GCA_025360785.1 Geobacter sp.
GACTGTACATATCAAGAAGTACCCATGTCATGGTTATAGATATTGATGCTGATAAAGTAGTTGGCGACATCCCAAATACCCCAGGGGTGCACGGAATCGCTATTGCACCAGAACTCAATCGTGGCTTTACCAGCAACGGCAAGACTGATACGTCAACCATATTCGATTTAAAAACACTGAAGATATTGGGCACCGTTAAGACCGGTGGAAATCCTGACGCTATCATTTACGACCCCGCCTCGAAAAAAGTGTTCACCCTTAACGGACGCAGTAAAGACACAACGATATTTGATGCTGCTACGGGAAAAGTTGAACACACTATTCCGCTTGGTGGTAAACCTGAATATGCTGCCACAGATGGCAAAGGCAAGGTTTATGTCAATAACGAGGATACCAATGAGGTCATCGAAATAAGCAGCCTTAGTAATTACAAATTGCGGAAATTCCCGTTGAAATCCTGTGTAGAACCTGCCGGAATGGGACTTGATCCGAAAAATGACATTGTGTTCTCAGGTTGCCATAACAAAACCATGACGGTTTTGGATACGAAGACTGGGAAAGTAGTTGCTTCCCTGCCTGTCGGGGCAAACGTGGATGGAAATGGTTTTGACGCCGGGACTGGACTTGCTTTCAGTTCAAACGGTGATGGCACACTCACCATAGCTTATGAAGCTTCTCCAGGTAACTATGAGGTGCTGGATACAGTTGCGACACAAAAAGGATCGCGTACTATGGCCGTTGACTCGAAAACTCACAATATTTACTTGCCAGCGGCACAGTTTGTCCAGCCCAAAGAGCCAGCGCAGACAGGCTCAAAACAGCGACCGGAAATGGTAAAGGATAGCTTTGAGGTTCTGGTGGTAGGAAAATAGATCAAGCAGGATATATATGGATAATTTTCGAGTAAAGAGGGACCCCCCCTCGTTTCCCCACACATAAATACGAAGGGGGCCGCTTCGATTGCGTGCCCCCTCTTTTTTGAGCATGTCTCAGAAGAAAGTAAATCTCGCTATTTCTTTTTTGCTTTCGCTACCGGTTTTGCTACAGCTTTTGCAGCAGCTTTATCAGCCGGTTTCCCTTTGCAAGAGCCTTTGCAAGCGTCCAGGTCTTTCAGGAACTTTCCTGTTGTGAACTTGCCGACTCTTTTAGCTGCAATTTTGAGTGGTTTCCCCGTCTGTGGGTTTCTGCCAGTCCGAGCTGCTCTCTTCGATGCTGAGAATGTGCCGAAACCAACCAGAGTTACCTTGCCATCGTTAACCAGTTCTGTTGTTACTGCACATTGAAAAGCAGCCAATGCTGATTCAGCCTGAGCCTTTGTCAGCTTTGCCTTCTCGGCGATCTTTGCTACGAGTTCAGCTTTTGTCATACGCCATCCTTAATGGGATTTTCGCTCGTTATATACCTTGAAAACGGTAAAGTCCACAATTCATAAGCCGTTCGCCATGGACACCAGAATTAGTGGGGACTGCGCAAAGCCACATATCACTTAATGTTAAAGAGTTAGAATTTAGACAATTTCTTCATTCCTAAATCGCTTAAAAAGCAGTGCGCCAAGAATAAGGCAATAAACAAGGACATTGATGAATGGATAGATAGGGCCGAATCCATGGTTTGATTCGCTCTCAACCAATGAATATGCCAACTGCTGAACTCCTAAGAGCTTCGGCCAGAAAAAATAAACTATTTTCCACCACGTTATGTCTGACTGAGGCTGGCCGTTCGATTGTTGCAGCATCGCCTGCGCTATCTGACTGCGGCTGGCTGCAGCTATGCCGTCGGCTACAAAGCCAACGACACCAACGCCTAGAACACTAAGAAAAGCGGCGATATCGGGCATCATTAGAGACAATAGAAGCACCGCAATAATGATAAAGAGTAGGTTGATAGAACAGAGCATCGAGGCAACGAGGTACCCCGGCATGAAAACCTTTAAATTGATGCATGTGATCAAAAAGACAATGCTGTGCAAGATGAACATGAAAAGGGACGATATGGCCAATAATCCAAGGATCTTTCCCATTACATACTGCCACCGGGCTATCGGTTTCGATAAAATACACGAATGCATACCCTCATTACGATCACGCCTGAAGATTCGCATCGAAAGTAAAGCTGTTATAACCATCACGACAGCACCAATGACGTGGAAGGTCGCTTTCGATAACGTTCTGACAATAGTTGCAGCATCAAGAGACTGTCCGTTCACCACGTAATTGCCTTGATAACAGCCACGAACAAGAAATACGCTGAGTGCGCAGATCACAAACATGACGATAAAACTTCTCTGCTGCACTTCGTCAATAAGCGTATATTTTGTAATCCTTGTAATGGGGGGAAGTGATTTTGAGGTTTCCATGTCAACCTTTCACCAGTCTAACAAACACATCTTCCAGCGTTTCACCGTCTTTGACGATGGCGGAAATTGCGTCTTTTACCATGAGCTTGCCACGGTTGATTATTGCTGCGGTATCGCAGATTTTTTCAACCTCCGACAACAGGTGTGAATTTAAGAAGATAGTCATGCCCTGATCTTTAAGCGACTCCAGGAGTTGGCGTATTTCCCTGATACCGATAGGGTCTAAGCCAGAGGTCGGTTCATCCAGAATCAACAGCTTTGGGTCTCCCATGAGTGCAGCACCTAAGCCGAACCGTTGAACCATGCCTTTGGAATATGTGCCGACCTTTGTATTCTCCCTGCCTTGCATTCCAATCAGCTCGACAATGCGCCCGCATTGACATGTAGCATCTGATCGATTCATATCCAACAACTCAGCACAACGTAGAAGGTATTGCCACCCTGAAAGAGATGGAGGAATATGATTGTTTTCGGCAAGATAACCAACTGATTGACGGCATTCTGCAAGGGAACTTGGGATACCGATTAAAGACAAGCTTCCCGATGTCGGTCGTGTAAAGTCGAGCAGCATCTTTACGATGGTCGTCTTTCCGGCGCCATTGGGTCCAAGAAGAGCAAAACACTCACCTTTATTAACAGAGAAGGATACATCGTCAACAGCAGTAAGCGATTCGTATCGTTTGGTTACGTTTTTCAATTCAATCATATAATGGACTCGTATTAAATCTCTGGATTGGCATACGACCTCCTTACC
>JANYBN010000131.1 GCA_025360785.1 Geobacter sp.
CGACATCTCCATTCAGATCAGTAGCGTTTGTTTCACCTCTATCTCGAGGAATTGACTTTATACTCTTCATCACAATCAAGTGTCAACAAAATAATACGCCACTCTATTTTTTTTCAAAACTGTTTGATATATACTTTCACAATGCATCATCTGCTTCATCACATTCGTTGCGGGCCTGTTGACCACATGACCTGAATTCAACCAAGAAGAACCACAGCTGCGCATGGGCACTGACGAAAAGGTCGCTGGATCGAAGAGTCACCCTTTTCGATCCAGCGACCCTGTACACAAGAAAACATTCCTCATTTCGATACCACCACCGTCGGCACTACACCAGAAAGTGCAAGCAAGCGGCTTTGTTCAGTCGCTCCAGGCGCTGGATCATTCAGATTGGTGCATACCCTGCCTTTGAAGATGCCGTAAAGCTTGGCATCGCATACCAGCAGTCTCTCCAAGGCAATCTACTAAGCCCGTATTCGCCATACTATCCAGATAACGAGCGATCAACAATCCAATTTCCGAATGCCCAAATTTATCTATAGTAAAATATTTTACCAAAAATAAATAATATGTTTGACTTTTATTTGAAATGAATTATTTTATCACTACTAAATTTACTGACAATAAAACAATGATTATCATAGTCTGCATTGAATTAGATCTGCAAACCTGACATGGCTAAATATCTGTAAGTTTCAGATTTAGTTATAATAATCATATACACCTACGACTCAAAAACCAAAATCAGGATCTTTGCCATGCAAAAAATACTGTCTTTGCAAGATGCAACCATGAAACAGGGTTTTCTAACTGACTTATTCTACAGATCAAATATTTCAATATTTCCACCTCTCTGAATTATACGTTGAACTATCCCACATAACGAAAGGATGGCAAAGATGTCCCGAAAAGCAACTTTACCAGTACTGAAAAATCCGCTACAGACTCACAAGAAGATCGAATTCAACATACCTGGCGAGATATCGCGTGCAACTGGCGGCTATGAAGATGCTATGCAGGCAGGTTACGACCTGATTCAGCGCCCGATTAAGTCGGTCAGCATCGATCAGGTCGAGAAACAGCACTTCAAAAAACGGATGACCGTCTGGGAGCGTATCAAGGTCCTCACTGAACATGAGCCCAACATCCTGTTTCAGAACTGGGGCAAGAATCTGGACGGCGCATCATTGGTCACCGGCATCCTGAATATCAACGGTCGGGACGTAGCCCTTTACGGGCACGACTTTACCGTGCGGGCCGGCTCCATGGATGCAACCAACGGCAAAAAGCTGGCCCGTCTGTTTCAGATGGCTGGCGACAAGGGCATCCCGGTTATCGGAATGAACGACAGCGCCGGCGCTTTTGTTCCTGCCGGGGTCGGTGGCCTTGACGGATATGCTGAGGCTTTTACCGCTCTGCGCAAAATCAGCGGCGTAGTCCCAAGCATCATGTGCATGTTCGGTTTTAACGCCGGCGGCGGCAGTTATCTCCCCCGCCAAGGTAGTTTTGTCATCCAGCCGGAAAACACCTTTTTCGGCCTTACCGGGCCCGGCGTAGTCAAGTCAGTGCTCGGCGAGGACATTTCCCCCGAAGATCTTGGCGGGCCAATGGTACATGGCCAATCCGGCGTAGCCGATCTCACCGTTGGTGACGAAGTTGCCGCTCTGCGCACAACGCTGCAGTTGCTGAACTATCTGCCGGACAACAATAACGTGATGTCCCGCTTTCAGCAGACCAGTGACCCGCTCGACCGGAAAACCTGGGAGATCAATACTCTTCTAAAGAAGGCCTTTAACTCGCCGACCGGATTCAATACCCCCTTTGATGTGTCAATCATCATCCAGCAGATCTGCGATCATGGCGATTACTTCGAGATGCAGCGGGGTCGGGCACGCAACGTCATTACCGCCTTTGGACGCCTGGGTGGCAATGTGGTCGGCTTTGTAGCAAACAACAGCGCAGTGGACTCCGGTCAGATAGATTGCGATGCTGCCTTCAAGGTGGCCCGTTTCAACCGATTTTGCAATATTTACAATATTCCGATGATTTTCATGGAAGATACCACCGGCTTCCTGCCGGGACGAGAGCAGGAGTCTCGCGGCATCGTCCAGGCCGGTCGTGCCATGCTCGACTCAATTGTCGACATCAGAACACCGCGCATCCTGCTTATCCTGCGCAATGCCTACGGCGGAGCCTACGCATCCTACAACAACTACCCGACCGGCGCCGACCTGGTTCTGGCACTTCCAACTACCCGTCTGGCGGTAATGGGACCAGCAGGAAAAGAGTTCGTCTACAAGGACGAAATCCGCAAGATTCGCGCAGGAGTTATAGCGCGTATCAAGTCTGGAATTCAGGAGCGCATGGAGGCCGGAAGCAAGGAACCGATTGCCAAGAGCGATGCTGAAAAAGAGGCTGCCGAGTGGCTGAAGGCCCAGGAAGCGACGCTTAACCAACGCTATGAAAAAGAGCTGATGAACCCGAGGGAGGCGCTCAGCCTCGGTTCGATCTCCTCTATTGTCATGCCGACCGACCTGCGCAAGGTTCTGGGTGAGAATATGAATTTCCTCCTCAGGCATTACAAAGCCGCTCCTTTACAGGCCGTGCATCGCGAGTTTTATTGATCCTGTCATTAACAATGTACTGATAAACAGGATCCGAGCGTTAACCAGATAAATACACGCCTTCAGTGAATATAAAACTAATTGGAGATAGAGACCAATGTCCGACTACTACACTCACAACCCCCTGATCCATAAGGATCGCCGCCTTGCTGCATCCACCTCCCCCTGGGTACGTTCCTTCGCCTGCGAGGATCTGAAGCCGTTGATCGTCTGTCGTGGCCCGATCCGTAAAGAAGCCATGGATGTCTATGCCGAGATGGGAATAAGCCATTTCGGAATACTTCTGTCCGAGAAAGATTCGATCGTCTACCCGCGTGCCCTGGCACCGGAGTTGCGGTCCTTGACCGACTCACTGCGTGTCCACCGGGTACCCGACTATACAGGCGCCAGCAAGGAAGAACGTGTTGAACGCATCAACCAGATCATTCTGATCGCCAAAGAAAACGGTTATGACTCGATCTTTGCCGGTTATGGCTTCATGGCCGAAGATGGCGAATTCGTTGCGGCCATCGAAAACGCCGGACTCTCCTTCATCGGCCCCTGTTCTGCGACACAGGACGGCGCGGGCAAGAAAGACGAGGCCAAGCGAACCGCCCTCAGTGTCAACGTCAGCGTCACCCCCGGCATTGACAACGTCACCGCCCGCACTCTGGTGAAAAAACATCTAGATCGTAAAAAACTTACTGCGCTGGTCAAAGCTGAAGGGCTCACCTGCGATCCGAAGATCCTTAAAGACCAGAAGATCTCCCTTGAGGAGCTTGCGGATCATATCTTGTATGCATCCTACGCCAAAGGGATCGACCTGTTTTCGGTGGAGGAGCTGTGCGCACAGGTTCAGGACGAAGTGGCAGCAATGTTCAAGAAGCATCCACGCAGCCGGGTCCGTATCAAGGCGATTGGCGGCGGCGGCGGCAAGGGGCAGAGGATTCTCGGCGCGGCACTGCTGACAGCGGCCAAGCTCGATGACAAGACCATTAAGCTGGCCGCCTCTGATGCGCCCGGACTGGTACGCGAAATTCTCAATGAGGTTAAGACCAACGGTATCGGCGACAACAAAAACGTCCTGGTAGAATTGAACATCGAGCAGACCCGCCATAACGAGATCCAGCTCCTGGGTAACGGCGACTGGTGCATAGCTCTCGGTGGCCGCGACTGTTCGCTCCAGATGCATGAGCAGAAGCTGCTGGAGGTCTCCGTTACTCAGGAAGGACTGCTGGCCGCTATCGCCACGGCCAAAGCTGCCGGCAAGAAAGCTGAAGTCAAGGCACTTGAAAGCGACCTGACGGTACTGAAGCATATGGAAGAGGAGTCCGAGCGCTTCGGCAAGGCGGTCGGGCTTGACTCCGCATCGACCTTCGAATGCATCGTTGACCGGGGGAACCATTTCTTCATGGAAGTGAACACCCGCATTCAGGTCGAACACCGCGTGACCGAACTTTGCTACAGCCTGAAGTTCACCAACCCAAAAGACAAGAAGGATTTTTTCATTGTTGAATCGCTGGTTGAAGCCATGGCGCTGCTGGCCAGGCACAAGAAAAACCTCCCCAAACCCGAGCGGATCGTGCGTTTCAATGCTTCTGTCGAGGCGCGCCTGAACGCGACCGATGCTTCCCTTTCCCCCAATGCAGGCGGCGTGATCCGCTACTGGTCAAAACCGATTCAGGGTGAAGTCCGCGATGACCAGGGGATCTGCATGCTGAATCCCGACACCTGCCAGTTTATGAAATATAATGTAGCCGGCGCCTACGATTCTAATATCGCACTGCTGCTGACCACCGGCAATGACCGCCTTGAGAGCTATGAGCGCCTGGCCGAGGTCATTCGCAGCACCACCATCAACGGTGACAATCTGGCGACTAATCTTGAATTCCACTTCGGCCTGGTCAACTGGTTTCTGGGACGGAATGTCAATGCCAAACCGACCACCCGCTTTGTCGTTCCTTATCTGACGCTGGTCGGCACCATCAAGGAGGAGTCGGACCAACTGGACCCGGTCTATGCCTTTGTACAGATGAAAAAACATTATGCCAAACAGATCGCGCAGGATTTCCCCGGCAACCCGAAGGCGGCCAAAGCCATGTCGGATGTACTAGACCGCAAGGGAACCCTGATTACCCGCCCCATGGAGCGGTTACTGGGCGATCCGCATCTGCTCTCCGGCTGGCTGAGCATGAACACCAAAAACTTCCGGCTGGAGAAGGGAAAGATTGTCTGGCTGAGAAATCCTTTGGGGGTATTGAATGAAACCTACGAGTTTCTGCACATGTCGCACCGCCCCCACAAGCCGGCGGCCGACATCATCTGGGGTCACGACAATGAACTGCTCCAGGAATCGCTTGAGTTCTATCGTGCCTTGCGCGAGCATTTCGGCCTTGCCAGGGACGAGTACTTCAAACTGAACGACATTCTGAAGAACGAAAAGCCCCAGGGTGGTTATGATCAGGAGAAATGGGAGCAGATTTGCTCCGCCCATTTCGCCTACGAAGCCGGTCTTGAGCTGCTGGGGATGCTGTTCCTGGTTGGTGAAAACGTAAAGTTCTGGGATCTGTGCGTTGAAGAGGATCTGGAAATAACGATCCCCGAATACCTGACCGATCCCGACCTGCAGGCACGGATGAAAAAGGTGCTGGTACCGCCCCCCGCTACCAAGGCCGACGAGATCGTCTCCGCCTGCGGCGGCATGTACTACAGCCAGGAAGCACCAGGCATGCCGTCGTTCGTCACCGAAGGGATGCATTTTGAAAAAGGGCAGCCGCTCTACATCATCGAAGTCATGAAGATGTTCAACAAGATCAGCGCTCCCTTTTCAGGCACCATCGACAAGATCATTATGCAGGGTGGCGACGGCAGCATTGTACAGAAAGGGCAACAGCTCTTCAAAATCACTCCGGACGAGATCCATGTGGATGTTGACCCGGTTGAAGTTGAACGAATAAAACGTGCTCGAACGGCAGATTACCTTAAGGCCGTGTTGCATACGAACTGACTTTGTGAAGTAAAACTGCAAAATAAAATTCAACATCAAGGAGAGCTACATGAACATTCATGAGTACCAGGCCAAAGCCATTCTTCGCAAATTCGGCGTCCCCGTCCCCGACGGTCACGTCTGCTACAACAGCGCCGGTGCCCGCGAGTGGGCCAAGCGTCTGGGTGACGGTCCCTGGGTCGTCAAGGCGCAGATCCACGCCGGAGGCAGAGGCAAAGGGGGCGGCGTCAAGTTGGCCCGCACCCCGGATGAAGTCCGCAACATTTCCCGCGAGATGCTCGGTATGATTCTTCGCACCCACCAGACCGGCGCCGAAGGGAAGCTGGTCACCCGCGTCCTGGTAGAAAACGGCTGCAACATCGCCAACGAACTGTACGTCAGCCTCCTTGTTGACCGTGCCACCTCCAAGGTCACCGTCATGGCCTCCACCGAGGGGGGGATGGACATCGAAGAGGTCGCCGCCAAAACCCCTGAAAAGATCTTCACCGAAGCGATCGATCCTCTGGTCGGCCTGACCGCCTTTCAATGTCGCAACATCGCCTTTAGTCTCGGCCTCAGCGGCAAACTGGTCAACAAAGCGACCGCCGTACTGCAAGGGCTCTACAAGACCTTTATCGCCTGCGACTGCTCCATGCTGGAGATCAACCCGCTGGTCGTCACCGCCGAAAACAACCTGATCGCCCTCGACGCCAAATTCGGTTTCGACGACAACGCCATCTTCCGTCATCCTAAAATCGCCGACATGCGCGACTACGACGAAGAAGACCCCAACGAAGTCGAAGCGTCCCAGCACGACCTCTCCTATGTCTCCCTCACCGGCAACATCGGCTGCCTCGTCAACGGCGCAGGTCTGGCCATGGCCACCATGGACATCATCAAGCACTACAGCGGCGACCCGGCCAACTTCCTCGACGTAGGGGGCGGCGCCACAATAGAGCGGGTCACCGAAGCGTTCAAGATCATCCTCTCCGACAAGAACGTCAAAGGGATCCTGGTCAACATTTTCGGCGGCATCATGAAGTGCGACATCATCGCCACCGGCGTGGTCGAAGCCGCCAAACAGGTTTCCCTCACCGTGCCACTGGTCGTTCGCCTGGAAGGAACCAACGTGGCACGTGGCAAGGAGATCCTCGCCGAGAGTGGTTTGAACATAGTCTCCGCCGACGGCATGGCCGACGCAGCACAAAAAATAGTAGCAGCCGTCAAAGGAGCTAACTGATGAGTATTCTGATCAATAAAAACACCAAAGTCATCACCCAGGGGATTACCGGCGCAACCGGCCTCTTTCATGCTCAGGGAGCCCGTGAATACGGCACACAAATGGTCGGCGGCGTGACCCCCGGTAAGGGCGGCACGGTCATTGACGGCTTCCCGGTATTCGACACGGTCAAGGAAGCCATCGAACAGACCGGCGCCACCGCCTCAGTAATCTACGTTCCGCCACCCTTCGCGGCCGACTCCATCATGGAAGCGGTAGATGCGGGGATCGAACTGGTCTGCTGCATCACCGAAGGGATTCCGGTCCTCGACATGGTCAAGGTAAAGCACTTCATGAAGGGAAAGAGAACCCGGCTGGTAGGACCTAACTGCCCCGGCGTTATTACCCCCGGCGAGTGCAAGATCGGCATCATGCCGGGATATATCCATAAACCTGGTAAAGTCGGCGTCGTATCAAGATCAGGCACGTTGACTTACGAAGCGGTCTGGCAGCTGACCTGCCTGGGGCTCGGTCAGTCCACCTGTGTCGGCATCGGCGGCGATCCGGTCAACGGCACCAATCATCTGGATGTCCTGCGGCTGTTCCAGGCGGACCCTGACACCGAGGCGGTCATCATGATCGGCGAGATCGGCGGCACATCGGAAGAAGAAGCGGCATACTTTGTACGCGACCACATGACCAAACCGGTGGCAGCTTATATCGCCGGTGTCACCGCTCCTCCCGGCAAGCGCATGGGTCATGCCGGCGCAATCATCTCCGGCGGCAAGGGTACGGCAACGGAAAAGGTGGCGATTCTGAGAGAGTGCGGCATCAGTGTGGCGGACAGCCCGGCCGAGATGGCACAGGCGTTGTTGAGAATTTATCAGCCTTGACGTGTAGGGGCGGGTCCGTGACCCACCCGCCTTTAGTGGCGATTGCAGCAGGGCGGGTTTGAAACCCGCCCCTACAAAACCGTCAACCGGAGACCGGTGTAATGGGAAAATACAAAGGGAAACCGAAGTATAATATTATATCCATCAGAATCACAGACGACGAACTTGAAGCTCTTGCAAGTGAGTCGCATAACACCAACAGGAGCATTTCCGACTTAATGAGGGAGGCACTTCACAAAATAGTCCCTCCGACAGCAAGTTGCTAGCAGAGCTAACTCAGAAGAGGAGTATGACCGTATGAGCAAAAAACTAGGGGCTCTCGAATATCATTCAATGGGCCGCAAAGGAAAAATAGAAGTAATATCCACCAAACCGTGCCAGACCGCCGCCGACCTGTCACTGGCCTATTCACCCGGTGTTGCCGAACCCTGCCTG
>JANYBN010000132.1 GCA_025360785.1 Geobacter sp.
CGAGCTTTTCTTCAGAGACTCCTGACTGCACGGCTTTGACAATCATATGATGTTCCTGAATTGCTGTAAGCCGATTGATGTATTTGTTGTAGGTATAGGTCTCGTCATCAGTGGAGATCAAGCAGAAAACGCGCTCCACCCCCAATTCCTTCAGAGCCATTATGCGCACATGCCCATCGAGCAGAAGATATCCTTTTTCTTTCTTAAACGGAGCGACCACAGGGGCTTCAATCAATCCCACTTCCCGTATGGAGGAAAGGACCTGAGAATACTTTCTGCATTTTTTTGCAGTAATGGAAATGGTCTTTGTGGGGAACAGTTCCTCCACGGCAAGTTCAATCAGTTTTTCCTGGAATCCCTGCTTAATTTTGTTTGCCATAAACATCAAGCAAGCTGCAAGCGACCTCGACATAAATGTCCACCGGGCACATAACTGGTATTATAAGAAAACGGGAATGACGGCTCTTGATTTGTTGTGGATTATGCGGGAGTACGAGTTTGTCAGACTGGCAGTTGAAAGTTCATTTGCGCTCGAATTCCGTTGAAATGACTAACTAGATACCTGGGCGGCCGCAGGAACATTCAACTGTTGGTGGTTAATAATTTTGGTTCTGTAATCGGGTCGGATTACTCTGGGAGCATCAGGATATTCGACTGATGTTTTGGAGTGGTGTACCTCAGCGCGCAAGCATTGTAGATACCCCGCAGTTTGCAGCGTGGTGGGTCATTCAGCCAAGAACTTTCACGTATGTACTATTGTTGTATTACTGAAATGACGGATTGAAGATCAGGGGATTAATTGCCATAAAAAACTATAAAAACAGTTGGTAGCATAGATTTCACCGTTCAACTCAATTGCAACGGTGAAAAGAAGATCTAAAACGCAGGCTTCTGTAAAGTGCAAGCAAAACAGTAATTTGCAAGGCAGGTCCCTGTCCGAACTCGCAGGAAATAGCCGCGCGGTGTGGGTAGCATGTACTTTTTATCGTGCATAGTATTCTCCCTTTGATCGTGGTGTTTTTGACGGCATACTGATTATTTTTTGGGCAGTTGATGGATTTAGAGGTGACGATTCAGATGTATGTTACTGTATAGAGTAGATGTAACTATCTAATCTTGTTACCAAATAAAACATGGCACGATCTATGTATATGTTGACACATTCCAGAACGCATAAGCAGCAGATGTCCAACTTCAGGCAGAACACTTTTTCATGTTTGTACCAGTGTTGTACCAGAGCAACGGCGCTCGAAAGTTAATTAATTGTTACTAATTTAAACGTATAACAAAAACAGTTAGTTACGGGGTTGGCGGTGTTGTCCTGTTGGGTTCAAAATCAACGACGAAAAGGAGAAGAAGATGAAACGAGTTAAAATGTTAGCAGCAGCAGCGGCAATCGTGGCAATGGCATGTGGTTCCGCAATGGCGACCCCTTCAACTACGTACTGGACGCCTATGACTCTTGATATCCAGAGTTACAAAGTAGCGCATATCGGTATCGACAACTATTTCTCGTTAAACAAATCCGCAAATTCCGGTGAAACGGTTGCATTACCGACCGACATTGGGCTTACCATCGGTGTGTTGCCTTTTGAAAAAATCCAGATGGAAGTCGGCGTAGATGCCAACTATCCAACTTCAGATCCATATTCTTTCAATGCGAAAATCGGTGCCCCTGAAGATGTCCTTTTCAAGTACTCCCCCGCACTGCAGGTTGGTATATTCGGCGTGGGAACAAAAAGTAAGGTCACTGACTTGAATGTCGTCTATGGCGTAATCGGGAAAACCATTCCATTGCTGGGCCGAGTCTCTGTCGGTCCTTACGTTGGCAATAAAGTTGCCCTGGGTGGGACGGATGATGTCGGCTTTATGGTGGCGATTGATCACAGCTTTTTTCCGACAAAGGATGCTGCAGGGAATGAGTACAACAAAGTTGTCCTCGCCGCTGATTACGCCTCCGGCAAAAATTATATCGGCGCCGGTGGTGTCGGCGTCTATTACTTCTTCACCAAAGACATCGCCCTGCTGACCGGACCGGTATGGTTCAACGAGAAAGCGCTTAACGGCTCATGGAAATGGACAACCCAGCTCGATATCAATCTACCATCTTTTTAGCTGTTCCTCCTGCAATACGGGGGCGGCGTGGGGTGCCTCCCGTCCCCGACTTTTTAGTAAGTTAGAAGAGGTTTTCTGGAAGAAAACAAATTCGTAAACGAACTATCCCGTTCATCGGGGCCAGGAGTTTAACCATATAAGCACGCAAGGAGGCTTAGAAATGAAACTCATAGAAGCGATTATAAAACCGTTCAAGCTTGACGAAGTGAAAGATGCCCTTAACGCGATCGGCATCGAAGGGATCACCGTTAGCGAAGTTAAAGGCTTCGGACGTCAGAAAGGGCACACCGAACTGTATCGTGGCGCCGAATATGTTGTGGACTTTATACCCAAAATCAAGATGGAAATCGCCGTCAGTGACGAGCTGGTAGCCAAGGTTGTTGAAACAATACAAAATACTGCCAAAACCGGCCGGATCGGCGATGGTAAAATATTCATCATCTCACTTGAAGAAGCAATCAGGATCAGGACCGGCGAAAATGGCGCCGACGCGATCTGATAACGACGTAAAAACCACCCGCATCGGAGGAACATCATGAAACTCAAACTATATATTGCATCAATAATGCTCGTTATTCTGGCAGGACTGGTTCCGATTGCCGCAATGGCTGAAGAAAAGAAAGATGCCGCACCGGCAGCAACAACTGCTGTGGCACCACCTGTGTCTGTTCCTGCAGCTCCCACAGCAGATGCAGCAAAACCTGCTGACGCAGCAGCTCCGGCAGCCGCTGCTCCCGCGACACCTCCTGATGTCAAACCGGTTCTCAACACCGGCGATACCGCTTGGATGCTGATCTCGTCTGCTCTGGTACTGCTGATGATCCCCGGTCTGGCGCTGTTCTATGGCGGTATGGTGCGCCAGAAAAACGTACTCTCGACCTTCATGCACTCATTTGTAGCCATGGGTATCGTGGGTGTACAGTGGGCGGTTATCGGCTATTCACTCTCCTTTGGTCCTGATGTAGGGCACATGGGTCTGATCGGCGACTTCAGCAAGTTTATGCTGAACGGGCTGGTCATCATGAAGGACGCCGCCAGCGGCACAGTTGACTGGGCGCTTTTTCAGAACTACACCAAGGAGCCGGGCGCAATCCCCGAGCTTGTATTTGCCATGTATCAGTGTATGTTCGCCATAATCACTGTGGCACTTATCTCGGGAGCCATGGCCGAACGTGTTAAATTTTCCGCCTATTGCGTATTTGTCCTTCTTTGGACTACGCTGGTGTATGATCCGCTGGCACACTGGGTCTGGATGACTGACGGCTGGTTGTTTAAAAAAGGTGCGCTTGATTTCGCCGGAGGTACTGTTGTTCACCTCTCATCCGGTATATCAGCACTTGCTTTCCTGATATTCCTCGGCAAACGTCATGGTTATCCGACCGAACGCATGGCTCCGCACAATCTGCCGCTGACACTGCTGGGCGTTGGTCTGCTCTGGTTCGGTTGGTTCGGCTTCAATGCCGGTTCGGCTATCGTTGGTGTCAATACTTCTGATGCAGCAGGCGGATTGGCTGGTTTGGCATTTGCCACCACCACAATCGCTCCAGCTGCAGCCGGCCTCTCCTGGATGATCGCTGAATGGATCCATTCCGGCAAGCCAAGCGCACTCGGCTTCGGTTCAGGTGTCGTAGCCGGTCTTGTTGTTATCACTCCAGCCGCAGGTTTTGTACAGCCTGGAGCGGCTCTGCTGATGGGTTTGATGGCTGGCCTTGTCTGCTACGGCGGCATCCTGCTGAAAGCCAAACTGAAATATGACGATTCACTGGATGCTTTTGGTGTGCATGGCATAGGCGGAACATTTGGAGCAATTATGACCGGTGTATTTGCAACAGTAGGCGCCACCGGTCTGCTCGCCGGGAATTTCAAACAGCTGATGACTCAGTTGATTGCCGTAGTGGCTGCAGGCGCCTATGCCTTTATCGTGACCTTGATAATTGCGTTCGTGCTTGACAAGACGATCGGTCTGCGTGTTGACAAAGAAGATGAGATCATGGGTCTCGATCAGACGCAGCATTCGGAAAGCGGCTACAACATGTAACAACTATCAGTTATTTATCGACTTTGCACCAATAAGCCGCTAATCTTTATGAAAGATTAGCGGCTTGTTTTTGTTTAGTGGCCGCATAATGGCCAGGAGCGGCAATAGCGTCATGCAACAGGAAAAACTACAAGCCTTCGTGCTCTCAAACTCCGACTATGGTGAGAGCGACCGGATAGTGTCGCTGTTCACGCTTGAGCATGGCCGCCTGAAAGGCTTCGCCCGTGGTGCTCGCAACAGCCGCAAACGTTTCGGGCCTGCCTTGGAAACTTTTGCCAGGATCGATCTCCAGCTTAACCTCAAAGATGGCCTCTCTACTTTGCGGAGCGCGGATGTTATTACGCTCTATTCCGGGATTCGGGGTGTACTCAGTGCCATTGCATACGCGTTGTACGCCTGCGAACTGGTGGAGTGCCTAACCCCGGAAGGTCAGCCGCTGCCGCGTCTGTACCGTCTGCTGGCCACCTATCTTGAGCGGCTGGATTCCGGTCAAGGTGACGATGCCGACCGCAGGCTTTTTGAAATCAATCTGCTCAATATTCTCGGGTACCGCCCTTCGCTGGAGGTGTGCAGTCGTTGCGGCTCAGTTTATGATGCGCATGGGGCACTCATGCAGCAAGGGGGGGAGCTGGTCTGTCGCTTTTGTGCAGCGACCGGTCGCAAGATGCCAACAGCGGTACTCAAAGGGCTCTTCTCCTGTCTGACCACCAGCCGTTTCGGGCAGGTGAGAATTGATGAGGAGACGCTCCAGCAGGCCGGTATGCTGTTGGATGAGGCGCTGGCCACCCACTCCGCCAGAAGATTGAAAAGTCTGGAATTTTTACGGCAGACATGTGGAACGGGAGAACCTTGACAATTCACTAATCGCGATTATGCTGTTCGATATCCGGGTACCGATTCAACAACAAAAGTTCAAAGGAGGATAAAAGCCATGGCACTTGTAAAGTACAACCCGCTCCAGGAGTTGCGCAGTATGCAGGACCAGATGAACCGGTTGCTCAACCTTTCCTGGAATCATGATATCCCCAGTGAAGACATCAAAGAGGGGCTCTGGCAGCCTCCTGTCGATATTTATGAAACTGCTGATTCTATTGTCATAAAAGCTGAACTGCCGGATGTGGATCAGAAAGACATTGAGGTGCGAATTGAAGACGGCACTCTGATTTTAAAAGGGGAACGTAAGCATGAGGGCGATGTGAAAAAGGAGAACTACCATCGCATTGAGAGATATTTCGGGACGTTCCAACGCAGTTTCAGTTTGCCGACTACGGTAGATCAGGAAAAGGTGGATGCCCGCTGTGAAAAAGGGGTGCTGACTATTACCCTGCCAAAAAAAGAAGAAACCAAGCCGAAGCAGATCAATATTCAGGTGAAATAAGACCGTTTGAAACATTGAAACAGAACGAGAGCCGGGGGAACCCGGCTCTCGTTTTTGTTTACGCTTATTGACTGTCGACTTTATTTATAATAAAAAACTTTATTTTGGATAAATAAACATTGACTTTTATTTTCAATCAACTATTTTAGGGTGTGATGCGGATATTGTTGGTTTACAGCTTATCAGTGAGTTTTGAACAAAAACAACAGATGACATATATAAATCATTTGAGAGCTAAAGTCACAAAGTAAAAACAGTCACTTGATAGTTATATGGTATTGTCGCGCAAATGTTAAGATTTACAGGTGACTTCCGTGTTCAAGATATACGGACATACGCAGAATAACTACGGTCAAAGGTCATATTTTTTTCAGGGGTGTATGCATGTCGGAATACAATATTGGTGCCAAAATTAAAGAGCTCCGTCGTGCAAGAAAACTGACTCTGCAGGAGGTAGCCAATGAAACCGGTTTTTCTACCGCACTTATATCACAAATAGAAAACAATAATGTCTCCCCTCCCATCGCTACGCTCTCCAAAATAGCCAATTTTTTCGATGTAAAAATCGGGCACTTTTTTATTGAAAATGAGGAAGAATGCCCATATGAAGTTCTCAGGAGCAACGAGCACACATTTATTCCCAGGGTTGTTTCCAAAGACGGCACCAACCATGGCTATTTCTATGAATCACTCTCTGTTCGCAAAAAAAACAAAAAAATGGATCCGTTTCTCCTCACTCTAAACGAAAAAGTCACTAATACAGATACCTACAGCCACAATGGAGAAGAGTTTCTTTTTGTAATGAAGGGCACAGCCGAACTGTTACTCGATGACCAGCGAATTGTTCTCAACGTGGGAGACTGCGTCTACTTCGATGCTACCCTCAAACATCGTCTGTTTTCATCAGATGGTAACGCGGTCAAGGTTATGGCTGTAGTCATGCGGTAATGCTGCATGTATAAGTAAGACGCTTCTGAACAAAATCTTACCAAGGAGAGCTACATGAACATTCATGAGTACCAGGCAAAAGCGATTCTCAGGAAGTTTGGAGTTCCTGTCCCCGACGGGCATGTCTGCTACAACAGTGCCGGAGCCAGAGAATGGGCCAAGCGCCTTGGCGACGGCCCCTGGATCGTCAAGGCCCAGATCCATGCCGGTGGACGAGGCAAGGGTGGCGGTGTAAAACTGGCCCACACCCCGGATGAAGTCCGTAACATCTCCCGCGAGATGCTCGGCATGATCCTCCGCACCCACCAGACCGGCGCCGAAGGGAAGCTGGTCACCCGCGTCCTGGTTGAAAAAGGGTGCAATATCGCCAACGAGCTCTACGTCAGTCTGCTGGTAGACCGCGCCACCTCCAAGGTCACCGTCATGGCCTCCACCGAAGGTGGCATGGACATAGAAGAGGTCGCCGCCAAAACACCCGAAAAGATCTTCGTTGAAACAGTTGATCCTCTGGTCGGCCTGACAGCCTTTCAATGCCGGAACATCGCCTCCAGCCTCGGTTTGACCGGCAAGCTGGTGAGCAAGGTCACTGCAGTGCTGGAAGGGCTCTATGCCACGTTCATGGCTTGTGACTGTTCCATGCTTGAGATCAATCCCCTGGTAGTTACCGCCGAAAACGACATGCTGGCTCTGGACGCAAAATTTGGCTTTGACGACAACGCCATCTTCCGTCATCCCAAAATCGCCGACATGCGCGACTACGACGAAGAGGACCCTAAAGAAATCGAAGCATCCCAGTTTGACCTCTCCTATATCTCCCTTTCCGGTAACATCGGTTGCCTGGTCAACGGCGCTGGTTTAGCCATGGCCCCCATGGATATCATCAAGCATTACGGCGGCGACCCGGCCAACTTCCTGGACGTCGGGGGCGGTGCCACCATCGAGCGCGTCACCGAAGCCTTCAAGATCAT
Source organism: Geobacter sp. (assembly GCA_025360785.1). GTDB lineage: Bacteria > Desulfobacterota > Desulfuromonadia > Geobacterales > Pseudopelobacteraceae > JACRCG01. The sequence continues at coordinate 7,448 of JANYBN010000132.1, forward strand.
CCTCTCCGACAAGAACGTCAAAGGGATCCTGGTCAACATCTTCGGCGGTATCATGAAATGCGACATCATCGCCACCGGTGTTGTGACGGCGGCTCGTCAGGTGTCACTTAATGTGCCGCTGGTCGTTCGTCTGGAAGGTACCAACGTTGAGCAGGGCAAGCTGATTCTGGCTGGAAGCGGTCTCAATATTGTCGCCGCTGACGGTATGGCCGACGCAGCCCAAAAAATTGTCCAGGCCGTGGCAGCCTGCTAAAGGAGAAACTTCTATGAGTATTCTGATTGATAAGAACACCAGGGTAATCACTCAGGGGATCACCGGTGCAACCGGCCTGTTTCATGCCCAGGGCGCCCGCGAATACGGTACCCGGATGGTCGGTGGCGTGACACCCGGCAAGGGCGGTACAACCATCGATGGTTTTCCGGTATTTGATACCGTCAAGGAAGCTGTTGAGCAGACCGGCGCCACCGCCTCCGTAATTTATGTTCCACCCCCTTTTGCCGCCGATTCGATCATGGAGGCGGTTGACGCCGGGATTGAGATGGTCTGCTGTATCACCGAGGGCATTCCGGTCCTTGACATGGTCAAGGTTAAACATTTTATGATCGGCAAGAAGACCCGCCTGGTCGGCCCGAACTGCCCCGGCGTTATCACCCCCGGCGAGTGCAAGATCGGCATCATGCCCGGCTATATCCACAAACCGGGCAGGATCGGCGTCGTTTCACGTTCCGGCACGCTGACCTACGAAGCGGTCTGGCAGCTCACCTGTCTGGGACTCGGCCAGTCCACCTGCGTCGGTATCGGTGGTGATCCGGTTAACGGCACCAACCATCTGGATGTAATGCGCCTCTTCGAGGAAGATCCGAACACCGATGCGATCATCATGATCGGTGAGATCGGCGGCACTTCGGAAGAAGAAGCAGCCCGCTTTGTCAAGGAGTACATGACCAAGCCGGTAGCTGCTTACATCGCAGGGCGCACGGCCCCTCCCGGCAAGCGTATGGGACATGCCGGCGCCATCATCTCCGGCGGGAAGGGCACCGCTGCAGAAAAAGTGGCAGTTCTGGAAGAGTGCGGTATCAGCGTAGCCGCCAGCCCGGCCGAGATGGCTCAGGCATTGATGAAGATCTATAAGCCGTAAGCACTTGATTACGAAACTAAGTTAACATCAACTTCGAAAGGGAGAAAACAGCGTATGAGCAAAAAACTAGGGGCTCTCGAATATCATTCAATGGGCCGCAAAGGAAAAATAGAAGTAATATCCACCAAACCGTGCCAGACCGCCGCCGACCTGTCACTGGCCTATTCACCCGGTGTTGCCGAACCCTGCCTG
>JANYBN010000138.1 GCA_025360785.1 Geobacter sp.
CATTTTTTTTGTATGCGGCCATTGCAAGTGCTGATGTAAGGCAGGACGCTGAATCAGCGGTTACAAAACTGCATGAAAACATTGAAGCCCAAAAATTACACGACGATATGAAAAGCCTTGATCTCGTCTTTGAGATTGCTCAGCGCTACGACTTGAATAACAATCCAGAGAACGCAGACAAGTTTTACTTACTGGCACTGCAGAAGTCCCAGATAATCGAGTTTATGCTCAGCACAGCAGAAGTTGCGCAGTCACCTGAAGTGCCGGCTGAACAAACAGTAGCTGAAATCCCTGCAGAGCCGCTTTCCGACCGGATTGTCGGTTCAAAAGGCGTCTACACTGTAGTTAAAGCGGATACTGTCCGTCTTGTCGCTGCGAAGTTGGGGGTTACCCAGCAGCACCTTCGCAACATGAACAAAATGGATGCCAAGGCGTACCTCCGGGTCGGCCAGAAACTTGCCTATAACAATCGCAAAATAATTCCTCAGCAGATTAAAGACGGCATAATCATCAATATTCCGGATCGTACCCTGTATTATTTCCAGCAGGGGGTTCTCGTCACTTCACTCCCCGTCGCAGTCGGGTCAAAGACTAAAAATGAAAAATATACCTGGCAGACACCGGTAGGAAAATTCAGGATCACCGGAAAAGTAAAAGATCCGACCTGGACTGTACCACCATCAATTCAGACCGAAATGGAAGAGCACGGCAAAGAAGTTGTCACCACTGTCCCCCCCGGCCCGGAGAATCCGCTTGGCAAATATGCCATCAGAACCTCGATCCCCGGCATAATGATCCATAGCACTACCAGACCGTCATCAATTTACAGCTTCTCCAGTCACGGCTGTATTCGGCTCTCTCCGATCCAGATGGAAGAGTTTTTTCCGCAAATCAAGGTTAATACCAGAGGCGAAATAATTTACAAGCCGGTCAAACTGGCCGTTACCGAAGATGGCCGGGTTTTTCTGGAAGTGCATCATGATACCTATAACAAGAGTGCCGATCTTGTCGCAGAGGCAAGGCGGATGGTAGATAAGCAGAAGCTTACAGCGGTGATTGACTGGGATAAATTCAAGTCGGTCGTAAACCAGAAAAGCGGGGTTGCCGAGGATATTACGTTGTAGAGCGTAAACCCAACCACCCCCAACCCCTCGGAGCATTAAAGTCCCCCTCCTGTTTTAGGAGGGACTAGGGGTGGTAAGGTTTAGTTGGTTGGGTTTTAGTCATAAGAAGACGGTTCCGTTCCTTTGATAAAACATTCCATCACCGCCCCTTCGGTGCCTTCCTTGGCAAGCTTGCCGGTACGTGGATTTATCAGCACAAACGATACATTTTCAGGTGCAATAAAATCTTCCGCCGGCAGAGACATAATCGCCCGTTGCATGAAGTCCCCCCAAATCGGTGCCGCTGCCTGGCCACCGGTGCCGCCGCTTCCCAGAGAACGCTCCTGATCGTACCCGACCCAGACACCTGTCACCAACTGCGGAATATAGCCGATAAACCAGGCATCCTTTGCCCCGTTGGTTGTGCCGGTCTTTCCGGCTACCGGCCGGCCGATGATCGATGCGCGATGTCCGGTGCCGCTGGAAACGACGCTCTGCATCAGATTGGTTATGACGTACGCTGTCTCGGGCGGGATTACCGGCACCGGCACCGGTGGCGGCGTCTCCTGCAGCACCGTGCCGTCGGTGTCAGTAACTTTGGTAATGAAATACGGTGGGGTCAGCAGCCCGTTGTTCGCAAAGACGGCGTACGCCGATGTCAATTCAAACGGGGAGATTGAGGCTGCTCCCAGCGCCAGTGCCAGGTTGGCTGGAATCGGAGATGTAAACCCCAGCTTCTTTGCGTATTCTGCAGTGTACTGTGCTCCGATCTGCTCCATGATCTTGACGCTGACAATATTTATTGAATAGGTCAGGGCCTCACGCATAGTCACAGGGCCACGGAACTCACGGTCATAGTTCTGGGGTTTCCAGACCCCACCGGAACCATCCGGGTATTCAACCGGCTCATCTTCGGTGATAGTTGCCGGGGTCAACCCTTTGTCAAGGGCTGCTGCGTAAATTATCGGCTTGAAAGCAGAACCGGCATTGCGCTTGGCCTGCATGGCGCGGTAGAATTGGCTTTTTTTGAAGTCGTAACCGCCAACCATCGCCTTAACGCCGCCGTTGCGGGGATCAATCGAGACCAGGGCCGCCTGCACGTCAGGTGTCTGATCAAGCGCAAACTGGGCGCCCTCATTGTTAAGCTCGGGAGATACGACCGAAACCTCGATGACCGAACCGAGCGTCAGCCCTTTGTTACCCTTTTCGGGTTTTCCGTAGCGGTTGGTCATGCCGATTCTACCTGCCCACGCCATGTTTTTTCGAGAGAGAACACCTTTGCGTTCTCCAACCCTGACCAGAGCATCACCTTTTTCGGGATTGAATCCGACCACGACTCCCGGATAGGTCTCGCCGGTTTTCAGAATAACGGAATCAATCGACTCCTCGGTTTTAGTGCAAAAAATGTCTACATCCGCTTCATTCAAATACTTGGTCGGACCACGGTAGCCCTGGCGTTTGTCCACCTCTTTTAGCCCTTTGCGAAGACTGTCATAGGCGGCACGCTGCATGTTGGCATTCATGGTGGTGTAGATCTTCAATCCACCCTTGTAGAGTTGGTCTTCGCCGTACTTCTGTTCCAGCTGGATCCGCAGATGCTCAAGATAATAGGCGGACTGCTCGTTATTTACCTTCTTCATCGGCTGCAGGATAATGGGCGTATTCTTAGCGTGGTCGGCCTCGACCGGAGTTATGTACCCTTCCTTGGTCATGCGATCAAGTACATACGCCTGACGTTCACGGGCTTTTTCAAGATGTTTGATGGGTGAATAGGCGTTGGGCGCCTTTGGAAGGCCGGCAAGCATGGACATTTCGGCCAGGTTGAGCTGTTCTACATTCTTGCCGAAATAGGTCTCTGCTGCCGCCTGAACGCCGTATGCGCCGCTTCCAAGATATATCTGGTTCAGGTACAGGTAGAGAATTTCGTCCTTGGAAAGTCGTTCCTCCATCCTCTTGGCAAGGATGGCCTCCTTTATCTTGCGGGAAAACTTTTTCTCCGGCGATAACAGCATGGATTTTGTAACCTGCTGGGTGATCGTCGAGGCACCCTCTTTTTTACTCATGGAAATTATGTTTTTGAAGGCTGCCCGCAGAATTCCCAGATAGTCAATTCCTTTATGGGAATAAAAATTGGCGTCTTCAGCAGAGACGAATGCCTGAATCAGCTTGCGGGGCATCTTGTTGACCGGCACCACGATGCGGCGTTCCAGATAAAATTCCCCAACCAGAGTGCCGTCATCGCCAAAAACCTGAGAGACGATGGGAGGTTTATAGTCTGCCAGACGATCAACTCTGGGAAGCTTTGCCATCAGAAAGAACACATAGCCGGATACGCCCAGAAGAGCAACAACTGCCAGTGTTACCGCCAACAGGAGCATTGTTGACCAAAAACTGTTTTTTGCGGGGGGGGACTGCATCTTTCTTTCCATTGCACTAACCTTCCTGAAGAGCTGATACTACAAGACCGTTTCTATTTTTCGAGTTCAGTAAAATAACATATCATTGCAGAAATTCAAACATATTCAGATCGTTGGGCGTTTGACTGGACAAGGCAAAACCGACTTCGGTATCAAAAAATTCGTGCTACAATGTGTATAATTATGGTACTAAGTTCATATTACATTTTTGATATTTACCGTTTTTGAGGAGAGTATATGTGCGGCATTGTTGGATACATCGGTGGACAGCAGGCGACCCCGATCATTCTTGAAGGGCTTAAAAAACTTGAATATCGCGGCTATGACTCTGCGGGAATAGCGACATTGGGGGATGGCGAGTCCTCCATCCGCAGAAGCCAGGGCAAGCTGATTAATCTTGAAAACATGCTGAAGGACCAGCCGCTCGCCGGAACTGTCGGTATCGGTCATACCCGTTGGGCAACGCATGGCAGGCCTTCTGAAATAAACGCCCATCCGCACAAAGCCGGTCCGGTTATTCTGGTGCATAACGGCATCATAGAGAATTATCTGCAGCTCAAGGAACAATTAAAACAGGCCGGACATACGTTCAAGAGTGAGACAGATACGGAAGTAATTGCACACCTGATCGAGGAAACGCTTAGAACCGAGGCTGATTTTGAGAAAGCTGTCAGGCAGACCCTGGCACGATTACGCGGGGCGTATGCGGTCTGTATCCTCAACGAAAATGATCCGGGCAGCCTGATCGCTGCCAAGCTTGGTTCTCCAATGGTGGTTGGGCTCGGTGAGAAAGAGTTTTTTGTCGCATCGGATATCCCGGCCATTTTGGCCTATACCCGCGAAATGGTCTTTATGGAGGATGGCGAGCTGGTTATATTCAGAGACGGCACAGCTCAATTCTCGACTATCGCAGGCGCACCTCTGGATAAAAAAGCGAGGCATATCGACTGGTCGCCCATGATGGCCGAAAAGGGGGGATATCGGCACTTCATGCTGAAGGAAATACACGAACAGCCCCGTGCTGTCCGCGACACCATCGCCGGCCGTCTGCTTGAGGACGAGGGTGATGTATACCTTGAGGATTTGCAGTTCAGCGATGACCAGCTGGCGGCAGTCAAGCGGATTGTTATTATTGCCTGTGGAACCTCCTGGCATGCCGCTCTGGTTGGCAAGTTCTATATCGAGGGGCTCTGCCGCATTCCGGTGGAAGTTGACATCGCCTCAGAGTTCCGTTATCGCAACCCGGTTGTGGATGAAGGGACACTGGCAATTGTCATCTCCCAGTCGGGTGAAACTGCCGACACCCTGGCGGCCCTGCGCGAAGCAAAATCTCGCGGTGCTATGAATATGGCAATTTGCAACGTGGTCGATTCTTCCATTGCCCGCGAATCAACCGGCGTCATCTACACCCATGCCGGCCCGGAAATCGGCGTAGCGTCAACCAAGGCTTTTGTTACCCAGCTGACTGCACTCTATCTCTTTACGATCCGCCTGGGGCGTGCCTGCGGCAAGATCGATGCCGACCATGGTCAGCGGATGATATCGGCGCTTAAAAAAGTGCCCGGTTTGCTGGAAGAAACGCTGAAGCTGAATGAATATACTGAGAAAGTAGCAAAAAAATATATGAACGCCCGTGATTTTCTGTACCTTGGACGCGGGAAAAACTTTCCAATCGCCCTCGAAGGCGCTCTCAAGCTTAAGGAAATTTCCTACATCCACGCCGAGGGGTACCCGGCCGGCGAAATGAAGCATGGCCCTATCGCCCTGATTGATGAGGATGTGCCGGTTGTCGTACTGGTGCCGAAAGGAAGCTCATACGAAAAGACGCTTTCCAACATGGAAGAAGTCATCACCAGGAGCGGCCGTGTGATTGCGGTCTGTTCCGCAGGCGATGAAGAGGTGCGAGACAGGGCTGAAACTACCATTGAAATACCGAGCTTTGACGAAGATCTTGATCCGCTGCTGCTGTCGGTGCCTCTGCAGCTTCTGTCGTACCACATTGCCGTTTTGAAGGGTACTGACGTCGATCAACCGAGGAACCTGGCCAAGAGTGTCACCGTTGAGTGACCAAGAGTAATACCCGGAGAAAACAAACTGTCGAGTCAAAGTAAATATCCCCTGGTTTTGCCTGGGGATATTTACTTTCCAGGAAGTGCGTGAGAAGCGACTCAAGGAGACAGTGTCATGAACGGTCCGACAACCATCCTCCCCGATACTCCGGAAAATCGCGAGCTGTCGGCGAATATTCACCCGTCAGGGTGGATAAATCCTGAACCGGCCGGACGTTACAATCTGGTGGTGATCGGGGGCGGTACAGCCGGTTTGATATCGGCCGCCGGCGCTGCCGGATTGGGGGCAAAAGTAGCCCTGATCGAGAGCCACCTGCTGGGTGGTGATTGCCTGAACGTTGGCTGTGTCCCTTCCAAAGCGCTGATCCGGGCCTCCAGAGCCCTGTTTGATGCCCGCAACAGCAGTGAGTTCGGGGTGCGTGGCGGTCCTGGACTTAATTTTGATTTTGAGGCGGCGATGGAGCGAATGCGCCGTTTACGCGCCGGAATCAGCCGACACGATTCTGCCCACCGCTTCCGGGACGAATTAGGGGTTGATGTTTTTATCGGACATGGAAGTTTTGCCGGGCCGGATTGTGTCGAGGTGGACGGCAAAAGATTGTATTTCAAAAAAGCCGCCCTTTGTACGGGAGCCCGTGCGGCGGCGCCGCCAATCCAAGGCTTGTCCGAAGCCGGCTATCTTACCAACGAAACCGTATTCTCCCTGACCAAACTGCCACCACGGCTGGCGGTAATCGGAGCTGGCCCGGTCGGCTGCGAACTTGCCCAGGCATTTGCCCGTTTCGGCAGCCGTGTTACACTTATCGAAACCGCTCCCCGGATACTCGGGCGGGAGGACGGTGACGCTGCGGAAACAGTACGCTCCGCCTTGGCACGTGACGGAATTGTACTGCAGCTCGGAGCAAATATACTCGGTGTGGAAATGAGGGGCCGCGACAAGGTTCTGCGTCTGGAGCAGAATGGCCAAACCCTTGATGTGGTTGCGGATGAGATTCTGGTCGGTATCGGTCGTACTCCTAACGTCGAAGGGCTGGAGCTGGAAAAGGCCGGCATCGGCCATGACCAGTCCGGCGTGAAGGTTGGCGACACCCTGCAAACCACCAACCCCAACGTCTATGCTGCCGGCGATATCTGCTCCCCCTTCAAGTTCACCCACACCGCCGATGCCATGGCGCGTATCCTGATTGCCAATGCCCTGTTCATGGGGCGGCAGAAAACATCAGGCCTGACCATCCCCTGGTGTACTTACACCGATCCGGAAATTGCCCATGTAGGAATGTACGAACAGGGTGCCAAAGAGAAGGGGATTGACGTGACAACCCTAACCGTGCCTCTGTCCGAAATCGATCGTGCGGTTATTGACGGCGAAACCGAAGGATTTGCCCGGGTCCACCTGTTCAAGGGGACGGACAGGATACTTGGCGCCACCATTGTCGCCCGCCATGCAGGGGAGATGATCGGCGAGTTTTCACTTGCCATTACAAATGGTCTCGGAATCTCTGCCATCGGCAAAACAATTCACCCCTATCCGACCCAGGTTGAGGTTATCAAGCGGCTGGCCGACGCGTACAACCGCACAAGACTGACTCCATTTACCAAGAAGGTGCTGGGGAGCTGGCTGAAGTGGCAGAGAAGATAACTTACGTCAACAAGAAAGGACGACACATGAAAGATACTCTAAAGCCCGGATTGGAACACACCTTCAGTCTCCTGGTTTCAAAAGAGAAGACCGTGCCGTATGTCTACCCGGAATCGGATCTGTTTCGCGAGATGCCGGAAGTCTTTGCCACAGCATTTATGGTCGGATTTATGGAGTGGGCCTGCATGGAGGCCTTGCGCCCCTACCTGGAAGAGGGTGAGCGTACCATGGGAACGATGATCAACGTCACCCATCAGGCTGCCACCCCACCAGGCATGACTGTAACCGCCTTTGTAAAATGCCTGGAAGTTGACGGCAAGCGTACCCTGTGGGAAATTGAGGCGCGTGATGAGATGGAGGTTATCGGAAAAGGTACCCACGAGCGCTTTACCGTTAATAATGATAAGTTTTCCGCACGGGTAAATGCAAAGCAGCGGAACGGATGAATTCAAAAAAAGGGATTATTCTGGCCTTTGTCCTCGTGGCTGCAGGGCTCTTCTTCTGGCTTGACCTCCAGCGTTTTCTGACGCTGGCCGCTCTCAAGGCTAACCGGCAGACGCTGCTGGATTACTATATTGCCCACAAGCTGATTACGGTGGCCGGCTTTATGGCGATCTACATCGCACAGACCGCCTTGTCGCTTCCTGGCGCCGCCATCCTGTCGCTTGCTGCAGGGGCTATCTTCGGCACGGTCATGGGAACGCTATACGCCAACATCGCGGCAACGGCCGGCGCAACCCTCGCCTTTCTGGTGACCCGCTACCTGCTTCGTGATGCCGTCCTGAAAAGATTCGGCAACAAACTGGAAGGGATGAACCGGGAACTGGAAACCAGAGGTTTCAATTACCTGCTGTTTCTGCGACTGGTACCGGTATTCCCTTTCTTTCTGATCAACCTGGCAGCCGGACTAACCAGACTGCCGCTCCGGACATTCATTTTCGGCACCATGTTCGGCATCATTCCGGGCGGCTTTGTCTACGTCAATGCCGGGGCCAGTCTGGCGACCATTAATTCGCTCTCCGGTATCGCTTCGCCTCGCGTGCTCGGCTCTTTTGCCCTTTTAGGACTCTTTGCCCTGATACCGGCGCTGTACAACAGATTCAAAAGCAGGAAAGACACCTCAGGATAATTAACTGCCGGATAAACACGATAGAGTTGCTAGAAAAAACGACGGTACGATATGCGATTTTATACCTTTAATTGTAAACTGCGATTGACGCTGATGTTCTGCCTGATTACGACAGTAGTTTTATCAGCCACAAACAGTTACTCCGAAGAAATTCCGGTCAGCCGTTTCAACACCGAAGGGCTGGCAGGCTGGGAGTCCAGGAGTTTTAAGGGTATTACAGAATATCGGTTGGTGAGAGAAGATGGTCGCACTGTTGTTAAAAGTTCCAGTAATGCCTCTGCGTCAGGCTTGATAAGAAGGATTCGCTTTGACCCTGTGAAATATCGCTATCTACGTTGGAGCTGGAAAATCGCCCACACCATCAAGGGGGGAGATGAGAAGTTCAAGGCTGGCGATGACTACGCCGCCAGGGTTTATGTGGTGTTCCCCGGCAAGTATTTCTGGCAGATGAAAGCGATCAACTACATTTGGGCGAACAAGCTGGCAAAAGGAGAGTCAGTTCCGAGTGCATTTACTGCAGACGTCAAGTTGGTGGCAATAGAGTCCGGCAATAATATGTCCGGACAATGGCTGACTGAAGAACGCAATCTTTATGCTGACTACCGCCGCCTGTTCGGGACTGATCCGCCGGAAGCCGAAGCTATTGCGATCATGACCGACACGGATAATACCGGCAGTAACGCGGAAGCGTGGTACGGAGATATTTTCCTTGCAACGGAGGGTAAGTAGTTTTCGGTGCTGCGGATACCACAAACGTTCCTTTCAATCATTATTCCGACTCTCAATGAAGCAGACCATCTGCCCGCACTTCTGGAAGACCTCGGGAAACAGGAAAATATTTTCCTGGAAATTATAATCGGTGATGGCGATTCTTCTGACACGACCATGTCAGTGGCAAAAGCTTTTGGCGTCAACATCGTAAACGCGGGGCGCGGACGGGGAAGGCAGATGAATGCCGCTGCCGAACTGGCCACCGGCGACATTATCCTGTTTCTGCACGCAGACTCCCGCATTGATGATCCCCATCTTCTCAGCAACGCCATACATGCATTAAAGACGGAACCACATGGATATGACCGTACTGCCGGCCATTTTCGCATGAAATTTGTCCGCAGCACAGAGCGAAACAAGATGGCTTATCGCTATGCCGAGGAAAAGACGGCCTTCAATCGCGTCAATACAACAAACGGTGACCAGGGATTGTTACTCGCGAAAGAATTCTTCAGACATATTGGCGGTTTCGATGAAAGCATGCCGTTTCTGGAAGATCAACGCATAGCGGAAAAAATCAGGACTCAGGGGAAATGGATTACACTTCCAGGATATATCAAGACATCGGCACGAAGGTTCGAGTCGGAGGGATTCCATCGCCGCTATATCCTGATGAGTATGATGATGGGGCTGCACAATGCCGGCGTGGAAAGTTTTTTTGCCCGAGCGCCGGGAATATACCGGACACAGATGGACACCGGAACGCTTTCCCTGTCTCCGTTTTTTGGCCTGATCTGGCGGATGATGTATGACGAGTGGGGAGTCAGCGGATCTATTCGCACCTTCTATCTTTTAGGGCGATATATCAGGCAGAATTCCTGGCAGATGTTCTTTTTTATCGATGTCTGGTTACGGCCGCTACTTGGAGATCGCCGCTATCCTTTGCTAAACTTTCATGATCGGGTATTCGGCCCATGTACAAACTTCAAGATATTCAATGCGGTTGCCGGCATGATCTGTTTTATCTGGTTTATGGGGGTTCTTGCCCCGTTTTTCCGGCTTACGGATCTTGGAAAACAAAAACAAACATAAGGGATAATACATGGTACTTCCATTCAAAGAGCGCCTGCAGGCGATAAATCCGGAGTTTGAAACATTTGAAAGCCTGCAAACCCTGCAGGTCAACCTGGGTAACCTCTGCAACCTGCACTGCAGCCACTGCCATGTCGATGCTTCCAGCTCCGGCGCGGAGATTATGGGGGCGGAGGTCATGGAGCAGATCACCCTATTCCTAGCGTGTCACCCGACCCTTACTCTGGATATAACCGGCGGGTGCCCCGAGATGAATCCGAACTTCCGTAAGTTCATTGAACGAACCGGGGGTCTGACACCACACAGGCTGCTGCGCAGCAATCTGGCGATCATGGCCGAGCCTGGGTGGAAATGGCTGCCGGAGTTTTGCCGGAGCCATGAACTGACCATCATCGGCTCGCTCCCCTGTTACCTGGAAGAGAATGTAGACCACCAGCGGGGCGATGGTGTCTACCAAAAGAGCATCCAGGTTTTAAAGCGTCTGAATTCACTCGGTTATGGTTCGGAAGTAGAACTGAATCTGGTCTACAATCCGGGGGGGGATTTTGTTTCGGGCAAGCAGGCTGAGCTGGAAGTGGCCTACAAGGAAGAGCTGTCAGCAAGGCACGGGATTGTCTTCAATCATCTTTTCACCATCACTAACGCACCGATCGGGCGGTTTCGAGAGCATCTCGAAGCCGATGGCACATATACAGAATATCTGCGCCTGCTGGCCGGGCGCTTCAACCCCGAGACCGCTGGCAATATCATGTGTCGCACCCTGATAAGTGTAGATTGGCTGGGGAAGGTTTATAATTGCGATTTCAATCAGGCGCTGATGATGCCGGTTATGGCTGATGATGGTTCCGAAATTTTCATTTCAGAACTGGATGAAAGGGACATCCGGGGAAAAAAGATCCTTCTTTCCCAGCACTGTTATTGCTGCACTGCGGGAGAAGGATCCAGTTGTACCGGCGCACTGGTAGGGTAGCAAATTAATATAAAATATATTTCAGAGACGACCCGCGATACTATCGGCGACTTTAATGCCATCGACAGCAGAGCTCATGATACCGCCCGCATAACCGGCGCCTTCACCGGCAGGATATAGACCTTTGACGCCGACCGACTCGAAACCGCCGTCACGTAAAACCCGTATTGGAGAGGAGGTGCGGGACTCAATACCGATCAGGGTTGCCTCTGAGGTTATAAAGCCCTTCAACTTGCGTCCGAAATCAACAATACCTTCCCGCAACGTATCGATGATAAACTGAGGCAGCACGGAATCCAGATCCGTCTCGCGTATACCGGGACGGTAACTTGATCTGGCCGGCTCTTTTCCTGGAAGCCGCAAAAAATCGAGCAGATTTTGTGCCGGTGCCACAAAACTTCCGCCACCCACTTCAAATGCCCGCTGTTCCCACCTGCGTTGCAACCGTACCCCTGCCAGCGGCCCCGGCCCATCAAAATCATCTTCCCGCACATTGACCACCAGGGCGCTATTCGCGTACGGAGAATTGCGCAACTGTCCGCTCATGCCGTTAGTAACGACTCCCCCCGCTTCGGAAGCCCCTCCGACCACTACCCCGCCCGGGCACATGCAGAAAGAATAGGCACTGCGCCCGCTGTTACTGCTGTTCCAGGCGAGCGCATAATCGGCTGCTGGCAGACCTGGCTGCTTCTGACTGCCGTATTGGATCCGGTTTATCAACTCCTGCGGATGTTCAACCCTGAGTCCCATTGCGAATGGCTTACGCTGCAGCGGTACTTTCAGACGATCCAGCAGTTCAAACGTATCACGGGCACTATGCCCGGTGGCCAGAATCAGATGGTCGCACGGAATTTCCTCTGTATCATTCAAGGTCACTGCTGTGACACACCCGTTCTTAACTTTCATGTCGGTCATACGACAGCAAAAGCGAACATCGAAACCCTTGGCACGGAGTTCACACCGAATAGCGCTGATTACCGTCCTCAATCGATCAGTGCCGATATGCGGTTTGGCAAGATAGCGCACCTCAGGCTGAGCGCCGAAAGCGGCTAATTGCTCCAGCACCCAGGGTACCAGCGGATCCTTGGAGCGGCAGGTCAGCTTCCCGTCTGAAAACGTTCCGGCGCCCCCCTCGCCAAACTGGACATTGGATTCGGGATCAAGGACGCCGTCCTTCCAGAAACGTTGTACGGATAACGCGCGTTGTTCTACAGGTTCGCCTCGTTCGATGATCGTCGCCATCAGTCCATACTCTGCCAGGCGCAAGGCAGCAAACAGTCCGGCTGGACCGCTGCCGACAATGACAATGTGCTTGGACGACTGAATCGGCACCGGGGCGGTAACCGGTTTTTCGTCCTGCCATTCCAGAGACGAATCAGTGCCCAATTGTTTTCGGAGCGCATCATCGGCTGAAAAGGAGAGTGTATAGACCAGTTTGATATGCGGCTTTTTGCGGGCGTCTATACCTTTGCGAACGATACGGATATCACGCAAGCACGTGGATAGGACTGAAAGCTTAGCCGCCAGTATTGCAGGAAGTTCTTCTTCTGAATCTTGAGGAGTAAGGGAAAGGTTGCGATATATAAAAGGCATGAAGTCAGCCCTGCTGGTACTTTCCGCGTTCCAGCAGTTGTTCGACGATGATGACGATATCCACCGGACGGGTTGATTTTGGGATATGAACCTTTGCGCCCATCTCAGGGGCGTTATGTTCATGGGGAGATTCCTGAAACATGGACGTCAGCAGCACAATCACAGGCGGAGTATCACCGGCCAGTCGGCCGATCTCCATACAAGTGCTGACCCCTCCCATGCGCGGCATTACCAAATCAGAGATAACTACATCAGGTGACGTTTCAATAAAGGCCTTTACCCCTTCAACGCCGTCATTGGCATTGAACACGGTAAACCCGTTGTCGCTGAAATTATCGGTCAGCACTTTAAGGAAAAACGGATCGTCATCTATGATAAGAATTTTTCTGGATAATTGGGTCATGACGGCACACACTTAAAGGAAGGATTGTAAACAGTGGAGGCATACTACACCATCTCATCCAAAAAAAGAAAGGATGAATATCTTCATCTACAGACAGGAAACTCCAGACGAAATGTAGTTCCTTCCGGGGACGAGGTTTCGACCTCGATACTTCCTTCGTAGATTCTGGCAATACGCTGGGCAACAGGAAGCCCCATTCCGGTGCCACGATTTTTTGTACTGAAAAACGGGTCAAATATGCTGGGAAGAACATTCTCGCTAATTCCGGCACCACTGTCACTAACCCTGACAATCACCCGGCCGTCCTTTTCAAGCACCTCAATATCAAGGCGACCGCCTCGGCTCATCGCATCCAGAGCATTCAGAAAAAGATTGGTGAAAATCTGTTCCAACTCGGTCGGGTCTGCAGTAATAGGAGACGGCTTGCAATGATACCGCCGGTCAACCAGAATTTTTCGGGACTCTATTTGAGGCGAAAAAGCTTCGATTGCGTTATCTATTACCTGATTGATTTGTACATCAGACGTTATGACACGGGTTCTACGGGAAGCATCCAGCAATTTCCTGATAATAGAGTCTATCCTATCAACTTCTTTTAAAACTTTCGCCTGATACTCAAGTTGATCCGGCTCAGTCGTAGTCTGGCGCATAAGTTGAATAAAAAGGGATATGGAGTTGAGCGGATTGCGGATTTCATGGGCCATACCTGCCGAAAGATAGCCCATCGCAGCGAGCTTTTCAGACTGGACAATCTCTTCATGAGCATTTTGAAGCGCCTCGGATTTTTCGCGTACCCGCTTCTGGAGTTCTATATTCCACTGCTCAATTTCTGAAAGCAAATGTTCCTGCTGTTTTTGCAACTCGCGATTATGAAGTTCGATTTCCCGGATTCTCAGCACATTTTGCAGCCGTTCAACCATATTACGATTATTAAACGGCTTGAGAATATACTCTGAAGCGCCGTTTTTCATCAGCTCAACGGCGACCTCTTCGCTCCCCTTGCCGGTAAACATCACAACATACGTATCAGGAAAGTGAGTCTTGATATATTGCAGCGCAGACAGGCCATCCATCTCCGGCATCATATAATCCAGCAGGACTAATTCAGGAGAATGGCGGAAAATCAGTTCAAAACCTTCATTGGGGCTATCTGCAGTGTATGGTTGAAATCCGCTCTTTGAGAGTATCAGCGAGGTCAGCTCAAGGATGTTCCTGTCGTCATCGATAATAACGACAGAGTTTTTTGTGTCACATGGGCATATTTTTGTCAGCATGGAGGAATCGCTCTTCTCGTTACTCTTGCAGAATTCACCGTTATCCTTATAAGCAGGATAATGTAGTTTTATGTCGCCCCAGGCAAACGGGATAAACAGAATAAGTTCCAGCTACTAAACAGCCGGGAGTCGAACCGTCAAAACAGGGCATTCGGCCGATCTAACAACCCTTTCTGCGGTACTGCCGAAAAGGATACGATCAAGACCGGTTCTACCATGAGTGCCCAGCACGATCAGGGAAGCATCCATTTTAGCGGCAGCAGCAGTGATTTCATCGTAAGGGATGCCCGTTACAATTGAGGTTTTGTAATTTACAAAAGTCCCTAACCGTGTGTTGCAAAATGTCTCCATCATCTTGACAGCGCTTTCTTCGATCTCTTTTTCAAGCTGCTCAAAAGAGATGTGAGGCACATAGAAACCGCGTAAGTCAACCGGTTCATTGATAACATGAATAATAGTTAGTTCGGCATTGAACTGCGTTGCCAGCGTCAGAGCGTAATCAAAAGCACATTCAGAGTTTTCCGAAAAATCGATAGCCGTCAATATTTTTGTAAACGGTTTCATTGAAATCCTCCCAAATGTTACACTTGTCAGATGGTTTTAAATATCTTGTTTATTACTTTTTTAAGCTCGTCATATTTGACTGGTTTATTAATATATTCAAAAGCGCCCAGTGTCATAGCTTCGAGATAAGACTCAACCTCCCCGTAAGCGGTAATCATGATTACATTGCTGGCGGGGTGATTGCGATTAAGTTCGCGCAAAAACATCAAGCCGTTCATCTCAGGCATATTAAGATCCGTGATGATCAGTTCGACCTCTTTACTACGCAGATAATTGAGCGCCTCAAGCCCGTTTCCGGCTGACGCGACTTCGTAACCGTCATGGGCAAGAATCTTGGAAAGCGCAACACGAGCGTTTTCCTCATCATCCACAACCAGTATCCTTTTATATACCTGTTCCACCATGTTTCTCCAGCACGACTAGAAGTACAGAAATTCTAGCATGTAGCAGCGGCCTGTCAAGTGACTGAATTTCTTTTTATTATGAGTGTGTTGCAGAAAATACGTCGCTGCGAAAACAATCCAGTCAATTATTGTTTGACTCCTTCAGCATCAAGTTCAAAGTAACCCGGCTTGCCATTAGGCCCAAGCGGCTTGCAAGGCTTGCCGTTCAGTTCCAAGTCGACGCCACCGGCATTGCTCAATTCCAGAGTGACGCTTTTTTCCGCCTTCCACTCAATTATATCACCGACAACAAGCTCATACTGTTGTGAAACGGAGCCGTCAACCGTAGCGGTTAGTGTACCGCTCTGGCTAACCTTGATTTTAACAATGAACCCCTTTCCGGCATCTGTCGGAAGCTTCGGAGTCGCCGTTAAGTCCTTACCTGATGGCACTGCGGGGCGTTTTTCTGTTTTGAGAGCAGGAACAACCTCCTCTTTTATCCTGTTTTGTGCAGAGCTTTGTACCGTCTGTACTGCGATATTCAGGCTCGGTGCAACTACTGGTGTGACAGGTTGAGGCTGACGTGCAATGGGGTGCGGAGGGCTTTTGTAGAAAGTCGCAGTTATCAGTATCACTGTCAGCAACAATGCCGGGAACAGCATTTTTTTGAGCGACACTAAACGGCGCGTTGACGGGAGTGTAGTGGCTGACGAACCGGCAGAAATTGGTTTCTCGTTTTTTACGCCAAAAAGTTTGTCATACATCCGTGCTACATCGTCGGAATTCAGACTAAGGTAGGTAGCATATATACGTAGAAAACCTTTAAGATAGGCCTGATTGGCAAATTCACGAATCCGGTCGTCTTCCAAAGCTTTCAGATGAGAAATGCCTATTTTAGTGGTTTCAGATGCTTCTTCAAGAGTAATTCCGTGGAATTCCCGGCACCGGCGCAGAATTGACCCAGGCGAACCGCTACCTGCTTCCGGTAAAGATGAATCCGAATCTGACACCTTGACCTCACTCACTTGATAAGCTCCAGATACACAAGAGCGGCTCGTCCGAGCTCGCTTTCCGGAATGAGAAGAACCGACTCTTTAAATGAAATACGGGCAGCATCAATCCTGTTCAGTTTGAGCTGTACTTGTCCCAGATAATAGTGGGCAGCGCCATAATCATGATAAATCTCAAGCGCCTTGGTATATTCAGCAATCGCCTGTTCGCTCTTGTCCATGGCAAACCATACCCGCCCCATAGAAAGCCGCACGACAGGATTGCGCGGATTCAAGGCAGCAACAGCCTGCAGTTCTTCCAGAGCTTTTGGGTAATCACCTTTCCCAAGATACGCCAATCCCAGGTTGATGGCAGCATTTTCACCATTGTCGTAAAAAAGGTCATCCTTTACAATTTTAAACTGTTGAATAGCACTATCCCAACGCTTCAGATCCAGGTACGCGACACCCAGGTCGTTGCGGGCAGCAGAGAAGCCAGGCCTCAATAGAATGGCTTTCAGAAGTTTTGCCTCAGCAAGATCCGGACGTCTTTTCCCGACAAAGGCCATACCCAGGTTGTACAGGATGTCCGGATTTTCCGGGTCAAGTTTATCGGCTTCGGTCAGATCAAACAGAGCCGCGGAATAATTGCGCTCTCCAAGATAGGAAAGGCCCATTTGAAAATGATATGAAGCCGGATTTGGCTTGGGGTTATTCTGACCACGCCCGGATACGCAACCGAAAACATTCAGCAGAAGAACAAGTATAACTATGGAATTAAAAACATGTTTCATTTTTTACCATTCTTACAATACATTTGTAATTAGCAAAAATGTTAGGCACGCTCTGCTTTGCCCAACTACATCAGATAGCAATATCCCTGAAGCTGGTCAGCGCCTTGAAGCTTTTGTAACGCGCCTCAATTTCCCGGTATTCCAGTCGTTTCATGCGGTTAAGACTGAAATCCTCTACATTAAAAGAAGCCATAACGCTGCCGAAAACGATTGCCTGACGCAACCCTTCCTCTGACAGATCTCCCGTATTTGCCAGATAGCCCATAAAACCGCCAGCAAAAGTGTCTCCGGCACCGGTCGGATCAAACACCTCTTCCAGCGGATAAGCCGGCGCAGCAAAAACTGAATCAGCAGTAAACATCAGCACGCCATACTCTCCCCGCTTAACAACCAGACGCTTGCAACCGAGGGCGATAATCTGTCTGGCGGCCTTGACCAGATTGGCTTCTCCGGTAAACTGCCGCGCTTCACCTTCGTTAATTACGACAATATCAACCTTCTGAAGCACCTTTTTCAGAGCTTCCGGCTTGGAGGAGATCCAGAAGTTCATTGTATCGCACGCCACCAGCTTCGGTTTACGAACCTGTTCCAGCACCTTCATCTGCAGGTCTGGGTCGATATTGGCCAGAAAGAGATATTCCGCGTCGCGGTAGGATTCCGGCAGGTTCGGCTGGAAATCCATCAGCACGTTCAGCTGGGTATCAAGCGTCTGGGCTTCGTTCAGATCATAACCATAGCGACCGCTCCAGTGGAATGTCTTGCCCGGGATGCGCTGCAAACCTGATCCAACACTCTCGGTAATTTTGACGCCGATATCCTGACCGCCGTGAGCCGGATCAATCACCACCAGATGTTTTTTCTCCGCAGCAGATGAATACGGC
>JANYBN010000154.1 GCA_025360785.1 Geobacter sp.
GGGGCATCAAAATCGCAAAAAGTTGATGTACGTATTATAGCCGCTACCAATAAAAATCTTGAAGAATTGGTGGTTAATCGCGATTTTAGAGAAGACTTGTATTACCGGCTTTCGGTTATTCCGATTACCATTCCCCCGCTCCGTGAGCGCCGTGAGGACATCCCGCAGCTGATTAATGCGTTTTTAACCCGATTCAACGCAGACAAACGGCATGCAGTAAAGGGGTTCTCACGCGATGCTCTTGACATTATCTGTAACTATGAATGGCCGGGAAATGTCAGAGAGCTTGAAAATCTGGTTGAGAGAATTGTCATCTTGAAAGGGAGCGGTCTTGTCGTTCCAAGCGATCTGCCAGAAAAATATCTTTCCGGGAAATCATCGAATACTACGCCTGTTAAGATGTCTTCGCTACCAACAGACAACCTGCTTCCTGAAGGTGGCGTATGCCTCAACTCTGCCGTGGATTTGTTTGAAAACAATCTTATATTACAAGCTCTTGCCCGTTCGGGTGGAAATAAAAAAGAGGCTGCACTTCTGCTTAATCTGAAGCGAACGACTTTGATTGAAAAATTGAAGAAAAAGAACCTGTGCCTTTAGTGAGGATTAAACAAATATGTTACTAACAGCTGATAAACTGTCGTTGCTGGGATCGCTTGCCCCGCTTCTGCAAAAGTCTGACAGTAATATTATCCAGCAGGAGAGGGGCTTCTCGGAAAAGCTTTACAAAGCTTTAGGCAGCAACGAATCTACGGTTCCAAGCGCCAGCGATAAAGCCAGAGAGTTAGCGGAATCGCTCACCTTGCAGATGCTACAAAGATCTCTTACCCTGGCAGACAATTCTACTTCAGATGGTGCAACTCCCTCAGTCACATCACCTTTTGTTTCAGCAAATGCACTAATGCAGGCCTATAGTGCCAACCTGGCCGCAGGGGGAGAACAGTCCTCCTTCACGCCACAGCCTCCATCGCAACTTCATGACTTAACCGAAAGCATTCCTGTCCCTGCTTCTACTACTGCACAGATGTCCCAAACCCATAATGACTCGACATGGCTTGATCCAATCATATCAAGGGCGTCCAGAAAATATGGTGTTGATGTTGGGTTAATTAAAGCGGTAATCAAGGCCGAAAGCGACTTTAACCCGCAGGCGGTCTCACACGCCGGAGCATGTGGATTGATGCAGCTCATGCCTGCTACCGCACGTTCGCTTGGAGTAAAAGACTCATTTGATCCAGAACAAAATGTTATGGGCGGCACCCGATTTCTGAAAGATATGCTTCAGCGTTACAACGGCAACGTAGATGCTGCCCTGTCTGCCTACAATTGGGGGCCTGGTAATGTTGATAAGCGTCCTGATCACCTGCCTCGTGAAACACGCGACTATCTGGCGCGCGTAAAGCAACTTTATGTTTCATACAGCAGCTGATTTGCCACTGATTAATGTGGGTCGTAGTAGTGTTGTATATCCGCAATAAGTCGCCACGCTAGATTCCTAATCTCTTCCCAAACGAGGCATTCAATGGCTCCACTGTATATTGTCGGCACCGGACCAGGTGCTGCAAGTCATCTGACTGATGCTGCGAAGCAAGCTATTGCCGCGTCTAACGTAATTATCGGTTATGATAATTATATTGAACTGGTTCGTCCTCTTTTGGAGGGCAAACAGGTTGTTTCAACCGCTATGATGCAGGAGGTGCAGCGCTGTCGCGAAGCTATCAGGCTGGCGCGTGCTGGAGAATCGGTCGCACTGGTTTCCGGCGGCGATTCTGGGATTTACGGTATGGCGGGTTTGGTTCTGGAGTTGGTTGAACTGGAATCCAGACAGAATTCAGACTTGCCTCGCCTTGACGTCCAGATTGTTCCGGGTATTTCCGCTGTTCAGGCGGCGGCGGCATTACTTGGTGCTCCTCTGATGCACGATTTTGCGGTAATCTCGCTATCAGACCTGCTGACCCCGTGGAATCTGATTAAATCAAGATTGGAAGCGGCCGCTCAAGCAGATTTTGTTATCGCCATCTATAATCCACGCAGCAAAAATCGCGTCACACAGATACAGGAAGCACAGAGCATCATTTTGGCGCATCGTCCTCCGGAAACTCCGGCCGGGATCGTTCGCAACGCCTGTCGTGACGGGCAATCGGTTGTCGTAACAACACTCGGGCAGCTATTAAATCATGAGATCGACATGTCCAGCATTGTCCTTATCGGCAATGCCAGTACTTTTATTGATGCAGAAGGGCGTATAGTAACACCGCGCGGTTATGCGGATAAATATGGCCCTGCAACTGCAGTGACTGAAATAGTTTCGGACCAGGTGCCTCTGTCTCAGCCGGGAGCGATCATGTTTTGCGGAACCGCCTCCGATGTTGGAAAATCGGTTATCACAGCCGGTTTCTGTCGCTGCCTGGTCAAGCGCGGGATGGCTGTAGCTCCGTTTAAATCCCAAAATATGTCACTTAATTCCTACGTTACCCCTGAAGGCGGGGAAATAGGTCGCGCCCAGGCGGTACAGGCTCAAGCGTGTGACATAAATCCCCATACAGACATGAATCCGGTTCTGCTCAAACCTAATTCTGACACGGGCAGTCAGGTTGTTGTGCAGGGGCGACCGGTTGGTAATATGTCTGCTTCAGAGTATGATACTTACAAGCCGGTTGCTTTTGAAAAAATCTGGGAAAGTTTTGACCGTCTTCGTCAGGCATACGAGTTTATCGTTATTGAGGGAGCGGGCAGCATTTCGGAAATCAACCTGAAAAAACACGACATTGCCAATCTCAAGATTGCTTCAATGGCACGATGCCCGGTGATCCTGGTGGCCGACATTGACCGTGGCGGTGTTTTTGCACAGATAATCGGTACGATTGAGTTGCTGGAACCGTTGGAGCGTTCCTACATCAAAGGACTCATAATAAATAAATTCCGGGGCGACATCGATATACTTAAGCCTGGCATCGATTTTATCGAGCAGCGCACCGGCATACCGGTATTGGGAGTTCTTCCCTGGTTTGCCGATATATCTCTGCCTGCTGAAGACAGTGTTGCGCTTGGCCAACGTTCCAAAGTGGTCAGCATTATGACTGCTCATAAAAAAATACACATCGGCGTCCTTAAGCTTCCGAGGATCTCAAACTTTACCGATTTCGATCCGTTGCAGAATGAACCGGATGTGCATCTCAGCTACGTAGAGATGCCGGATCAGTTGCATGGTCTGGATATTCTGATCATACCCGGCAGTAAGTCAACCATAGCAGACCTCTATTTTTTGATGGAGCGCGGGCTTTACGATGCCATCCGCGACTTTAAAGGACATATCGTCGGGATATGTGGCGGCTTTCAAATGCTGGGGTCAGCGGTCTTAGATCCAAACGCTGTCGAATCTGCTATCAAAGAGGCGCAGGGACTGGAGTTGCTTCCTTCCACAACTGTTTTATTGCCAGAGAAAGAGACTCATCAGGTACTAACCTACCTGGATGAAGCTGGATTGACGGTTGCCCCTGAATGTAATGGGGTCATGACCGGCTATGAAATCCATATGGGAATGACAACGCTGGATAAAGGATTACGGCCGTTCTCGCGTATCTTCCGGCGCGGCAATACTTCGGTTTCCGTCGAAGATGGAGCGGTTTCCCCCGATGGCAGGATCTTTGGCACCTATCTGCACGGCATCTTTGAAAACAGCCGCTTCCGTGAAATCTATCTGAACAGCATCAGGCTTGAAAAGGGGATGCCGCTCATACGTGGGACGGAGAAACAGACGCAACACGACCCCTTTGACCAGTTGGCTGAGCAGTTTGAAAAACATCTTGACCTGCCACGTATTCTGGCAATTTGCGGATTGGGCAGTGACACCCCCTGATTCTTTGATGATCTTCCTGGCGCTCCTGCTCGACCTGACGATAGGGGATCCTCGCTGGCTGCCGCATCCCGTTGTTGCTATTGGTCGGCTGATTCACCTTTTGGATCAGGGATTACGCCGGGATTGGTTGAATGAGCGTTTAGCCGGTGTACTGCTGCTTCTGTCGGTTGTTATCAGCGCTGCAGGGATAACCTGGCTTCTGCTGCATACGCTCACCGCTCTGCTGCCCACTCTTGGCTGGATCACTGCAATACTGGTATCTTCAACCTGCCTGGCCGCCCGCTCCCTTCATAAAGAATCTGATCGCGTTGTCTCTGAGCTTCTGGCAGGTAACCTCCCGATGGCTCGACGCTATCTTTCTTATATTGTGGGACGGGATACGGATCAGCTTGAAGAACCTGAGATCTGGCGAGCAGTAGTGGAGACGGTTGCTGAGAATACCTCTGATGGCATTATTGCACCGCTTTTCTGGCTGACAATTGGTGGCCCGGTCGCTTCGATGTCGTACAAGGCGGTCAGCACGCTGGATTCAATGGTTGGATACAGGAACCGGCGCTATCTTCAAATGGGGTGGGCGTCTGCCCGGATGGATGACCTGCTAAACTATATTCCGGCCCGCCTCTCTGCCTTTCTGCTGATAATTGCCGCCCCTCTGGCCGGTTGTTCAATTCGCGGTGCCACACTGATTACACTTCGGGATCGTCAGAATCACCTCTCTCCTAATAGCGGGCATCCGGAAGCTGCTGCTGCTGGTGCTTTGGGAGTGCGTCTGGGCGGCTCTGCCAGTTACAGCGGGATTGTATCATGGAAAGAGTATATTGGTGATCAACTGCAGCCGCTTGACGAACGTGCGTATCGGAACATGATAAAATTGATGTATATTTCAACACTGCTGATGGCTATTGTCTGTATGATCGTAGCCTTCTGTCTGAGAGGATTCCGTGTCCCATTCATATGATCATGGCGGCAATGTATTCACCGTTGCTCGAACACTTGGCGTCGCACCCGATCAGATTCTTGATTATTCAGCCAGCATAAATCCACTCGGCATGTCGCCAATGGTTCGCAAAGCCTTAATCTGCTCCCTCGATAGCTTGATTCACTATCCAGACACTACCCACAAAGAACTGAAACAGGCGCTGGCAAAACACCATGATCTTTCCTCATCTCACTTTACTATTGCCAACGGCTCAACTGAGTTGATTTATAACCTTCCGGCAATGTTGCCGGGCAAAAAAGCGCTGGTTATCTCTCCTTCGTTCAGCGAATATGTCCGGGCGCTAATTCAACATCATTGGGAAGCACAGCATTTCATTCTGACACCTGAAAATAATTTTTCCATTGATATCAATAAATTAGAGCGGGCTCTGGCAGGTGGGGTTGATGTGCTATTTATCTCCAATCCAGGTAATCCCAACGGGACACTCTACCCGCAACGAGTAATTGAAAAGATATATAGTCTTTGTCTGTCAACAGGCACTTTTCTTGTACTTGATGAAGCTTTTATGGATTTCTGCGAGGAGGCCTCGGCCAAACAGATGGTTGTTCATAGCGATAATGCCATCGTGCTGCGCTCGATGACAAAATATTATGGTATCCCCGGTCTGCGCCTCGGATATGCTATAAGCAATACCACCCTTGCCGAAAGGCTGGATTCGATGGGTGGTCCATGGAGTGTTAACACTTTGGCGTTGGCCGCAGGAACTGCCGCTTTACAGGATGTCCAGCATAATCAGAATAGTCTGGAATTTGTTCGGCAGGAACGGCGCACTCTTTTCGAACAAATGGCTCAGTTTTCACAGTTCAAGTTATATGCTTCGAGTACAAACTATCTGTTGGTAGAGATCAAGGATGGAATCACAGCCCGTGAACTCAAAGACCGCCTGTTTCATCACAGGATACTGATTCGTGATTGCTCCAGTTTTATGGGTTTGTCAGACCGGTTTTTCCGAATTGCAATTCGTACCGGTGATGAGAATAAACGGTTGCTGGAATGTCTTGGGAAAATAATCAAATAGTAGAAAAAATGCCTGGGAATTGTTATTTGTATTTGCGTGGTACTACAACAATGCCTGATTCGGTAACGGTGTACCCGTTCTGTAAATCAGAATCCGTATCGTAACCGATCGTGGAACCGTCTGTAATCACTACGCCCTTGTCGATGATTGCCCGTTTGATCCTGACGTGTCGACCGATCGTAACGTTTTCGAACAGAATTGAATCTTCAACCAGGCTGTAGCTGTTAATCTTGCAGAGCGGGCCTAGGATTGAGCGCCTGACGGTGCTGCCGCTGGTGATGCAACCAGCACACACGTAAGAGTCGATGTTGGCACCACGGCGATCAATGTCGTCGAAAACGGTCTTGGCTGGAGGCAGGTTCCCCTGATTTGTCAGGATAGGCCACTTATAATTATATAAATTCAGCTGCGGAGAAACATTAATCAAGTCCATATTAGCTTCGTAGTATGAATCGATGGTCCCCACATCCTTCCAATATCCCCGCTCTTCAGCTCTCATGCCTGGGATCAGATTGTCATTGAAGTTATATGCAAAGATCCGGTCGCCGCTCTCCAGCATCATCGGTATTACATGTTTACCGAAATCCAGATCCTCATGGTATTTTTTACCTTCCAACAGAACATCGATCAGTTTCTTGGTTGAAAAAATATAATTACCCATGGATGCAAGGCAGGTTTCACGGCCAGGTATAGTTTCCGGAACGTCAGGTTTCTCAGTGAATGCGATTACCCGTGCATCATCGTCAACAGAAAACACTCCGAAACGACGGGCCTCCTCT
This sequence comes from Geobacter sp., assembly GCA_025360785.1. Classification (GTDB taxonomy): domain Bacteria; phylum Desulfobacterota; class Desulfuromonadia; order Geobacterales; family Pseudopelobacteraceae; genus JACRCG01. The sequence continues at coordinate 6,654 of JANYBN010000154.1, forward strand.
ACCGGAACCTCTAGGGCGGCAATGGTGATATCGGCTCGGTTCATGCGATGCGCATTAATCATCTGGGTGATATCCATTTTGTAGATATGATCACCACCAAAGATAGCAACATAATCAGCATCTGATGACTCGACAAAGCGCAGGTACTGAAGAATAGCATCGGCTGTTCCCTTGAACCACTCCTCGCTCTCACTGCTGGTTTCAGGGGAAATAGCCACATAGAACTCGCCCAAACCGGTCCATTTCCCCCATGATTCGCGGATATGCTTGTTCAGTGAATAGGCACGGTACTGTGTCAGGATATAAACTTTTTTGATTCCGGAATTGAACAGGTTGCTTAAGACAAAATCAATGATCTTGTATTTTCCTCCAAAAGCGACGCTCGGCTTGGCACGACGTAGTGTCAGCGGGCTGAGACGCTCTCCTTTTCCGCCTGCCAGAACCATGGCGATTGTGTTCTTGCCGACATTGCCCATCGAAAACATACACACCCCCAGATGTAGGAACTTATAAGGTGTGACTTTACCGCATTCCGGCGCGGTTTGACATAAATAATATGCAATTATCTGTAATCTAATATAAGTGATTAGTGCGATGTGGCTTTTAGGGTGTCGAAAGCAGCTAAATGGCTTGCCTCAATGATGCCAAAAAGTATATAAGTAACAGTTCTGAAAGTGTACTTATTCGGTGAGGTGACGTCATAGTGACGTGGAAAGCAATCGGCATATTTGATTCAGGTGTGGGGGGATTGACGGTCCTGCGTGAGATAATGCAGGCTCTTCCCCAGGAGGATACTCTCTATTTCGGTGATACTGCACGTGTTCCGTATGGTACTAAATCTCCAGAGACAGTAACCCGCTATGCTGGCGAGATCGCCTCGTTCCTGATCAAACGCGATATTAAGTTGCTTGTTGTCGCCTGTAATACTGCCTCAGCGGTAGCATTGCCTACACTCAAGCGTCAACTGTCTATTCCGGTGGTTGGTGTGATAGAACCTGGAGCTCGCCGGGCGGTTGAGGTTTCCCGCTCCGGAAAGATCGGCGTCATTGGGACGGCAGGTACTATCCGCAGCAGTGCCTACACCAGAGCGATAAAACGGTTGAGGCCGGATGCCGAAGTTCTGACCCGTGCGTGCCCACTGTTTGTGCCTTTGGCTGAGGAAGGATGGATTGACAACCAAGTTGCCAGGTTGACGGCACAAACATATCTCCAGGAACTGAAAGAATCCGCTGTCGATACGCTGGTTCTTGGATGCACTCATTACCCGCTACTCAAGCCTCTCATCGCTGAGGTTATGGGTCCGGGTGTGACACTGGTGGACTCTGCCGAGGAGACGGCACGAACCGTGTCAGCAATTCTGGCAGACACGGGGCAGCTCCGTCCCCCATCAGAAAAGGGCAACCACAACTATTATGTCAGTGATATACCAGCCGGTTTTATCCGGGTTGGCAATCGCTTTCTTGGTGGCAAGCTTGATGATGTTTTCCAGGTAAGTCTTGATGAAGAAGAGGCATTTGTCAGATGACAGTTCACCCGAGAAAAAAAATAACAATCAGCATACTGATACCATTTCTTGTTTTTATTTTGTTTTTCACCATCATGTTTTGGCAAAAATATCGTTCCAGCCATGAGGTGACCACTCCCCCGCAAAGCGCCGAAAGTATTCACACTGTAACACTTTTCTTTGCTGCGGATGGGAATAGACTGGCACGGGAAGCGCGTGATATTGATCCTTGTGATGATGATATTACTTGCTTGAAGAGTATTCTTAATGAATTGTTGAACGGACCGGTGGGTGAATTTGAAGAAACGCTGCCGGAGGGAACGACTGTTTATTCTGTAAGTATTGAAGGGGACCAGGCAACAATAAATTTCAATAGTACGTTTTCTGATGCAATGCCGTCAGGTAGTTCTGCCGAGATGCTGGCGATCTATTCTATTGTAGATACCGTTGCCGTCAATTTTCCAAAGATTCAAAAGGTGAAATTGAATGTTGATGGCAATATAGGGGTAATACTGCGCCATCTCGATCTTTCGGATCCGCTGGTGGCAGATTACTCTCTTGAAAAGCCCTCGCTTTCCGAACCTGAAAAAACTTTTAATAAAATTAATTCTAACCGTAAAGGGGCAGAACGATGAAACCATTTCTTGAAGCGATCCAAGAACAGGTGCTGATACTGGACGGCGCTATGGGTACTATGCTCCAGGAACGCGGGCTCCAGCCTGGTCAATCACCGGAAGAACTAAACATAACTATGCCGGAAGTAGTTGCTTCGGTTCACCGCGACTATATTGAGGCCGGCGCCGATATAATTATCACCAACACTTTTGGTGGCACTAGGTTTAAGCTGTCTCATTACGGGCTTGAAGACCGCTTGGCCGAAATTAATGCGCGGGCAATTGAGATTGCCCGCAAGGAAGCCGGCAGCAGCGCATATGTCGGCGCTTCGATCGGGCCTACCGGACAATTTGTAGAGCCGCTGGGCGAAGTTTCATTTGATCAAATGAAGACGGCCTTTCGTGAACAGGCTGAGGCGATAGTCACAGCAGGGGCTGATCTTATAAGTCTTGAAACATTTCTTGACATTAAAGAATGCCGTGCTGCGGTCATTGCGATACGAGAGGTCTCCGCTACGATTCCTATTATTGCCATGCTGACTTTTGAAAACAATGGCCGCTCCGTTCTGGGAACGCCTCCCGAAGCGGCCGCCATCACTCTGGCCGCTGCTGGTGCTGATATCATAGGTTCGAACTGCGGCTTGGGAGTTGATGGTATATACGACATACTCTGTCGTATGCGCCAGGTAACGGGATTGCCGCTGATCTCTCAGGCTAATGCAGGCCTGCCGCAGCTGGTCGGAGATCAGACCATTTTCCCCGGCACTCCGGACGAAATGGTTGCTTATCATGACCGGATGATTGCTCTGGGAGTCAGGGTCATCGGAGGTTGCTGCGGCACAACACCAGCTCACATCCATGCTATGAAACAATCGCTGGCATTGAAACAGCACGCTTGGTCTCCAGACTCCAAAAAAAGTCAAAAGACGCATCTTTCCAGCCGTTCAGGCTGGACGACTGTTGGCGCTGACACTTTCACAACCATAATCGGCGAACGGATCAATCCTACCGGCAAAAAACTTTATTCTCAGGAGTTGCAGGAAGGAAAAGTGGCCTACATTCGACGTGAGGCACTGGAACAGGTACAAGCCGGTGCAGCTCTGCTGGATGTCAATGTAGGTGCTCCAGGTATTGATGAACCATCAGCCATGCAACGGGCTGTGTTCTGTGTCTCCACAGCTGTTGGCGTACCTATCGTATTGGACTCTTCCAATCCGGTTGCGCTTGAAGCCGGACTGAAAGCGGCTGACGGCAAGGTGTTGATTAATTCGGTTTCCGGTGAAGCCAAAAGCCTCAAACAGGTACTTCCGTTGGCTAAAAAATACGGGGCAGCTATAATTGGGCTGGCTCTTGATAAGAAGGGTATCCCAGAAACCGCCGAAGGACGAGTGGCGATTGCCCGTCGCATTCGCAATGCTGCCCGTCGCATCGGGATTCCAGACAACGATATTATCATTGATTGTCTGACCCTTACTGTAAGTGCCGAACAGAAACGGGCAGCTGAATCTCTTCGTGCCATCCGCCTGGTTAAACAAAAGTTGGGGCTTTCGACTGTACTGGGGGTCAGCAATATTTCCTTTGGACTTCCGCAACGCCCGCTTATCTCGTCAGCATTCTTCGCTATGGCAATGGAGGCCGGCTTGGCTGCAGCAATTATTAACCCCAAGGATAAGCCGATGATGGATGCCTGGCGGTCAGCGATGGTGCTGCTTAATAAAGATCGTCAGGCGGCTGCATATATCGAAGCCTATCGTGATCAACAAAATGCTGTTATCAATCAGGAACCTCTGGATGGAACACTGCGCACAACTCTTGAACGCCTGTCGCAAGCAGTTATTGGTGGTGATCGAGATGGCATAGTTGCGCTTGTGGAACAGGCATTGACAGAAGGAATTGGCCCTCTGGAAATCAGCAATAAAGGGTTTCTGCCCGGTCTTGAGGAAGTTGGCCGGCGTTTTAATCAAAACATTTATTTTCTGCCGCAGGTAATGCAGTCAGCCGATACCATGCAGGCCGGTTTTGCAAGATTAAAAATAGAGATGCATGGTGAGATGTTTAAAAGTCGTGGAAAGATTCTGATGGCGACGGTTGAGGGAGATATCCACGACATTGGCAAAAATATTGTCTGTACACTTCTTGAGAACCACGGCTTCGAGGTCTTTGATGTCGGCAAAAATGTTTCAGCGGCTACAATTATTGCCAAGGCTAAAGAGTTCGCTGTAGATGCTGTTGGGCTTTCGGCTCTGATGACAACAACCATGTCTGAGATGGACAACGTCCTGAGAAAACTCCGCTCTGCCGGAGTTGTAACCTTTACTATGGTTGGTGGGGCTGTAGTGACACAGGAATATGCCGACCGTATCGGTGCCGACTTGTATGCAAAGGACGCGATGGAAGCTGTTGCAAAAATAAAGCTCCTTTTGGGTGTTCTCGACTAAGGCGGATTCAAGTTCGAAGTGCAACAGCCAGTGGTGGTTTGGTGTAACACATCTCCACCCCGAATAACACCTCATGCGGTGACCTGAATCCTAAAGCTTTACGTGGTCTGTGATTTAGT
>JANYBN010000159.1 GCA_025360785.1 Geobacter sp.
CCATCACCGGCAATCTCATATCCATCAGCACAAGATCAGGTCTCTCATTCCTGCAAACGGCAAGTGCTTCCTTGCCGTTAGCGGCCTCCAGTACTTTAAATCCCACAAATGCCAGCATCTCCACGACAAATCTACGGTTCATTTCCTTATCATCCACCACAAGAATGGTTTTTTCCCCGCTACCAGCAGCCAGTCCCAACACCCGCCTGACCTCTTCCCCTCTTTCTACAAACTCCTGCTGGCTTTCTCCAAATCGGCAGGAGGCGGTAAAAACACTCCCCTTGCCGAACACACTGCGGGCGGTAAGGTCTCCTCCCATCAGCCACATGTATTCCCTGCTGATTGTCAGGCCAAGTCCGGTGCCGCCTTTACTCTTTCCGCTCATGGTCTGTTCGAACGAATGAAAAAGTATGTCCATCTCCTGGGGTGCAATGCCGATACCGCTATCCTGCACCTGAAAAGAAAGTGCCCATTGTCCCTTTTCCACCTGTTCGGCAGCCAACGAATGATCGCTGTCCACAATAACCCGGAGCGTAACCTCCCCCACCTCGGTAAACTTGATGGCGTTGCCTATCATATTAATCAGCACCTGACGCAATTTTGCCTCATCTCCCACTAATAAACGCGGCAACGTTTCTGTTCTTTCAATTCTGAAGAACAATCTTTTCTGTTCGGCTCGCATTCTGAACATTGCATCCAGATCCTCAAGCAGCAGGTGCAGATCGAAGGCGCATTGCGTCAGGCTGAGACAGCCATTTTCAATTTTGGACACCTCCAGTACGTCATTTATAAGAGCCAGTAAATGATCTCCGCTGCGGTTTATCGCGTCCAGGTGTTTTTTCGAGGAGTCGGAAAGAGAGGAATCGCGCTGCATCAGCTGGGAAAAACCGTGAATTACGTTGAGCGGTGTGCGCAGTTCGTGTGACATATTCGCAAGAAAAATACTTTTGGAGCGGTTGGCCGATTCGGCTGATTCTTTTGCCTGCTGCAATAACAGCTCGGCCTGCTTGCGGGCGGTTATATCGCTGGAAATACCACAGACCGCATAGATCTTCCCCTTCGTTGACAAAAGGGGGAATTTCAATGAGAGATACGAGTGGAGACCATCATCGAGATAAGCCTCCTCTTCCACCTGTATTGCCCGACCAGAATTGAGTACCTCCACATCGTTTCTATGCCATACATTTGCTATTTCCTGCGAACAGATATCAAAGTCGGTTTTGCCGATACAGCTGTCCCGGTCAACATGAAACAGTCTTTCAAACTCCCGGTTGACCAGGCGGAAAAAGCCTTGCGTGTCTTTTATGTATATACACGCAGGAGAGTTGTCCAGAATCGATTGCAAGCGCTCATCGCTCTCACGCAGAGCACGCTCCGCCTTTTCCCGTTCTGCAATTTCCTGTTCCAGTTTTGCCTTCTGTTTTTCAAGCCTGGTCTGAACTTTACGCAGGGCCAGATGGGTTCTAACCCTGGCCAGGAGGTCTTCTGATCTGAACGGTTTCGATATGCAATCTACCCCGCCCACCTCAAAAGGCTGAACCCGTTCTGCGCCATCTTCTATGGTACCGATAAAAATGACCGGCACATCGCGAGTCCGCTCGTCCGCCTTCAATCGACGGCAAACTTCGTAACCGTCCATCTCCGGCATCATAATGTCCAATAAAATCAGGTCAGGCGGATGGGCCTGGGCCATGTCCAAGGCGATTTTTCCGCTCTTTGCCTGCAGCACCTCAAAGATATCCATGGTCAGGATCTCTGAAATAAAATCCAGATTCAGGGCTGAATCATCAACCACCAGAACGGTCCCTTTTTCTTCTTGCGGGTTGTGTGCAGGATGGGCAAGACCGTTCATCAGCTTATTCTCCGCGTTCTTTTTCCAGGTCATGACAGGCGCTTCGGCTCTTTCATTGTGTACAGGTCACCGGGTTCCGATTCTCAACAGGATCAGTATCACAATTACTTGCAGTTCATTAAAGTAATTCATACTTGCGTCCATAATGAAACGCTAACCACCTTGAACACTTTTCGATACTAATCAAATTCTCATTGTTCGTCTATCAGTATTTTAATGAGAACGCCATGCCGTTGAGATGAATAGCCGCCGCAAAAGAATATCGATATTTGTGGCCAATAGTAGGGCATCAGCACAGATGAAGTCGAATGGGATGAGCGGGTACAGCATGTGCGTCAAGAGGAGCAGCCCGTCTCCGGGATGAGCGGAAGAAAGGCTAATGGACAGATGTACTGATAATCCGGGGGAAGGGCTTGTCACTAGGGTTACTGCCGACATCAATTGCTCGCGC
>JANYBN010000176.1 GCA_025360785.1 Geobacter sp.
TTTTTGCCTCGTGCCAAAATGGATATCAAACTATTTCAAGTACTTGAATGAAAGGTACCATTAAGCAGCAGAAAAAACCAGAGCAACTTTAGTTGCTTTACATAATTATTTCGATAGGTTGGCTTCACGGACAGAAACTAGATAGCGGTGGTATTGGTCAGGTCCAGCTTGGCGGCCTTCTCGTAGGATTCCGCCGCGCTGGTATATTTCTTCGCCTGGGCATAGGCATTGCCTAAATTCGTGGCGGCATCGGTGTCAAAGGGCTTCATGGACACCAGCTTTTTGAACGTGGCAATTGCATCGTCATTTTTCCCAGCCTGCATCTGGGTCTTGCCAAGGTTCGTATAGTTATCTACATTGGTTGAATCCGTGGCTAATGCTGCCTTGAAGCAGGTGATCGCTTCCTCCGTCCGCCCGTCTTGCAACATCTTGGCGCCCCTTTGGGCTTGGTAATTGGCAATACTTGCCTTCCGGGACTGTATGGTATCGGCAGACGGTGCGAGGGCTGAAAATAGATCATCGATGTTGGACATCGGGTATCTCCTGATATGTGCGGATGTTCAACAAGTGATTCAGCCCCCGGCCAAACAGGTTGACCGGAGGCTGAACAGATCACGGGAAAAATCGTTTGTGCTATGCAAGGGCCTGAATACTCGATTTTTCTTGGTTTTTATCAGACGTTAACACGGTGACCTTAGTCGAGTCATCGGGATGCTCCAGCTCGTAGGCCAATCTCTCCTGTACGGAAACTGTGCCATCTTTGTTTGAATCCTCTTTGTCATAGGTTTTGTTCTCTGTAGACGCTGTCTTGGCCTGTGAACTCAACTGTACCGTGTCACCTTGAGCTTCCTGGGGGGGCTTGTTTCCTGCGGGAGGTCCCTGTGACATCTTCTCCTGTATTTTAGAATATGCTTCTTGAGCCCCCTTGAGATCTCCGGAATCCAATGCTTTTTTGAGATCGTCAATTTCCGAAGGAGTCTTGCCGTCACCACCTGCTGGTGCATTCTTCTGCAACTTGGTAAACGCTTTCTTGGCATCGTCAATATTGCCTGAGCTTAATGCACTCCCCAGGTCATCAAAATTCTGCTTCATCTGGGCCATTGGATTGCTGCCGCTCATTTGGGACGTGCTACCTGCTGATATTGCTGAAATTGACATGTTTTTACTCCTTTCGATGTGTGCTTCCAAGAGAAGCAGGCTGTGATTCTCTCTGCTTATGGATCGATGTCTTCCTGAGTCTCTTTCATGTTTAATTGAGGTGAATGCGTCAGTCGGTCGGCATTCGCTCAGGCATCCTCAAAGAGGTCCAGCCTGCTCTTTCATGGTGAACTTCAAACGGCATCAGCTATGCATATAGTGAAGAAGCTGAGAGTGCCGATGCAGCGGCATTTTGTGTGAAACTACTGAAACTTGCCTGCATATAACTTTTGGCAGCCGCCGCAAAGAGAGCAGAGTCGCTAGTCTTTGCCGTATCAGTGGTGGACGTTGTTGAGGAACTGTCAGCCGTACTCTGTGAATGATGGTGTTGCCCTTTTTTGGTGAGTGCAGCTTCAAGCTCACTTTTGCTGACGCTACCATCTTGATTGGTGTCCATCGCATCAAAGATCTTTTTAACAGCTGAACTGTCCACAGAAGAACTTGATGATGAGCTTGTATCTGAAGAACTATTGTCAGACGAACTGCTATCCTTACTTGAAAGCGCTGCAAGTAATTCACTGGCACTTACTGTCCCGTCCTTATTTGTATCAAGGGCGTCAAAGATTTGATTGGAACTTGTCTTATCGGATGACGAAGAACTGCTGTCAGCCAGAGGTGGGGGAGGTGGAGGCCCGTGGGCATGGCGTTGCTGACCGGCCTTGTCGACAGCCGCATCAGATTCGCTTTTGCTGATACTTCCATCCTTGTTCGTATCCAGGGCACTCATAAGATCATCAGCAGTGGTGTTACTCTGGGATGAGTTGCCAAGCAACTTGCTCAGTTCATCTTTACTGATACTGCCATCACCGTTCTGATCTGCACTCTTGAACACTTTGTCCTTCAGGTCTGAAGATGAATTACTCTCTGAACCAGGAGGGGGCTGTGTCTGCATCTGCTGACTCATTTTTGCAATTGCAGCGTCCGATTCAAGTCTGCTGATGGCACCATCACTGTTGGAATCCATGTTTTTAAACATTTCGTCAACAGTGGGTCCACCCTGCTTCCCATCAGCTTGCTGAGCTTTCTGGAACGCACTCATCTCACTTTTATCAATCTTGTTGTCGCCATTGCTGTCGACGGCCTTGAACATCTGTTCCTGCATCTGTTTCAGGGAGGCAGCACTGAATCCTCCACTTACACCACTTATTGAACTTGACATCACGTGGCTCCTTTCATCGTAAATTAATGCTTCAATAAACTTTGCTTGATTTTAATACAATCCTCCTTCCGATAGAATTTGCCCTGCCTGTTGTATCACCCCCTGTATGCCTCAGAGTTCTGAATACTATCTTCCCTCTGGACGAAAATTTTTCAGCAATTCGCGCTGTTCCTGCGTTAACAGTCCATTGATTTTGTTCTGGACTCGTGTGCGTGAAACAATCAGCTCTGTTTCAGTTGCGGCCTGTTCATGTGCAATTGTGCGCACCGCAGCCTCATCAAATACGGTCGCTTCGGCTAATGACATCAGCTGTTTTCTGCTTTCATGCATTTTATCGAAAAGCGGCTTCACCAGATCATGTTCCGTATCAAATACAGCCTTGATCTGACTCTGCTGCGTTGCGGAAAGCTTAAGAATTTGTAACTATTCAGCATAATTTATTTTGTGTTCTTTGAAAAAAGTTCTTGACACGGTTTTTGGGTACTCATCGATTACGACGCGGCCGAGGCGCTCGCTCATCAGCACAAGCCCAAGCTCATCATTGCCGGCGCTTCCGCCTATTCGCGTGTCATCGACTGGAAGCGCTTTCGCGCCATGGCCGATGCGGTAGGGGCGTTGTTGATGGTGGACATGGCGCACTATGCGGGTCTCATCGCCGCCGACGTCTACCCTTCGCCGGTCGGTATCGCCCAGTTCGTGACCAGCACCACCCACAAGACGCTGCGCGGTCCGCGCGGCGGTTTTGTCCTCACCACCACGGAGCATGAGAAGGCCATCAATTCAGCTGTCTTTCCCGGACTGCAGGGTGGCCCGCTGATGCACGTGATCGCCGCCAAAGCCGTTGCCTTTGGCGAAGCGCTCTCCAAGGATTTTCGCCGCTATCAGGAGCAGGTGGTCGAGAATGCCCGCGTACTTTCCAAGGTCCTGCAGGAGCGAGGATTGCGCATCGTGTCCGGCGGCACCGACAGCCATATGTTCCTGGTCGATCTTCGGGCAAAAAAGATCACCGGCAAGGACGCCGAAGCGGCGCTGTCGCGAGCGCATATCACGGTCAACAAGAACGCCATTCCGAACGATCCGGAAAAACCGTTCGTCACCTCCGGCATCCGCATGGGCAGCCCGGCGATTACCACTCGCGGGTTTACCGAGATCGAGACCGAAGAGCTCGGTCATCTCATCGCCGACGTGCTCGATGCACCGGCCGACGAAATCGCCGTGAAGCACGCCAAGGCCGGAGTCGCGGCGCTGACGGGGAAGTTTCCGGTCTACGGCTGACGGCCGAAAATGAAATGCCCCTTCTGCACCAGCGCCGATACGCAAGTGATCGATTCCCGCGTGTCGGAGGCGGGGGACAGCATCCGGCGGCGGCGGCGGTGCCTTGAATGCCAGAAGCGGTTCACGACGTATGAAACGGTCGAGCTGCGGCTGCCGCAGGTCGTCAAGACCGATGGCACGCGGTCCGATTTCGACGCGGGCAAAGTGCTCATCGGATTCACCCGTGCGCTGCACAAGCGGCCGGTGCCCACCGAGTTCATCGATCAGGCCGTCCACCGGATCGTGCAGCAGGTGTTGGCATTGGGTGAGCGCGAAATTCCCTCCCGGCAGATCGGCGAGATGGTGATGCAGGAGCTCTACAAGCTCGACAAGGT
>JANYBN010000190.1 GCA_025360785.1 Geobacter sp.
CCAGATTTTTCTCGTTTTCAAGATTATTTTTTAGAGCCGAAAAGAGCAGGCTCATTATGAGCAGGAACAGGAACTCGATCAACTCGTTCCAGTAATGAAGTACTGAGTAGGAGAAACCGGACTGGTTATATCCTTCATCGGCAACAATTCGAACAACTACGGACAGAAAACAGAAAAGCACTCCGCTTCGTTTACCGACAAACCAGGTCGCGAGAGAGACCGGTATCAGGTAGAAAACAATCAGGGAATAATCACCGGTGATGACGTCAAGCCAACCAAGAAACAGCAGGGTCGCTGAACAAAAGAGCAGCGTTACCGCCGGAGCGCGCGATGAAAAACTTTGAACAATTTTATGGTGGAAGTTATTGATCATGTGGGTATCCGGCAAAAGGATAACAAGCATCGGCGAAACATCTAGTACGGAAAAGGCTGAATTGCATGATGTTGGTGGGCGGCACGGGATTCGAACCCGCGACCCCAGGCTTCGGAGGCCTGTACTCTATCCAGCTGAGCTAACCGCCCTTAAACTAAACAGCTATCTTATTCATTAGCCTAGTATGATTACACTATTTAGCCCGTCAACTCAAGTCATAAATCTGTCTTTTTACTGTTTGCTCTGTTATGATGCCAGACGAAAGGAATTACCATGAAGCGAACAGTGTTGCTGATAATCTGTTTAGTGCTGATGCCTATGGCCGTCTCGGCAGCAAACTTTTCATTCAAAAACGTGCGCGGAGGCGTTTATGCCGCAATTGCCGAACCGGGTGGAAAAGCCGCAAGTAATTCACTTATAATTGTAACCAGTTATCAGGTTATTGTGGCTGGCGCACATTTCGTGCCTGAAACGATAAAAGAGATCTTTGATTTTGTGAAAACAGTTACGCCAATTCCTGTACGATACATTATTCTTACTCACCATCATCGCGGCTTTAACCATGTCGACTTTGATTTTCCGGCAAATGTTGAGATCATTGCCTCCGGCCTTACTTGGCAAGCTCTGAAAAGCGAATTCCGACAGATAAAAAATCAGGTCACGTTTTTTGATCGCAGCCTGACCATGAAACGCGGATCGACGCATTTGGTTATGAGTGCCACGGAGCACTCCCACAGCGAAGGGGATGTCTTTGTATATTTGCCCGAAGAAGGTGTGCTGTTCACATCAGATCTTGTGTATAACAATGTAGCCGGGTACATGGGAGATGCCACCTTCCGGGATTGGATTGGCACGCTGGAACTGCTCGCCGGCATTGATGTCCGCGCTGTAGTTCCCGGTCTGGGTGATGTTACAACAACAGATGGCATCATAAAGTTTCAAGCATTCTTCCGCGCATTTACTACAGAAGTTCTGCGCTTGACTGGCAAGGGGCTTGAGGTTGAGGCGGCCAAGAGGCAGTTTTCTCTGCCGCAGTATGATGATTTGCCTGGGTTTAGAGCCTTTTTTGATGTGAATTTCCGGCGAGCATACAACGAATTGAAAGAGCTCAAATAATGCCGGCCGGAATTCGTGTCATTGGATTGACGGGCGGAATTGCCACCGGCAAAAGCTCTGTTGCCAAATTTTTCAAAGAGATGTGCGTTCCGGTTATCGATGCAGACCAACTTGCCCGTGATGCTGTACTACCCGGCAGCCCGGCGTTTGAGCAGATCATTATACTTTTCGGACAAGATATAGTGACGATTGACGGCGTACTTGACCGCAAGCGCCTGGGTACGCTGATCTTTTCTGACCCCGAAAAACGGCAAATGCTTGAAGGAATACTGCATCCAGAAATTCGAAGACTGGCTGATGAGAAGATTTCTTTGGCAGCTGCAGCAGGGCATAAGCGACTGATCTACATGGCTCCGGTTCTTATTGAAGCCGGTGCGACTGACAGGGTTGATGACATTTGGGTGGTAACGGTTCGTCCCGAGGTCCAGTTGGAGAGGCTTATGCGGCGTGATGGCATAAACCGCGAACAGGCTCAACGGATTATCGACAGCCAGATGTCGCTTGCCGATAAAGAGCGCTACGGAAGTGTGATTATAGACAACAGCGGCACTGAAGAGCAAACGAGGATGGTTTTGGAAACTGTCTGGGCAAAAGAAACCGGGAGCTGCAATGAGTAAATCGAGTCATATTTTAAGGCCGGGAAAACGCCCGGCTAAACCACCTGAAATGATAGCAACCAGAGTGCCCATATCACCTTCAACCAACAAATCTGCTTCAATGACTATTCCCATATCTTATCTGAACTCAACCTTAAACTGTTTTGCGGCCGTGCCGCGAGGCGCCGAAGAGCTTGCCGCTGCCGAACTTGCTGCTCTCGGAATCAGCGGTGCGCAACCGGGCAAAGGCGGGGTGGCATTCAGTACCGACCGTTCCGGACTTTACCGTGCCAATCTCTGGTTACGAACAGCCAGCCGTGTGCTGGTTCAGTTGGCGTTGTTTCCCTGTTCAAGCCCGGCCGAACTGTATGCCGGAGTGCATGCGGTACCCTGGCAGGAGCTGATCACTCCCGAGATGACCCTGGCAGTGGATTGTTCTCTGCGGGACTCAGCCCTTACACATTCCGGTTTTGTGGCCCTCAAAACGAAAGATGCCGTTGTTGATCGTATCCGTGAATCATGCGGCAGTCGTCCTAATGTCGATACCGCTTCACCGGATGTACGCATCAACGTCCATCTTCATAAGAATCTCTGCACGATCAGCCTCGACAGCTCCGGCGACTCGCTTGATCGCCGCGGCTATCGGTTGGAGCGGAACGAAGCTCCACTTAGAGAGACACTGGCTGCCACCGTTGTTGCACTAACCGGATGGGATGGTTCTGTACCACTGGCAGACCCGATGTGCGGTTCTGGCACGATTCCGGTTGAAGCGGCGCTCATGGCGGCACATATCCCCCCTGGTTTTCAGCGCGATTTCGGTTTTCAGCGCTGGCTTGATTTCGACAAAGAGCTCTGGGAAGGCATATGCGCAGATGCAGAAGTTGGCATCCGCAGGCTGCCGGTCGGCCTGATTACCGGATATGACCTTGACAACAGGGCTCTCCTGCTCGCAGGGAGGAATGTAGCCAAGGCCGGGCTGGAAGGGCAAATCCATTTTTTCCACGCCGCGCTTCAGGACTTCCGGCCGGAGGGTGACAAAGGAGTGGTAATCCTTAATCCCCCCTACGGCAAGCGATTGGGAGAAGATGATGATCTTCGGGAGCTGTACTGTCAAATAGGTGATGTCATGAAGAAATATTGTCGAGGTTGGACCGGGTACGTGCTGACCGGCAATCTTGAACTGGCAAAATATATCGGGCTTAAAGCATCTCGTCGCTACGTCCTGTTTAACGGCGCAATTGAGTGTCGGCTTCTTAAGTATGATTTGTACTAGCCCTGATCAACTGGATAAGTAAGTTAACGGAGTCCTTTTCTTTCAGATAAACACAGTTATTACTCCTAGCTTACTAAAAAGGAATTACAAACATGACGATTAGATGGTATCCGGGACATATGGGTAAGGCGCAGGAAAAGATGGCCGAGGCGATCCGCAAGATCGATGTAATCATCGAGGTGATCGATGCCCGTCTGCCCTTATCCAGCTCCAATCATCAACTTGAGGAGATGCGCCGCGCCAAACCCTGCATCAAAATATTGAACAAACATGATCTGGCCGATCCTGCTGTCACCAAGGCCTGGGTGCGCTATTTTGAAAGTGAGTCTGGAGTGTCCGCCCTGCCGCTCTCTGCCAGACTGCACGCAGACGCAAAGCAATTGATTAAGCTCTGCCAGAAAACGGTTCCTCATAGGGGACGACCTGGTTGGCCGTTGCGGGTCATGGTATTCGGCATTCCCAACACCGGCAAATCAACCCTGATCAACACACTGGCAGGAAAATGCATAGCCAAAGTCGGAGACAAGCCGGCGATAACCACCTGCGGCCAGCAGATCGACCTCAAAAACGGCATTGTCCTGTCGGACACACCCGGCATACTCTGGCCTGACATGAGCGATCAGAACGTGGCATATCGATTGGCAACCAGCGGTGCGATCAGTGCAAGCGCCCTCGACTACACCTGTGTCGGGCTTTTTGCAGCAGAATATATGATGAAGAGGTATCCCGAGCTGATGATGGTGCGATACAAGCTGTCCGAGCTTCCTGAATCGCCTACCAATATGCTCGAATTGATTGGACGACGTCTGGGGTGCCTGATGGCGGGTGGAGAAATAGATGTACATCGGGCTGCAGAAGCGTTTTTGCGGGAATTACGCTCGGGCAAAATCGGGCGGATCAGCCTGGAGGAACCGCCCCAGACTAGCGAAGAAGCCGTTTCCGAGGAAGAAATGAGCTCTGAATGATGTTCATTGCAATTATCTCTTGAGTTTGTGGCAGAACAGACAGCGGTTCTTGGAGGGATGATTCGGGGGGAAAGACACCCCCTTTTCTTTATGACACGGCTCGCAAAACACTTCAGCACCTTTTTTGTCCGGCTTGTAGAAAGTCCGTTTAAATATTGAAGCGTCAGGGCCGGGTGCATTTTTAAACGCAACATCGTAGGCAATTTTATGCATCTGATCGTTGGGTACTACTGTTGTCTTCTCTTTCCCTGAAATACCGATGAATATCCCCAGCACTACAACTACCACCGCTATAAACATCCAATCACGTTTGTCTATTTTCATAATAACAATTCCTTTTAGTAAGTTAGAAAAAAAATTCTTCTTTGAGCAGTAAAATGTTTCGTTACCGCCCACTTACCCAGTTTATCAGGGCATCAGTCGGATTTTACCAGTGAGAAATAGATAACCACCCCGCCAATCAACAGACCTCCACCAATAAATGGAAGCATTGATGACATGGAGAGGTCATCCCCCGGTGCAGGCATGGCGTAGCGTACGATAACAGCGATACAGAACAGTGAGAATAGACTGAGCAGAACCGTCTTTGATCGTTTGAACACCCCGAAAAAAAAGATGACGACAATCAGAATTAGTACGGCGGGGTTGGAAAAGATCTGATTGACGCTCAGGTGCTGCATGGTTTCGATCAGATTGTTTGTTTCAAAAGGGCGAAGTGTTTCGGTGGTTTTATCGATCAACTGCTGTTTATCCATTAAATACCCCTGGCCCTGAAAACAGGATAAGCGAGAAAACATCTCTAACTCACTAAAAACAATCTGATCTAACCCTGAATACTAAAATACAATACCGGCTTAGGCAAGAAATAAATGAGCCCGCCTTTGCAGCGGGCCCGGAAGTTGTCAACTAATAAAATCCATGACTTTGTCGAGAAATCCTTTTTTCATCGGGTAAACATCCTCACCGCTGATTTTGGCAAATTCTTCCAAAAGTTCTTTCTGTTTCTTGTTGAGATTGGTGGGAGTTTCAATCCGGATAACGACCAACTGGTCGCCACGACCATATCCCTGCAGCGAAGGAATCCCCTTCCCCTTCAGACGATAGATTTTCCCTGATTGGGTGCCATCAGGAATTTTCATGGCAACCTTACCGTCAAGAGTCGGCACCTCCAGCTCACATCCAAGTGCTGCCTGGATGAAACTGATCGGGATTTCACAAATGACATTATTTTCTTCACGCTGGAAGATTGCATGTTCCTTAACATTGATCGCAACATATAGATCGCCGTTAGGGCCGCCTTTACCCTGTCCACCCTCGCCGGTTACCTTGAGTCGCGAGCCGGTCTCGACTCCGCCAGGTATCTTTACGGAAAGTGTTTTAGTGTCTTTTGTGCTCCCCTTGCCGCGACAATCAGGACAGGGATTATCCACCACCTTGCCTTCTCCATTGCACTGGCCGCAGGTTTTGCTGACACTGAAAAAGCCCTGCTGATAGCGAACCTGCCCGGCGCCGCGGCAGGTTGGACAGACCTTGGGGTCGGTTCCTGGTTTTGAGCCCGTCCCATTACAACTGGCACAACGCTTGGCAAAGGGAATTTCAATCTTTTTTTCAACTCCGAAAGCAGCTTCTTCAAAGCTGATCTCCATATTGTAGAGCAGATCGTCGCCTCGCCTCCCCTGAGCACGGCCTCGACCAGCGCCGCCGCCGCCGAAGATGTCGCCGAAAATATCTCCAAAAATATCGCCGAATGGAGTTCCTGCGCCAAAACCCCCAAAGCCGCCGCCCGAAAAACCACCAGCCCCTGAAACTCCCGCATGGCCATACTGATCGTACTGAGCTCGCTTCTGTGGGTCCGAAAGAACTTCATACGCCTCTGTTGCCTCTTTGAAGCGATCTTCAGACGCTTTGTCGCCAGGGTTCTTGTCCGGGTGGTGCTGTATCGCCTCCTTGCGGAAGGCTTTTTTTATCTCTGTTTCGGAGGCGTTGCGATTGACTCCAAGCACCTCGTAATAATCACGTTTATCACCGTTTGCCACGATAGGTTCCTTTATATCTTGAAATGCGTGTAGGGGCGGGTTTCAAACCCGCCCCTACAGTTTCATAAACAATCAATGCCGGACTATTTCTTCTCGTCCTTAACCTCTTCGAAATCGGCATCTACAACTTTATCATCTTTCGGCTTGGCAGCACCGGCCTGTTCTGCTCCGGCAGCAGTTTCCCCTTCTGCCCCTTCTTTCTTGGCATACACGGCTTCAGCCAGCTTATGGGAAGCCTCAGCCAGTTCTTCAGTGGCTTTTTTAATAGCTTCAGCGTCTTCGCCTTCCATCAGCTTTTTGAGTTCGGTCAGTTTATTTTCGATATTACCCTTTTCAACGGCATCGATCTTATCGCCGAACTCCTTAAGCGACTTCTCGGTAGTGTAAACCATGCTGTCGGCATGATTACGCGCTTCGATCGCTTCGCGCTTTTTCTTGTCCTCGTCGGCATGAGCCTCAGCGTCACGTACCATCTTGTCGATCTCTTCCTTGGAAAGGCCGGAAGATGCAGTAATGCTGATCGACTGTTCCTTGCCGGTACCTAGATCCTTGGCTGAAACGTGCACGATACCGTTGGCATCGATATCAAAAGTGACTTCGATCTGCGGCAGCCCGCGCGGTGCTGAAGGAATACCGGAGAGCTCAAAGTTGCCAAGCGTCTTGTTGTCGCGTGCCATTTCACGTTCACCCTGAAGAACGTGGATTGAAACGGCCGGCTGGTTATCAGCAGCCGTTGAAAAGACCTGGCTCTTGCGGCAGGGAATCGTGGTGTTTTTTTCAATCAATTTGGTCATGACACTGCCCAGTGTCTCGATACCAAGAGAAAGTGGAGTTACGTCCAACAACAGAACGTCTTTGACGTCCCCTCTCAGAACGCCACCCTGGATACCGGCGCCGATAGCGACCACTTCATCCGGGTTGACGCCTTTGTTCGGCGCCTTGCCGAAAATATCTTCCACGCACTTCTGAACTGCAGGCATGCGGCTCATACCACCAACCAGGATAACTTCATCTATCTGGCTCGCAGTCAATCCGGCATCTTTCAGGGCGGTACGGCAGGGGCCCTCAAGCTTTGCCAGAAGTGGGGCACAGATAGATTCCAGCTTGGCACGGGAAAGTTTCAGCGTCAGATGCTTCGGACCGCTGGCATCAGCAGTTATGAACGGGAGGTTGATATCGGTTTCAACCGAGGTGGAAAGTTCACACTTGGCCTTTTCAGCAGCTTCCTTAAGACGCTGGAGAGCCATCTTGTCGCCGCGAAGATCAATGCCTTGGTCTTTTTTGAACTCGTCGGCGATCCAGTCGATAATCAGCTGGTCGAAGTCTTCTCCACCCAGGAATGTATCGCCGTTGGTCGATTTAACTTCGAAAACGCCGTCACCAAGTTCCAGGATGGAAACATCGAATGTTCCGCCGCCAAGGTCGAATACGGCAATTTTCTCGTCTTTTTTCTTGTCCAGACCGTATGCCAGAGCTGCTGCGGTCGGCTCGTTGATGATACGCAAAACATTCAGACCGGCGATCTTGCCCGCATCTTTGGTAGCCTGGCGCTGGGAGTCATCGAAGTAGGCCGGCACGGTAATAACCGCATCGGTGACGGTCGTACCCAGATAATCTTCTGCGGTCTTTTTCATTTTCTGCAGGATCATTGCAGAAATTTCCGGAGCAGAATAGCGCTTGCCGCGTACTTCTACCCACGCATCGCCGTTATCGGCCTTGACAATTTTAAACGGCGATATAGCAATATCTTTCTTAACCGCTTCCGTATCAAACTTGCGGCCGATCAAACGCTTGATGGAGTAGAGCGTATTCTCCGGATTGGTGACCGCCTGACGCTTGGCCTGCTGGCCGACGAGACGCTCGCCGCTGTCGGAAATGGCGACCATTGAAGGTGTTGTACGCCCTCCCTCGGAGTTGGCAATAACGACCGGCTCACCACCCTCCATAATTGAAACACAAGAGTTGGTTGTTCCCAGATCGATTCCGATTACTTTACTCATGACTTGTAGTCCTCCTTTTTGGATACTCTGCTTTCAAGATATTCATTGTGTTTATAAAAAACAAGGTCTCGGGAAAATTATTTTAGCGGGGTTGCCACCGTAACCATAGATGGACGCAACAACCGCTCTTTAAGCATGTACCCCTTCTGATACTCCTCGACAACCGTATTCGGCTCGTACTGGTCTGTCGGGACCTGCGCCATCGCCTGATGGAAGGCCGAATCAAAGGGAGTGCCCACGGCCTCAATCGGGGTGACATTAAACTTCTTGAGTGTTGCCAGCAGCATAGAGTGCGTCATACGGACACCTTCAACAACCGCCCCCAGACCATCCTCCGTGGCGTGTGTAAGTGCCCGTTCCAGGTTGTCTATGACCGGCAGTATCTCTTCAAGCAGCGATTTATTGCCGTAGTTCAGCAGCTCTTCCTTTTCCCGCCCTACCCGTTTGCGATAGTTTTCCAGATCAGCCCGTTCGCGCAGAAAACGATCCCAGTTTTCACGAGCCTCCTTTTCCTTGGCTGCCAACTGCTCCTCAAGCGACAGCCCGGTTTCCACAGCTTGGGTTTCAGGCAAAATCACCTCTTCAGCAACAGCTTCCGGTTTTGAAATTTCAACAACATCCTTTGGTTCCATATTGTGGTGTCCTTTTGCATGTTTCATATAGCAACGTCCTTATTCTGATTTTATTGATGAAGATCAGACTTCACTTAACAGCTTGCTGACCATCCTGGCGGTGTAATCCACGATGGGAATCACGCTTGAGTACCCCATGCGGGTCGGACCGATTACCCCCAGCATCCCGACAGTATTGCTGCTGGTGACAAAACGGGAGGTAATCAGGCTGATTCCGGCTGACTGGCTGAGTGACGTTTCCGAGCCGATATAGATCTGCACTCCATCCGCAGTCATACAGCGTGACAGAAGTTGCACAAGCAGACCCTTCTGTTCAAAGGCCTGATAGATCTCCTTCATCCGGCCGGCATCACTGAATTCAGGCTGATCAAGAATGCGGGCCTGCCCCTCTACAAAGATCTCGTCCCCTTCCACCCTCACCGCCTGCTCGCTGATCTTCAGAGCACGAGACAGGAGCTGATCATACTGCCCCTTCTCGGATGCCATCTCCACCAGAATCTGCTCGCGAACCTGGGTAATCGTCAAACCCTGCATCTTGTCGTTCAGATAGTTACCCATCCTGACCAGTTCTTCAGAAGCGTAGTCGTCATCCGTCTCAATCAGACGGTTCTGAATCGCCCCTTTACTGGAAACCAGAATGGCCAGAATCTTACGGTGACCGATACGGATAAACTCGATATGGCGAAACACATCCGCAGTAAAACTGGGAGCTATTACAATGCCCATATAATTGGATAATTGCGACAGCGTCCGGCTGGTCTCCTTCAAAATTCCGGACAATCCGATGCCGGCTTGACGGCAGTGACTGATAATCTGACGCTTTTCATCACGGCTGACCTGGCGCAGTGCAACCAGAGAATCCACGTAAACACGGTAGGCTTTTTCTGTCGGAATCCGCCCGGCCGAGATATGCGGTGAGGTTAAAAGTCCCATCTCTTCCAGATTGGCCATGACATTACGCACAGTAGCCGACGAAAGTGTCAGAGCATGACGACGCGCGACAGCACTGCTTCCCACCGGTTCGGCAGTGGCAATATAATCCTCGATAATAGCTTCGAGTATCTGTCTGCTGCGGGGAGAAAGTTCCATATCCATATCATGACCCCAAAAAAAACAGCACTCATCACCGGCGAGTGCTAACAGTTCCAAGGTAATAAGCGACCCTGTTTTTGTCAAGGAGATTTCGGGTTATTTGTTCTGTTTTCAGCTGTGGAGGATCACTGCAGAATTCATTCGTAAACATACCTATTTCGGTGATAGCGAATAACCCACTCGATAAAATTGCTGCGGATTTGCGGATTATTAAGGCGTTCAGCTTCCTCCAGCGGCAACGACGGAAAGCAGCGAACCACCTCATGTGCGAACAGCCCAACGGTAAACAATTCAGGAGCGGCGCCTTCAAAGAGTGGAACCGCTTTAAGGCCGCAACTGGGCGAGCGCTCCTTGAAAATAAATCCGCAGATATTCTCGCGTTCCAATTCCCGCATCTTGATTGAACAAAAGTCCAGCATCTGTCCGGTCAGGTCAAGGCGCGTATGGCAGGTCATCAGGCGGGGTGCGACCGAATCCCCCTCCAGCCGCATCACCTCGCGAGGGGTCGGCAGTCCGCACTTCACTTCGGGACACACCGGCACAAAGTTGAAATCTTTCCCCAGCACATCTGTTATATTGCGATTATGCTTATGGCCGCCATCGTAACGGACATGCTCTCCCAGCAGACAGGCACTAACACCTATTGTGATTGGCCGATTCATACGCCTCCTTGTTTGGTAAACACATAATCGCAGCGGATTGCCACTTCCGCGACTATCAGCTGTAGCCTTTGTTGCGACGGAACGATCCATTATTTCTGCAGAAACTGCCGGTTGACCAGATTGGCCGGGTTTCCTGACAGGAACGAGGTCACATTCGGATTTTCATGAGTGGCTCCTGTTGATTTGGATATGAAACAATAGCATAATACATCCGGACATGCCGGAACTCAAAAAACACATAAGGAGCATGAGCATGGAACAGAGAAAATTGGGAACACAGGGACTGACCGTATCAGCGCAGGGGCTGGGCTGCATGGGGATGTCCGATTTTTACGGCAAAAGGGATGAGGCGGAATCCATTGCCACCATTCACCGCGCTTTTGATCTGGGCGTCAATTTTCTCGACACCTCCGACATGTACGGCCCCTTCACCAATGAAGAGCTGATCGGCAAGGCAATCAAGGGACGACGCAATCAGGTGGTCGTGGCCACCAAGTTCGGGATCATGCGCAGTCAGCCGGTCAAAGACGGCTGGGCGCCGATCACCGGCATCAACGGCAGACCCGAATATGTCCGCGCGGCCTGCGATGCCTCACTGAAACGGCTGGGTGTCGATCACATCGACCTCTATTACCAGCACCGGGTCGATGCCGAGGTGCCGATTGAGGACACCGTGGGGGCGATGTCCGACCTTGTATCGGCGGGCAAGGTGCTCTATATCGGCCTGTCCGAGGCGAGTACCTCGACCATCGCCCGCGCCCATGCCATGCATCCGCTTACGGCCCTCCAGAGCGAGTACTCGCTCTGGAGCCGGGAACCGGAAGACGAGGTATTGCCAACCCTGCGGGAACTGGGGATAGGCTTTGTCGCTTACAGCCCGCTGGGGCGAGGCTTCCTGACCGGGCAACTGAAAAGCCCCGATGATTTTGCTCCGGACGACTACCGACGCAACTCCCCCCGCTTTCAGGGTGAGAACTTCAACAAAAACCTGGACGTGGTGGCGCGGGTCACAGCCATTGCCGAGCGAAAAGGGATCACTTCCGGTCAGCTGGCCCTGGCCTGGGTGCTGGCGCAGGGAAAGGACATCGTGCCGATTCCGGGCACCAAGCGGCGGACGTATCTGGAAGAGAATGTAGCCGCAGCAAAGGTGACCATCAGCGCGGCCGAGATGGCCGAGATCGCCGAAATCCTCCCCAGGGGAGCGGTCAGCGGCGAGCGTTATCCGGCCTCGATGATGGCGTTTCTTAATCGCTAAAAAAACTCATGACAAATAATCCGCACAGACTCACCCCGTTTCTGCTCATCTGCCTGATCGGATTCGCGGCGTTTTTCAGTTCGTACCTGCGCATCCCAGTCATGCCGCTGTTTGCCGCCACGCTCGGGGCGGGGCCGGCCCAGGTGGGCACGATCAACGGGGCCTTCATGCTGACTGCCGGGCTGCTGTCTATTCCGGCCGGTCTGGTGGCCGACCGCACCGGGCGTAAGCTGCCGATAATCGTCGGTCTGATTGCGACAGCCGTATCTTCGCTGCTGGTAACCCAATGCAACCAACCGGGACAGATGGCGGCAGCCTACATCCTCTTCGGTGCCGGCCTGGCTGCATTTGCCCCCGGCATGCTATCGCTGGTGGCCGATGTCATGCCGTCTCATAGGCTTGGTCAGGCTTATGGCTGGTACACAACCGCCATCTATGTCGCGATGACCCTGGGACCGGCTACCGGCGGTTATCTGGCCAAAGTTCTCGGGCTGCGCGAGGTGTTCTTCGTTTCCGGCGGTCTGCTGACTGCAGTTACGCTCCTTGCCCTGATGGTGCTACCCAAGGGACCTCCCCGCCACAAGACGGAATTGCATGCAGCCCTGGCAGCCAGCTTCGAATTATTGCGCAACCGCCGCCTGCTGGCCTGTCTACTGGCGACTGGCGGCAGTTGCATCGGTTTCGGCATATTCCTGACCTTTCTCCCCCTGTACGCCTCGGAACAAGGGTACGACCCGGCCCAGGTCGGACTGGTGTTTGCAGCTCAGGCCATTACCAATGTGGTGGGCAGAGTGCCAATCGGAACCCTTGCCGACCGATTTGACCGCCGCTGGCTCGTGGCTGTCGGCCTTATCTGTCTGGCAGCCGCGCTGGCGGCGCTGGGGCAGGTAGTGCAGCTGACACATTTGATGGCCTGCGCTGTTGTAATGGGGGTGGGGATGGCCCTGATGTTCACCGCTATCGGTGCCCTGATCGCGGAACTGGTTCCGGCACTGCAGCGGGGGTTGGCAATGGGGATGTATAACAGCTGCATCTATCTCGGCATGATGTCCGGCGCCACTATAATGGGAATCACCCTGAAACGGATCGGTTACCCCGCAGATTTTGCCGGCAGCGGCGGAATCGCCTTGATTACACTGGTGCTGTTTCTAATAATGATGCAGAGGAAACAGAAGCAGACTTGATACTACAGAGAGACTGCGGTTCTTTGTGGTCGAACGTCGCAGGTCTCTATTCAAAGCGGCGGATCAACTGACCAGTGTTCTCATCTAATTCAATGACCAGCATCTTGCCCTTTTTGGACGAATTCTTTTTCTCCTCCGCTTCCTGCTGAACCTTTTTGGCGGCGTCCTGCCTTTCATACTCCTCCTTGGCAGCAGTCCGGCGCCTGGCTACCGGATCCTTGGCCTCCAACTCGGAATCCCATACAACTTTGACCCGGTTACGGTATTTTTTCGGTACGTCTTCGAACCGGTTGGTGATGATTAGTGCGCCACTGTTGTCCTTGTACTTGAAAAAATCCGCCCTTGACTCCGTAATCAGCATAAACTGCAATACGACAGCAAGCATCAATGCTCTGTACAGCGGTAATTTTAGCGCTATTTCCATGATGACTCCTCGTGCATTGCAGTTTTTTACTCTAAAAAGTTTTATTTCCGCTTTGGCTGCGATGATCTTTGGAAAAAACTCCTCATATTAATGCACTCTTATTACACTGACACTGTATCGCTGTCAAGATCTCTAATACCTTTCAGAGCTTCTATGCAGTGCCGCTAATTGAATAGAAGCGGCACAACAACTGGCTTCAAGGCTGATATTCAACCGATCTCCGCATGAAATAATTGCAGAATTTTTCAACATTTTGGTGTAACGTTAAACCGTAGAAGACATATTCAGTCCTTTTATGGGAATGTTCATCCGTGGGACTTAACTTCGGAAATTTGCATTACGAAAGGAGTTGACTGCAATGAGAAACACCATGACATGCAACGAACTGCAAGAACTCATAGCCGACACAGTGGTGGTCGATGTCATGACGCCGGAAGACTACTCCGCCTGCCATATAGCGGGTGCTAAAAACGCCTGTATATATGAGATGGTATTTCTGGAGCGAATCGCCGAATACGTTTCCGGCCGCGATACCAGAATTGTGGTATATGATGCCAGCGGCACCACCCGGGCAGCCGTGGCGGCACGGGAGCGGTTGAATCTGGCAGGCTACAGCAACGTCTCCATTCTTGACGGGGGGCTGTCCGCCTGGCGTTCAGTTGGTCTGACTGTTGAGACGGGTGATCAGTCCGGAGCTGCAGAACCTGAGTTGAAAGATGGTACTTACAGGATTGACGTTGAAAAGAGCATGCTGGAGTGGATCGGACGAAATATCAACAACCGTCATTACGGACGGATCGCAATCCGGGAGGGTAATCTGGTTATAAAAGGCGGCAAGCTGTCTGCGGGAAATATCATTCTGGACATGAGCACCATTACCAATCTGGACTTGCAGGATTCCGGCTGGCGAAACATGCTGATCAGCCATCTTACTTCGGATGATTTCTTCGCGGTAAACCGATTCCCGACAGCCTCGTTCCGGCTGACCGGATGGGAGGCGCAGCCGGAGGTTTCGCCTGATGCACAGAGCGGCATTGGCACAGGCGATCTGACCATAAGGGACGTTACCCGCCCGATCAGCTTCCCTGCTATCGTGGTTCCTCAAGCGGACGGATCTATCAAGGCCCATGCTGCCTTCGACATCGACCGGACACTCTGGAATGTCTGTTACGGTTCGGGGAAAATGTTCGAGCGCCTCGGCATGCATCTGGTGCATGACATCATCAGCCTGGAGCTGTTCATTCTGGCACGGTAGTGCGCTAAATGTTGTTTGCCAAATGATCACATAGAAGACAATCCCGGCATTCCTGGAGGCAGCTTGAGTGAGAGAAGCAGGTCTGACGATTTTCAAAATGAACAAACGTATTGTCAAACGGCAAGAGCCAGAGATGAATTGAGCGAAACAAATGAGAGCAGATTCCAGAGCCCCCGCTGGCGTTTCACACGTCCGGATGCCTTCGCCGGACGCAGTAGTGCCGTAAGCGTGACAAGCTTGGCGGTTCTTGTGTTGATCGGCTGGCTCGATTATGTTACCGGCTACGAGTTCGGCTTCTTCATCTTCTACTTTATCCCGGTTGCGATCTCATCATGGTATTGCGGAAGGAAACTCGGACTTCCGGTTGCCTTAGGTTCGGCTCTTGTCTGGTATCTGTCTGACAAGTTTACCCATCATCCCTATTCGCACTCCTATTTCATCTACTGGGAGATGTTTATGCGGCTGCTTTCGTTTCTCACAACTACAATGACCATATCCCGTATTCGCACGATGGTACTGAACGAGGAACGCTTGATTTCAGAGCTGCTGACTATGAAAAATGAGCTGAAGTCACTCAAGAACGATGCCCGGAATGAACGTGATCTGCCGCCAAACAAACCGTAACAGCAACTTCAGGAGCAAAGCCATATATAGAGAAAGAGCTGGCAGCTTAATAACAAGCGACCGGCCCTTTACGTGTTGCGGGTCAAAGATGCGCCGTACTTAAGGCGGACATTGAGCGCACATCGACTTGAAGAGGTTGGTGCTGAGATAGCGATCGCCACGGTCAGGAATGATCACTACTATCACTCCTGATTCCAACTCAACCGCCAGCCTGAGTGCCCCGGCCACAGCAGCGCCGCCTGACATACCGCAGAATATCCCCTCCCGTGTTGCAAGCTGCCTGGCGGTTTCAAAGGCATCATCGTCTTCAACGATCATCTTGCGGTGAAATGCACTCTCGTCATAGATTGGCGGAACTATAGCTTCCCGCATGTTTTTGAGACCCTGGATTTTGTGCCCTAAAACCGGCTCGACAGCAATTATCCGAACATCCGGCTTGGCTTCGCGGAAATATTTCGCGACACCCATCAGGGTCCCACTGGTACCCATCCCGGCCACAAAATGCGTGATGCTGCCATCAGTCTGATGCATGATCTCAGGGGCGGTTGTTTCGTAGTGAGCAAGGACATTATTCGGGTTGGCATACTGGTTCGGCATGTAATACCGATCCGGATCAGCCGCATATATCTTATGTGCCATGCGGATAGCGCCATCGGTGGCTTCACAACCTGGAGACAGTACGATCTCGGCGTTGTAAGCTTCAAGTACGCTGCGCCGTTCCATGCTGACGCAGGCGGGCATGACCAGTTTAATACGATACCCTCTGGCTGCTGCGATCATTGCCAGGGCGATGCCGGTATTGCCGGAGGTTGGTTCCAGAATTACCTTGTCATGGGTTAATTCGCCGCTCGCTTCAGCAGCCAGTATCATGTGGCGCGCCGGCCGGTCCTTGACCGAACCGCCGGGATTATTCCCTTCCAGCTTCGCCAAGATCCGTACTTTAGGGTTCTTGCAGAGGGAGCCGATCTCAACAATGGGAGTCGAGCCGATTGACTCGATAAGGCTTTGACCCGTCATGTACGCCTCACTTATTTATAGTTCTAAAGTTAAATATATTGACATATAATCCTCACCGCCACTATACGTCAAGGATGTTAAGATACGCATGCAAGGGAGTGATCACATGTCACTATTCGTGTGGAAGCCGGAATATTCCGTGAATGATGCTGAGCTTGACCGGCATCACCAGGAGCTGTTCTCCGTGCTTAACTCTGTTTACGAAAATGTTATGAGCACTACGGATCTGGATTGCATTCTCCCGAAAATCGATCAGTTATCGGAATATACGAAGTATCATTTTTCGGCGGAAGAGCTGTACATGAGTGAAGCTGGATTCCAGGGGATTGACGACCACATCGCAAGACATATGGAATTCACGCATACAATCGAGACACTTCGTGCCAGCTACCATGATAATGATTTGGAAGTTGCCAGGGAAGTGATCATTGTGCTTGGCGAATGGCTGCTGAAGCACGTTCTCAAGGAAGACATGAAATATTCGGGGTTGTCCCATGACGTCCAAGAATGAATGGGATGGGTATTTTGACCACATCTCCCGGATATTTGAATCAGCAACAAATGTAACACCAGGCAAATAATCTCACCTCTCTAATCACCGCTAAACACCTGATACTCTCTCCTGACTCGCCAAACCACATTATTATTTTTACATGCCGGCCTAAGCTGCAACCGGCGCTTACTGACATAACTATTTATAATTCTACAGTATTTTATTTTCAACAGGTTGGTCTGATTTCTGCTCTGGTTTCTATCGGCTCAACGTCACGCCTGATTAAATCGGGAATTCCTACCGACATAACGAGGGATTAGCTGGTCATCGCTGATATCATTCTATGTGGTATCTAGTTTGTTGCAACGGAGGCTGCCATGAGAAATCTGATTATAATTATTGCGCTGAATATGCTGATGTTGACCATTAACGGTTGTGCATTCGTAAACGTTCCGCTAATAGCACAGACCAAGCCGCTGGAAGAACAGGTTCTGGAGGGTAACGGCAATCGTTTTATTTAACAGTAAGAGTGTCAAAACATCCAATGATCTGCCCCGCTTCGTTGCTGAAACTCCGTTGGGCAAATCTGTTGATATAACTGTTATTCGCGATAAAAAAGAAATATCCGTTTCCGTTAAGGTGGAAGAACTGACCGAAGAGAAGGTCGCCTCCCAGCCCAGTGAACCGGCACAGAGTCTCGGCATGAAGGTTGATAATATTACGCCTCAACTGCGACAGCAATTCGGCATTGCGGAAAAAACGGGTGTCGTAGTCGTGAGCGTTGAGCAGGGAAGCCTGGCTGATGAATCCGGAATCCAGCCGGGCGATGTCATTAAGGAGGTCAACCAGAAAACCGTAAATAATGTGGCAAAATATAACGAAACTATGGCTGGCACTGGTAAGGGTAAACCGGTGCTCATGCTGCTTAAAAGGGGAAAACAGACATTCTTTGTTAGCATGGAAAGGCAATAACTTTCCGCATAATCAAATTTTACCGACGATATCTTTGTGGAGGAGCAAAATGAAAAATCATTAATTTCTACTGCAATTTTGTCAGCTGTCTGCCTGTCTGCAACATCCGGATTCTGTGACACGATGAAAGGAGAAAAAATCGACGGCATGAATGAGCTCGAAAAGCACTGCGCTGTGTGTCATCCCAACGGCGGAAATACTGTGAATGCCATGAAACCATTAAACAGGACATCGCTGAAAGCCAATGGCATAAAGAGTGTGAAGGATATCGTTTATAAAATGCGCCATCCTGGTCCGGGAATGACTGGATTCGACAACAAAACCATTCCTGACAACGAGGCAAAGGCAATAGCGAAATATATTATGAATTCATTCAAGTAGTTGCGACATCATCATTTATCCACAAGCAGTTTAATCAGTATGTATTGCTAAACACATCCAGCAGGAAAAATTAAAAACGAAAGGTGGGCGCTATTATGAAAATCCATGGAGCTGTATTATGTCTGATTCTCGCACTTTTAGTGAGCAAAAATGCTGTTGCAGTTGGAACCGGCAAAACATTGGAATTCAAGGGTAGCTCCGAGGGCATGGTGGTTTTCGACGGGACAGCACACAAGAATGCCGGGTTGTCATGTTCAGATTGCCATAACCCGGTCGTATTCCCCAAGATGAAGCAGGGAACAGTGAAGATAACGATGAATGACCTGTATGCCGGCAAGTACTGTGGAAAATGCCACAATGGAGAAAAAGCCTTCATGATCAAGGAGCACTGTGCCCGCTGCCACCATAAGCCTGATGTCAAATAGAACCCGGAATCTATAATAACTTACATTTTATAGTGCGGAGTATCACAACTTCTAAGTTAATGTTTCGGAGGTTCTACCCATGACAATATTTAAGCCGTTTATCTTGGCCGGTCTGTTTGTCTGTTTGAATTTTGTTTCAGCCTTCGCTAATGATCCTGGTTTTTACGCTGGCGTAAATGCCGGTTTGATCGTGCCGAGCGATGTTGGATTGAGCTCTCATGGGGCTTCAGGGGATGTTTCTCGTAAGGTTGGCTACTCCATCGGCGGTGCTGCCGGTTATGATTTCGGTACAAATGTAAGGGCCGAAGCAGAAATCAGTTACAAATCAAATGATACTAACGAGCTAAAAAGTAGCGGGATAACAACTGAACTTAGTTCCACCATTACCGCACTCAATTTTATGGCCAATGCCTATTATGACTTCCGATCACAGCACTCCTTCGGCGTCATGCCTTATATAGGCGCTGGCGTCGGCATGTCGCGGCTATCGACCAATAACGCTGTCATGGCCGATGGCACAAATATAATACGCGATAGTGACGACACGGTTTTCGCTTATCAGGCCATGACAGGCCTGGCTTACGAAGTTTCTTCAAATGTAACGATGGATATCGGTTATCGGTATTTCAGAACAACTGATGCAAAGTTCACTGGCAATCCAGGTCTTGTAACAATGAAATATGACTGCCATAACATTCTGGCCGGTTTGCGTTTCAGGTTTTAATTTGTATTCTGAGTGGGATCGTTGGCTGGATTGCATCTGCCGGATGATTTTTTTTGATTTGCACATATAATCTGAATCTGAAAAAGTGAATGGAGGACGTTATGGAATGTAATATCGAACAGCACAAAATGCATATGTGTGCCCTCAAGGCTGAAAACAACACAGAATGCGTCAAAAGCCTCAGTGACAAGCCTACCGTTGTTTGCAGCAACTGCGGTGCTAAAGCAAATAGTCCAGGGAATGTCTGTTCACCACAGAAATTGCCTTGAAATATTTCAGGATCTGATTCTAATCAGCAAATATAATCAAGCAGCACCTTACGCCCCTAACAGCTCCTAATGCAGGAGTGGTTAGGGGCGTTGGTTTTAGTGCATCGGGCGTTTCACAAATTCTTACCCCTCGCCGCCATAGAAGATCGTTTTTATCCTGTTTACATATTGTTCTTCTGTGATATAACAGAATCAAATAATAAAGGTTGAGCCGATCGGTTGAATCTAATTTCAGGGGGGGAGCAAAGTTATGTGCAAAATAGCGATAGTTCAGTACAGCATGTATGGACACATTTACAAGTTGGCAGAGGCGATAGCGGAGGGCGTACGTGAGGTTCCCGGATGTGAAGCAATCATTAAGCGTGTGCCGGAAACCCTCACGGATGAAGTATTGGGCATGATGGGGGCGCTTGAGGTTCAGAAGGGGATGGCGCATATTCCGGTGGCAACTGTGGATGATCTTACTGGAGCAGATGCTGTCATTTTCGGGACACCAACCAGATTTGGCAATATGTGCGGCCAGATGCGGCAGTTTTTGGATTCAACCGGAGGGCTTTGGATGAAAGGCGCCTTGATCGGCAAGCCGGCCAGTGTTTTCTGCAGTTCGGCAACCCAGCATGGTGGCCAGGAGTCAACCATACTCAGTTTTCACACGACACTGCTGCACCAGGGCATGATCGTCGTGGGTCTCCCATACTCTTTTGCCGGGCAGATGGGTTTTGCAGAAGTTACCGGCTGCAGCCCTTATGGAGCATCTACAATTACCGGTGGACAGGGCGAGCGGATGCCGAGCGAGAACGAACTGGCCGGTGCCCGTTTTCAGGGGGCTCACGTGGCCCGTATTGCACTCAAGCTGAAAGGGTAGTTTTTCTTATTCCTGAGTTTCAGAACCGATACTACTTATAACAAAAATAAAGGGGACACCTTTCGGTTTCCCCTTTTTAACATTCTCTCCACCCTGCCGTCAGCTTTAAGGGCCTCCGGCGAGTTCCTTAATTGTGGGAATCAATATACTGTTTCAGGCAGACCCGCGTACTGAAGGCAGCACACCACAGCAGGGAACGACCCCCGTTTTATATAGCATTCCGCCCGGGCGCATCATCCAACGGGCAGGGTAGAGAGAACGAACTTACGATCAATTATTACTCCGATGAATCTGACATTTCAAGGGTTTTGTCTACGTATTTAGCGGTTCTGCAAAAAAGCGGTTAACTGATCAATTTCTTTCATCATTTTTTCAAAACCGGGAAAAGTCAGCGACTGGGGGCCGTCGGAAAGCGCCTTCTCCGGTTCGGGATGAACTTCGACCAGCACTCCATCCGCTCCGGCCACCAAGGCTGCTTCAGCCATCGGGGCCACTAGCGAGCGTTTACCGGTCGCATGAGACGGATCAACCATGATCGGCAGGTGCGACATCTCCTTGATCAGCGGCACTATCGAAAGGTCCAGCGTGTTGCGCGTGGCGGTTTCAAAGGTACGAATGCCCCGTTCACACAAGATAACCTGATCGTTCCCTTCCGCGAGGATATATTCAGCGGCCGCCAGAAACTCTTCAACCGTGGCGCTCATGCCCCGTTTCAAAAGCACCGGCTTACGGATTTTACCCAGTTCGCGCAACAGGTCAAAGTTCTGCATGTTCCGGGCACCGACCTGCAGCAGGTCGGCATACTCGGCAACCAGACCGACATTGTCCGGGCTCATGATTTCGGTCACGATCGGCAGGCCGCTCTCTTTGCCGGCAATAGCCAGCATCTTGAGCCCCTCTTCACGCAATCCCTGGAAAGTATGCGGCCCGGTGCGAGGTTTGAAAGCGCCGCCCCGCAGCATATCTCCCCCGCACTTTTTCACGAAGAGGGCGGTCTTGACGATCTGATCAAGGCTTTCAACTGCGCATGGCCCCCCGACTACGACCGGACGGCATCCCTGACCGACTTTGACACCGGCCACATCAACAATCGTATCTTCAGGATGAAAATCGCGCGAAACCAGCTTGTACGGCTTTGACACATGGATAACCCGCTGTACGCCAGGCAGCTCCAATATTTTGCTGTCATCCACATAACCTTGGTTACCCAATACGCCGATAGCGGTACGTTCACTCCCCGGAATCGGTTCGGCCCTGAAGCCCATTTCCTTCACAATTCTGGAAATTGCATCGACATCTGCCAGAGTGGCGTTGTGTTTCATTACTATCAGCATAATGTTCTCTCCTAATATATTATTTCAGGAAGCTAACTTTGATTTATTCAGAAGAGCTGCGGCAATTGGCACACGTTCCTCTGTTATTGAACATTCGGACCGGGAGAGATATATAGAATTCACCGCTACCAACAGCGTATTAAGCTTATCAATATCAACCACATGTGAGCCGGATATCGAGTCAGCACCGGTCAGGTTAAGAGGGCAACAATCGCTGCTGCGCCGACCTTCATCTGTATAGATTATTGGCAGGCCATGAGTTCGGCAGATAATCGGGCGGGCGGTATACAACTGGCAGCGATTATTCAGCAGTAGCGGGCAACGTTCACCTTCGGCATGTTCAGAAATATGCCGGCGTATTTCTTCGGCGGTCTGTTCGGGCAGATTTCCAAGCGCTTCCAGCATGGCGGCAGCTTCGACCGGAAAAACGGTAATAGAAGTGCAGCAGGAGCTGCAACCTTCCGAGCAGGTTATCTGATCTTTAAGAGCGGCTGAAATGCTGCCGCAGAGAGCATCAACTCTGGCGGTAAATTGTTTATAATTATCAAGAATATTTGACATGGGTGAGAAACGCATTCATGATGAATTCCTTCCGACTAATTCCCTTCGCTCTGCGCTTTAAGCGCCTCCATCTGGTAAAATGCCCTCAGTGCATCGGTAATTTCAGCAATATCTCCGGTCATGATCGAATCGAGTCGATACAGGGTCAGACCGATACGATGATCGGTCATGCGCCCTTGAGGAAAATTATAGGTACGGATACGTTCGCTGCGATCGCCTGAACCGACCTGCTGTTTACGGTCTGCGGCCAGCTTTGAATCCTGAGCCTGCTGGATAGTATCAAGGATGCGGGTTTTGAGAACCTTCATGGCGGTTGCACGGTTCTTGATCTGGCTCCGCTCTTCCTGACAGGCGACAACCGTACCGGTAGGGAGGTGGGTAATACGTACGGCGGAGTCGGTGGTGTTGACATGCTGGCCGCCGGCGCCTGAAGAGCGATATACATCTATCTTCAGGTCATCCGGACGGATATCGATGTCAACATCCTCTGCTTCCGGCATGATAGCCACGGTGCAGGCGCTGGTGTGGATGCGCCCCTGAGCCTCGGTCTCCGGTACTCGCTGTACGCGATGAGTGCCCGACTCGTACTTGAGCTTGGCGAAGACTCCCGTGCCTTCAACGGAGGCGATGATTTCTTTATAACCGCCCCGTTCAGACTCGGAGGAGGAGATGATCTCAACCTTCCAGCGATTGGTATCGGCGTAGCGCGAATACATGCGGAAGAGGTCGCCGGCAAAGAGGGCTGACTCGTCACCGCCGGTTCCGGCACGGATCTCCAGGATAACACTCTTGTTATCATTAGGATCTTTGGGAAGCAGCAGCATCCTGATATCGGCATCAAGCTGGATCTTTTCAGCTTCAAGGCTTTTCAGCTCATCTTCAGCCATCTCTTTCATATCCGGATCTGTCAACAGCTCCCGGTTGTCTGAAATTTCGCCCAGCACTTTCCGGTAGCGGCGATAGACCGCAACCAGGTCACTCAGGTCGGAATGTTCACGGGATAACTTGCGGAACTCCGGCTGGTTGGATATCACGACCGGATCGGACAGCAGCGCCTCCAACTCCTGGTAACGTCTTTCCAGTTCTTCAATCTTGTCCATCATCATACGTAGTAATCCATCACCGGTTGGCGGTATTTCTGTTAAATTTCATTATTCAGCCGAAGCAAAAAACACTCTAATAACTATCTAATATTAATTCTTTATTTTATACGAAAATAAATCAGGAAGAACATAGGTAGTATCGGATATATTTTCTGCGGTCTTGAAGTAGGCGGAGTATAACCCATTCTGTTCATCTCCCCAAATAAAAAACGTCATATTCAAGCACAACAATGTAATTGATCATCAATGGTTCTTTCTGTATAGCTTCTTTACAGCTTAGCCATCCATAAGACTGAACGGAAGCTGTTTTAATCTAAATATACATGGAGAGGTGACCGTGTCACATAAACCATTCTGGAAAGGCTCACG
This sequence comes from Geobacter sp., assembly GCA_025360785.1. Taxonomy (GTDB): domain Bacteria; phylum Desulfobacterota; class Desulfuromonadia; order Geobacterales; family Pseudopelobacteraceae; genus JACRCG01. The sequence continues at coordinate 24,001 of JANYBN010000190.1, forward strand.
TGGTGAGTGGTATCTCGTTGTTCAGGGCATCCTGTTTTTACTACTGGCCTTTGGGCCTCGCTCATGTCAGTACGGTGCGTCGGGCTTTTCTTATGCATCTGCCGCTTCCATCGGAGGAGGTATCCTGTTTCTGGCGGGCGTCGTTCTGACGGCAACCGGCGCGATCAATCTGGGGAAAAATCTTACCCCGCTGCCTGATCCAAAAGAGAATGCGACTCTGATAATAGCGGGTGTTTACCGGCTCGTACGCCACCCCATTTACAGCGGCCTATCGTTCATGGCCTTTGGATGGGGGCTCTGGCTACACAGCTGGCTGACGGTCGGTTACGCGCTGTTGCTCTTTGCCTTCTTCGACTTGAAGTCGCGGCGTGAAGAACGCCTTCTGAATGAGAAGTTCCCGGAATACGCTGACTATCAGAAACGTGTCCGCAAACTGCTTCCCTTCATCTACTGAGTGCGCTGAAAACTAATGACCCGCTAAACTCTATTAAAGGTTAGCGGGTCATTAGCAAGCTCAGCTTGATGTGGCGTATTCAGTTCACTTCAATAAGAGCCTGAAAATCAGATAATCTTGTTCAGCGGGTACTCGATAATTCCCTCGGCGCCCAATTTGATAAGATCCGGCACAACTTTACGAACCTCTTTTTCCGAGAGAATGCTCTCGATGGAGAGCCAGTCGGAATTATAGAGATGCGACACGGTTGGATTCTTGAGGCTGGGAAGCATCCGGGTAATTGCTTCAATTTTGTCTGCCGGAGCGTTCATTTTCAAGCCGACCATACCCTCCGCTGCCAGGGATGACTTCAACAGCGTCGCGATCTGTTCAATTTTTTGCCGCTTCCAGGGATCAGCCCAGGCTGATTTGCTCGCCAGCAGCACCGGCACGGACTCCATCAGCTCACAGACAATGCGGAGACCGTTTGCTTTAATGGTGGAGCCGGTTTCGGTCACTTCAACGATGGCGTCGCAGAGTCCGTCGACAACTTTCGCCTCAGTGGCGCCCCAGGAGAACTCGACGTTGACCGGGATGTTCCGCTCAGCGAAATAGCGCTTGGTAAATCCGACCAGTTCGGTGGAAATGGTCGCGCCATGGAGATCTTCGGGCTTCTGTACTTTTGAATCGCCGTTGACTACCAGCACCCAGCGGGCCGGGCGGCGTGAAACCTTGGAATAGACCATTTCGCAGACTTCAACCACATCCGAGTCATTTTCCCGCACCCAGTCGCGACCGGCAATGCCGGCATCAATAGTCTCGCGTTCGACGTAACGGGCCATCTCCTGCGGACGGATCAGCTTGCAGTTCATCTCGGCATCATCAACACCGGGAAAATAGCTGCGAGAGGAGATGCTGATCTGCCAGCCGGCTTTTTTGAACAGGCCGACTGTGGCATCTTCGAGGCTCCCCTTGGGGATGCCGAAATTCAGAATATTGGACATTGATAAGCCTCTCTTAAATTATGCTTTTTTGTAAACTTCGTTCGGGTCGAACAACGGTTTGGAATGTTCCACCCATTCACCGTTTTCCCATTTGACATAAAAACAGCTGCGGTTGCCGGTGTGACACGCCGCCAGACCGTTCTGCTTGACTTTGATGACGACAGTGTCAGCGTCGCAGTCGGTCAATACTTCCATAACTTCCTGAGTATTGCCGGACTCTTCGCCCTTCATCCAGTATTTGTTGCGGGTACGGCTGAAGAACCAGGTTTTACCGTCCTTCAAGGTCAAATCAAGAGTCTTTTTATCCATAAATGCCACCATCAAAACTTCACCGTTCTGGTAGTCCTGGATAATGGCCGGAATCAGCCCCCCCATCTTATCGAAATCAATCTGAATCACGTTGTAACCTCCAATGCTGATTTGCGAACCTCCCGGCACACCGTTTGCCAGGACGAAAGATCATATATCTACTAGTTTACCGCCACAAAGTCAAGCTTCCAGCGTCTCTACGACGGGTCTACTGCTGACCGTATCGGACGGTTTTTCAGCACTTTTTACTGTTCCAGTCCGGCTCACTGTGGTAATTGATGTGTTATGCATCCATTTCTTGTCACACCTCCAGCAATCATCCAGCTCCCGCTAACTCATCACTCTGAAAGCAGGTCACCTGCATGAGAATCCTCCCCTCTGACAATTCGTACAGCACCTTCTGCGACCTGACCGGCGGCTACCGCATGTTCTGTGTTATAGCCGAGGCGATCAAAACCGGCGTTATCGATCTGCTGGAAGCAGGGGAGCTCACTGCCGGTGAACTGCTGGCATCCATGCAACTGCAGCCTGATGCGGGTGGGCGCTTCATCGAGCTGCTGCTGAATGTCCGACTATTGGAGGAGTATGACGGCCGTCTCTTCCTGTCACGCTTCAGCAGAACTTTCCTGAGCCGGACGAGCCCTGCCAGCCAGCGCCATGTTATCGAGTTCGAACCGACGCTGATGAAAAACTGGCTCCGACTGGGAACCGTGCTGCATGAAGGCCAGGGGTCGCTGACCCGTGAGCTGCCGGACGATGACTATCGGCAGCGACTGCAGCTCTTCCAACAGGCGATGGCCGAAGCGGCGGTGATTCGTTCACAAGAGCTGTGGGAAGCTCTGACCGGTCTGCCGGAGCGGGGCACCATCATCGATATCGGGGCAGGGGACGGCACCTATCTGCGCGAGTTTCTGGTGCGGCATCCCCGGTGGCAGGGGATCGCCTGCGATCTGCCGGACGTCTGTGCGCAGTCTGCCGGCGGCTCAATCCAGCACAACCTGCGCTTTCACCCCTGCAATATCCTGGAGCCGCAGCAGCTGGCCGCTCTTGTCGCCAGACATCGCAACAGTGCCGATCTGCTGCTGTTCTCCAACCTCTGCCACTGCTACAGCCCGGACGAGAACCGGGCCCTTTTGACGCAGGCAACCGGAATGCTGACCGGTGAAGGGCTGCTGGTTATCCACGACTTCTTCCGCGACGCCAACTCCTTCGGCGCGCTTTACGACCTGCACATGCTGGTC
>JANYBN010000208.1 GCA_025360785.1 Geobacter sp.
GGATCGCGCAATATCGCTGATGCCGCTCACCAGTACAAGACCCGCAACCTAGTGATGATCTCGACTGACAAGGCGGTAAACCCGACCAACGTTATGGGGGCAACAAAGAGAGCCGCAGAGATTTATATTCAGGCGCTTTCACGGATCAGTAGCACCAGGTTTACAACTGTGCGTTTCGGCAACGTGCTGGGCAGCAATGGCAGTGTGATTCCTCTGTTTAAGGAACAGATCGCCAGGGGTGGTCCGGTGACCGTGACCGACAAACGCATTATCCGCTATTTTATGACTATACCAGAGGCGACGCAACTGGTGCTGCAGGCGGGGAGCATGGGAAGCGGCAGCGAAATTCTGGTGCTGGACATGGGCGACCCTGTTCGGATCATAGATCTGGCCGAAGAGCTGATCAGGTTGTCAGGATTGACCCCCTATGAAGACATCGACATCGTCGTTACCGGACTTCGGCCGGGCGAAAAGCTGTTCGAAGAGCTGCTGATAGATGGTGAAGGTATTTTGCCGACGACCCACAATAAGATTAAGGTGCTGGCGCCGGTTAATATTGATATTAAGCCTATCAGAGAAGAGCTTGACAAATTGTACGAAGCTGCCCGTTCAGATTGTGTTAATGAGCTAATGGAATCCCTGAAACGATTGGTCCCAGAATTCAAGCCCACATACAGCTTTATAGGTGAAGCGCCAATGACATTTCAACGTGTGCGTCCCGATCTGTTCCCATTACACCCTTCCGGCTCTGCCAAGGTAATTCCGCTGAAAAAATAGGATGATCCCTGAAAATGAGATTCATTAGCACCATACAAAGATATGGTTGTGTCTTTACAATCGTTCTGTTTGTGATGATTATCTGTACCCCTGTACCCAGCCACGCTGTTTCCTCCGCCAATATCCCGCTGGACAGCCCTATATACTCCTATCTCGATAAATTGGCCGGATTCGGTCTGATAACTAGCGATATCAAGGGGATCAAGCCCTTCAGCAAGGCAGAGGGGGCTCGTCTGCTGCTGGAGGCGGAAAAAAACCTTGCTGCGGAGGGGCTAGATTCAACCGGGTTTGCTGCTGAGCTGATCAGGCGGGTTCGTGAGCTGATTCCCCGTGAGGTTTCACTTCGGGAAAATCCCGATAAACAGCTGCCGATGTTTGATTTCAATCCGGTTTCATCGCTCCGGTTGCGCTATTTATGGCTGGATGGAGCACCTCGCGACTACAGCAAACTCAAAACTCACGACCCGGGTAACGACGGCGTATTCGGTATTGGTTCGGGGCTTCGGCCGAAGAATCCGCCTGGCGGATGGATAATGCAGAGGGGCAGTGAAGGGACGCCACTGATTGAAAATAACAACGGTGTGATTTATGGAGCCGGCCACACCGGTGAAGTCCGCTGGGGGGCTGAATGGTATTTGAGTAATAAGGCTGCACTGCTGATTGAACCGTTCTTACTGGCAACCGGCGACGATACCACTGTCCGCCTTAACCGGGGCTATCTGAAACTGGGCGGTGGTGCTCTGGAGCTGGAAGCCGGGAAGGACGAAAATTGGCTGGGTCTTGGATATCGCGGTAATATCACGCTGACCAATAACGCTGAAAATTTTACTCAGGTCAAATTGTCAAGCCCTGAACCGGTTGATGTGGCCTGCATTGGTGCAATTAAATATGCCATAATCGCTTCCCGCTTCGAGAAAACGACAGTTGATGGTGTGGAACGTCAACCATGGTTTTATGCAGTCAAGCTGTCGATCAAGCCGCTTGATAATCTTGAGATAGGCTTTAACCTTGGGCGGCAGGTGGGTGGCCCCGGTGTTAATAACAGTATCGGCGATTCTCTGCGCGGCCTGATTGGCGGTACCAGTGCCGATAATTCCAACGGTCTGGCAGGGTTTGAAGCACGCTATCGCATGCCGTGGCTACGCAATGCGGAGCTGTACGGCGAATTATCGGGTGAGGATACAGCTCTGTTCTGGCCGATTGTCGAAAGTTACGTTGCCGGTCTGTATGTCCCACGTCTTACAGATGACGGCCGGAATGATTTTCGCTTCGAGTTTTTTCAGGGGAACCAGATCCTTTACACGCACAGCACCTTTCCCAATGGGTACATTTACAAAAATATGCCGATTGGTCACTCACAAGGTGGGGCGACACGGGATTTTTTATTCCGTATCAGTCACTGGTTCACTGTTCGCAATAGTTTGGCAATGGAATACATTTACACAAATAGAGGGACTGTCGGACCTGTTGAGGGACAGCCTGTCGAGAGAAAACATGCCGGACGGATTTTCTGGAATCTGCCGCTGTCTGCTGATCTGGATGCCCAGTTGGGTTACGGAATCGAGAAGGTCATCAACCAGAATCTGGTAGATGGGGCCGAACGGACGAACCAGCTGCTGAAGATTGAAGTACAGTACAGGTATTAAAAACATCTTGATACGTGATGTGTTCCCGGTCTGGTAGCGGTTTGCACCGTTTAATTGTGAACTGTATACACAAAAAGGTTGCAATTTATTATAACGATGTTTAGTATCACCGCGGTTGAATCACTGGAACCAAATAAGTGCGCCACCAACTTATGATCGACGCAAGTACATAACACTCATCAAGGAGGTTTACGAATGAAAGTTGTCTCCAGATTTTGTTGGCGCGGTCCCCCCGATGTAAGTTGAACCTCTCTGCAATAGTCCCTGCTGAATCAAGAATTTCACTTTGTGAAGAATAACACTATCTAAAAAGGAAGGAATGCCATGCAATTCATCTCGTCATCCATCGGCAGAAAGATCCTGATGGCGATCACAGGCCAGGCTATGGTTCTGTTCGCTGTTGTCCATCTGCTCGGTAACAGTTCCATCTTCGGGTGGCTCAATGGCGGTATCAACGCCTATGCCGAACACCTCCACAGCATGCCTCTGCCGATCATTATCGGCTTTCGTCTGGCCTTATTGGCCATGGTCTGTATTCACATCTGGTTTGGTATCCAGCTGACCATTGAAAACCGCGGTGGACGCCCACGGCAGTATGCCGTCAAGTCTACGCAAAAAGCAACCTTTGCCAGTGAGAACATGATCTGGACCGGATCTCTAATCGGGCTGTTTATCGCATATCATCTGGCTCATTTTACCTTCCAGGTGATAAATCCGGAATCGGCCGCTCTAAAGAACCTTGTGCCATTGCACGATCAGATGGTTCCTAATGTTCTGGGAATGGTTGTGGCCGGATTCAAAAACTTCTTTGTGTCATTCATTTATGCAGGTGCGATGGTCACCCTGTTTCTGCATCTTTCGCACGGCATCCAGAGCTTTTTCCAAACGATCGGCTGGAGCAGTGACAAGTCTCAGCCGATTCTTGTCAGACTCGGCACGCTGGTCGCTCTCGGTCTTTTTCTGGGTTATGTTACCATCCCGCTGACAATTTTTGCCGGCATTCTGAAAGGTTAAGGGGGTTATTGTGATACTTGATGGAAAATGTCCAACCGGACCTATTGAACAAACATGGGACAAACACCGCTTTGATCTGAAGCTGGTCAATCCCGCAAATAAACGTAAGTATAACGTGATTGTTGTCGGCACCGGCCTGGCTGGTGGCGCTGCCGCAGCGTCACTCGGTGAACTTGGCTACAACGTACAGGCATTCTGTTATCAGGACAGCCCTCGTCGTGCTCACTCCATCGCAGCACAGGGTGGCATCAATGCAGCCAAAAACTACCCGAATGACGGCGATTCTATCTATCGTCTGTTCTACGACACCATCAAAGGGGGCGACTTCCGTGCCCGTGAAGCAGACGTATGGCGTCTTGCACAGGTGTCTAACAACATCATCGACCAGTGCGTAGCCCAGGGCGTCCCGTTTGGTCGTGACTATGCCGGCTACCTGGACAACCGCTCCTTCGGTGGTGCACAGGTTTCCCGTACTTTCTTTGCTCGTGGTCAGACCGGCCAGCAGCTGCTGCTGGGCGCCTACTCGGCTCTGTCCCGCCAGATCAAGCTCGGTACCGTTAAGATGTACGACCGTCGCGAAATGCTCGATCTCGTTGTCGTTGACGGCGTTGCCCGCGGTATCACAGTACGTAACCTGGTAACAGGTGAGATGGAAAGTTATGCTGCTGATGCTGTCTGTCTGGCAACCGGCGGCTACGTCAATGTATTCTATCTCTCTACAAACGCCATGGGATGTTCGGTTACTGCTAACTGGAAGGCCCACAAAAAGGGTGCATTCTTTGCCAACCCTTGCTACACACAGATTCACCCGACCTGTATTCCACAGGCAGGAGATTATCAGTCCAAGCTGACTCTGATGTCCGAGTCGCTCAGGAATGACGGACGCGTATGGGTTCCAAAAAAGAAGGAAGATTGCGGCAAGCATCCTGCTGAGATTGCCGAAGATGATCGTGATTATTATCTCGAACGCAAGTACCCGTCATACGGCAACCTGGCTCCGCGTGATATCGCTTCCCGCGCAGCAAAAGAGCAGTGCGACGATGGCCGCGGTGTCGGTCCTGGCGGTCGCGGTGTCTATCTCGACTTTGGCGATTCCATCAAACGCCTGGGTGCCGATACCATCAAGGAACGTTACGGCAACCTGTTCGAGATGTATGAAAAAATTACCGATGAGGATGGCTACAAGCGTCCAATGCGCATGTATCCTGCCCCGCATTATTCCATGGGTGGTCTCTGGGTCGATTACAACCTGATGAGCAATATCCCCGGTCTGTTCGTGCTGGGCGAGGCCAACTTCTCGGTTCACGGCGCCAACCGTCTGGGCGCTTCAGCTCTCATGCAGGGTCTGGCCGATGGTTACTTTGTTATTCCTTACACAATCGGCGGCTACCTGGCCACTGTTAAACCTGGTCAGGTCAAGGCAGATCACAGTGAGTTTAAAAAGTCTGCCGAGGATGTCACGGCAGAACAGAATAAGTACCTCTCCATTAACGGCAAGAAGACCGTATTTGAGTTCATGCGCGAAGTCGGCGGCTTGATGTGGGAAAACTGCGGTATGGCCCGTACCAAGGAGTCTCTTGAAACTAACCTTAAGAAGATTCCTGCCCT
>JANYBN010000008.1 GCA_025360785.1 Geobacter sp.
CCGACATGGTCGAGTCCGTGGCCGAGGCCCATCGCCTGGACGGCCTGGTGCTGCTGACCAACTGCGACAAGATCACCCCCGGCATGCTGATGGCGGCGGCGCGTCTGAATATCCCCTGCATCGTCGTCACCGCCGGTCCGATGATGAGTGGCCGCGGGCAGTCCGGACGCAAGTATTCCTTTGTCTCCGACACCTTTGAGGCGATGGCCCGCTATAAAGCCGGCGTCATCAGCGACAAGGAGCTGCAGGTCTGTGAAGACAACGCCTGCCCCGGCATGGGTTCCTGTCAGGGGCTCTTTACCGCCAATACGATGGCTATCCTGACCGAAACGATGGGGATGAGTCTGCCCCGCTGCGGCACCGCCCTGGCTGTTTCGGCGCTCAAACGGCGCATCTCCTTTGCCTCCGGCGAAAAGATCGTCGAACTGGTGCACAATGACGTGAAGCCGCGCGACATCATGACCCGTGAGGCGTTCGAGAACGCAATCCGCGTCGATCTGGCGCTGGGCGGTTCTTCAAATACCGTGCTGCATCTGCTGGCCATTGCCCACGAAGCAGGTGTAGACCTGCCGCTGGAGCTGTTTGACGAACTCGGAAAAGATACGCCGCAGCTGGCCTCGATGAATCCGGCCGGTGAGCATTTTATGGAAGATCTCGACATCGCCGGAGGCGTCAGCGGTGTTATGAAACAGCTTGGAGACAAAATCAAAGATACGCCCACACTGTTCGGCCTCACCACGCATCAACTGGCCGAGAGCATACAGAATGTGGACGAGGAGGTTATCCGCCCGCTTGGGAATCCGATAAAGAAGGAGGGTGGCATCGCCATCCTGTCCGGAAATATCGCTCCCAAAGGGGCCGTCGTCAAGCAGTCGGGTGTTTCCGACGCGATGATGAACTTTGAAGGTACGGCCCGCTGTTTCGATGCTGAGGAACTGGCGATGGCGGCCATCATGGAAGGAAAGATCAAATCCGGTGATTGCATCGTCATTCGCTATGAAGGTCCTAAAGGGGGCCCCGGCATGCGTGAAATGCTGGCCCCGACAGCTGCCATCATGGGGATGGGTCTGGGCGACAGCGTCGCGCTGATTACCGATGGCCGCTTTTCCGGAGGTACCCGCGGTCCCTGCATCGGTCACATTTCACCCGAGGCAGCCGAAGGTGGGCCGATCGCCCTGGTAAAGGATGGCGACAGGATTCTGCTCGACATCCCGAACCGACGCCTGGAACTGCTGGTAGACGAGGCGACTCTTGCCACCCGCCGGGCAGCATGGAAAGCGCCGGAACCGAAGATCAAAGGGGGGTGGCTGGCACGCTACGCCAAGGTGGTTACGTCGGCTCATACCGGTGCGATTACAACTGCAGATTAAATTACAGCAAGAAAAGAGGTTATATAATGAAAATGAACGGCGCACGAATAATGTTGGAATGTTTGAAAAAAGAGGGCGTAGACACCGTTTTCGGTTATCCCGGCGGTACCGTCATCAATCTGTATGACGAGATCTACAGTTTTAAAGATATCCACCACATCCTGCCGCGACACGAGCAGGCCGGCACCCATGCGGCCGACGGCTACGCCCGCGCCACCGGCAGGGTAGGAGTTGCAATCGCAACCTCAGGTCCCGGCGCGACTAATACCGTCACCGGCATAGCAACCGCCTACATGGATTCGATCCCGATGGTTATCATTACCGGTCAGGTGCCGACGGCGCTGATCGGAAACGATGCTTTCCAGGAGGTCGATATAATCGGCATTACTCGCCCCTGCACCAAGCACAGCTTTCTGATCCGTGATGTCAAGGATATCGCCCTGACCATGAAGAAGGCGTTTTATATCGCCCGTAGCGGACGACCCGGACCGGTTCTGGTAGATTTTCCCAAGGATGTGCAGATGGCTATGGGTGAATTTCATTACCCTGAAACGGTAGACATCCGCGGCTACAAGCCCAATCTTTCCGGCCATCCCCGCCAGGTGGAAAAAGCGGTCGCGATGATTCTCGACTCCAGCCGCCCGGTCATGTATGTCGGCGGAGGCGCAGTGCTTGGCGATGCGGCAGAACCGTTAACTACATTGGCGCGCAAGCTGTCTCTACCTGTCACCACGACCTTGATGGGGCTCGGGTCGTTCCCTGAGAGTGACGACCTTTCACTCGGCATGCTTGGCATGCACGGCGCATACTGCGCCAATATGGCGATGACCAACAGCGACCTGATCATTGCCGTCGGGGCACGTTTTGATGATCGTGTCACCGGCAAACTCTCGACTTTTGCTCCGCACGCAAAAATCATTCACATCGATGTTGATCCGACATCGATCAAGAAGAATGTTCGCGTTGATCTGCCGATTGTTGGTGACGTCAAGGATGTATTGGGCAAGATGATAGTCCAGGCCGACAAGAGCAAAGACAAACTTACCGGATTTACGGCGGACCTGGCGCCATGGCTTGCGGATATTGCCGGCTGGAAGGAGAAACACCCCCTCGGCTACAAGCAGAGCAGCACGATCATCAAGCCGCAGTTTGTTATCCAGAAACTGCGCGAATTATCCGATGACGATGCCATCATCTCAACTGATGTAGGCCAGCACCAGATGTGGACGGCCCAGTTTTTCAAATTCAACAAGCCACGGACACTGCTCACCTCTGGCGGTCTCGGTACGATGGGTTTCGGTCTGCCTGCAGCAATGGGTGCCCAGGCCGCTTTTCCGAATCGCCAGGTCATTACAATCTGCGGTGACGGCGGTATCCAGATGAATATCCAGGAGATGGCGACACTGGTACAGAACAAGCTTTCGGTCAAAATAGTCATTCTTAACAACAATTTTCTCGGCATGGTGCGGCAGTGGCAGGAACTGTTCTTCGACAAGCGTTACTCTTCCACCTGCATGGAACTGCCGATCGACTACATCAAACTGGCGGACGCCTATGGAGCCAAGGGTTTTCTGGCGACAAAACCGGGCGACGTCGAGTCAGTTATCAAGCAGGGTTTCAAGGAGAAGGGACCGGTAATCATGGAATTCAAGATTGCCCGCGAGGAAAAAGTGCTGCCGATGGTTCCAGCCGGTGCATCGCTTAATGAAATGGTACTTAACGCCTGATCCATCGCATCCGGAACCAAAAAAACCAAGGGCAATGGAACGCAGATCAAATCTGATTTAAGCGGATTTACACGGATGAACCAAGACATAAATCAGTTTCTAAAATCTGCGTAGATCCGCTCAATCCGCGTCATCTGCGTTCTAATGCAGTTCAGGTTTGCTCTGATCATATTAAGACTTAAGTCGTAAATGACTAAAGAGAGGAAATTACTATGCAACACACAATATCTGTCATAGTAGAAAACGATTTCGGAGTACTATCCCGTATCGCAACGCTTTTTTCCGGTCGCGGGTTCAATATCGAGTCTTTATCGGTAGCCCCCACCAATGAAGATGGGCTGTCACGAATGACTATCGTTACCCGTGGTGACGCCCAAATCCTTGAGCAGATAAACAAACAGCTCAACAAATTGATCGACGTACTCAAGGTACTTGATTTTTCTGACGGAAGTGCTATAGAGCGCGAATTGGCACTGATAAAGGTCTCCGCAGAGGATGACAGCCGTGCCGAAGTGCTGAGAATTGTCGATATTTTCAGAGCAAAAATAATTGATGTTACCCCGAAATCATATACAGTTGAGGCGACCGGAAATCCGCTCAAAATTGATGCGATTTTGGAACTTCTGAGGCCGCTGGGCTTGAAGGAAGTCGTGCGCACCGGTTCCGTAGCTATCGGTCGTGGCGCCAAGGGGTGGAACGGGTAGTAGTTCAGTAGTTGTTTCGTTACTGTTCAAGCCGCCCGGAAACGGGCGGCTTTTTCCGTTTAAGAGAAAAGACTTCTCCTGCGACCGAGGTTAAAACAGCTATTTACGTTGACAGCACCAGTTGAATGTAGTATTTATATCGTTCATTTTATGTATAAGTTCGACCGGTTAGCCGGATAAATTTTGTGTGGAGGATGTACCAGCATGAACGTTTATTACGATCGTGATTGTGATCTCAAATTGATTAAGAAGAAAAAAGTTACTATTGTCGGTTACGGTTCCCAGGGACATGCCCATGCCTGCAACCTCAAGGATTCCGGCGTTGATGTAACCGTAGCGCTGCGGAAGGGTTCTGCCTCCGCTGTAAAGGCGAAGAATGCCGGTCTCAAAGTGGCGACTGTTGCCGAAGCTGTTGCCTCTGCCGATCTGGTAATGATCCTGACACCTGATGAATTCCAATCGACGCTCTACCGTGACGAAATCGCGCCGAAGCTCAAAAAAGGGGCGACTCTTGCTTTTGCTCACGGTTTCGCCATCCACTACAACCAGGTTGTG